>JANYJB010000013.1 GCA_025361935.1 Verrucomicrobiota bacterium
ACCATCGCCGAAGGCACCCAGGAGTTCGACCAGCGCACGCTCCAGACCCACGTCTCGCCGCGCACCACATCAGACCTCCTCTACAAAAACGTCCTCCTCGACACCGCGACGACCATCTTTTCCGGCCTCATCATCGTAGAACCCGACGCCCAGAAGACCGACGCCTACCAGAAGAACCGCAACCTCATGCTCTCCGACACCGCGCAGGCCCACAGCCTCCCCGGTCTTGAGATCCAGGCCAACGACGTAAAGTGCTCCCACGGCTCCACCACCAGCCGCATCGAGCCGGAGCAGAAGTTCTACCTCCAAGCCCGCGGCATCGATCCGACCAAAGCCCACGAACTCCTAGTCTTCGGCTTCTTCGAGGAAGTCCTCGGCAAGCTCGACAACGAAGACCTCCACGCCGCATTGATCGCCCTTATCAAAACCAAGTTCAAAAAGTAACGGCTCTCCATAGGATTTATAAGGCCCATAGGTCCTATAAGTCCGATTAGTGCCATCTTCCCATGTCCAAAGAACGCACCCTCTCCCGCGAAGTCGTCGTCACCCAGATCCCCAGCGGCGACAAACACACCCTCTTCACCGGCGACAAGGTTTTCATCCACCAGGTGCTAGGCGGCACCTACACCGTGCAGGGCGACAGCGGCCTCTACCGCATCGACGGCAAGGATGGTGACGCCATCGGCGAAGCCATCGTTGACCACGCGGTTGACGCCGTGACTTTGGCCGACGGCGCCCCCGACCCCGCCGCCGTCTGGGACCAACTCAAAAAAGTTTACGACCCCGAAATCCCCGTGAATATCGTGGACCTCGGCCTCGTTTATACGATGGACATAGAGAAAATCGAAGCCCCCGAAGGCGGCTACAAAGTCGGCGTCGCCATGACCCTCACCGCCCCCGGCTGTGGCATGGGCCCGGCCATCGCCGAAGACGCGAGAGGCAAGATCCTCCTCGTCCCCGGAGTCGCCACCGCCGACGTCCGCATCACTTGGGAGCCAGCTTGGAACCAGTCGATGATTTCCGAGGAAGGCAAAATGAAGCTCGGCCTCATCTGATCGCCCCAAGACCCGCCGCCCGGCGGGTCTTTTTTTTGCCGCGATTGACACCCCTGCACGCCACGCTCCCCATGCCTGACGACATGATTCCCAATGTCCTCAGCATCGCCGGCGTAGATCCCTCGGGTGGAGCCGGCCTCCTAGCCGATCTAAAGACGTTCTCCGCCCTCGGCGCCTACGGCACTGGCGTCGTCGCCGCCCTCACCGCGCAAAACACCCGGGCCGTCACCGGCATTCATCCTGTGCCCGTCGCGTTCATCGCCCAACAGCTCGACACCCTCTTCGCCGACGTCCGCATCGACGCCGTGAAACTCGGCATGCTTGGCACCACCGAAGTCGTCGCCACCGTGGCCGACGCCCTTCGCCGCCACCACGTTCGCCGCCTCGTCGTCGATCCCGTCATGGTATCCAAAAGCGGCCACCACCTGCTCTCGCCCGACGCCGTCGCCTCGTTGCGCACGCGCATCCTCCCGCTCGCCGAAATCATCACGCCCAACCTCCCCGAGGCCGAAGTGCTCCTCGCCTGCGCCCCTATCCGCACCCTCGCCGACATGCGCGCCGCCGCCCGAGCCCTTCATGCGCTCGGCCCGCGCATCGTCGTGCTCAAAGGCGGCCACCTCGACGGCGCCGAAAGCCCCGACGTGATCGACGACGGCACTACACAGGTCGAGCTGCCCGCCGCCCGCATCGTCACCAAAAACACCCACGGCACCGGCTGCACGCTCTCCGCCGCCATCGCCGCCCTGCTCCCGCAGCACGACGATCCCATCGCCGCCATCCGCGCCGCCAAAGCCTACCTCACCGCCGCCATTGCCGCCTCGGGCGAACTCACCGTCGGCTCCGGACACGGCCCCGTGCATCATTTTCACACCCTCTGGAAATAATCATAAAAAAAGCCCCGATCATTACGAACGGGGCTTTGCTTCCGAGTGAGCAGTCTTAACGGTTTGCGCAATGGCCTTTGCAGGCGGCAGTGTCGGTAACCGAGCCACTGCATTCAACCGTTTTGGTGAACTTGCCAATGGTTACCGGCATCTTCTCGCACTTTGTATCAGGGGCGGGAACATTGGTAACCACGGGGGCTTGCTCCTTAACGGGATTGCGACGGGCATTCCAGTATTCGATACCGGGACCGGCGAGGGCAGCGGAAGCGGAGGCAACCGCGATGACCAGTAGGGTGCTGAGACGTAGGGTTTTCATGGTGGGTTTTATTTTGAGTTACTTCGGGGAGAACCATTCTCCCTTTGCATAGTTAAACGCTGTCCGGCCTATTATCCCTTGAATGTTCTTTATTTTTTCATGCGCATATTTTGCTCATGTAAAAATGCTGAATGCTTAGTCTACCTCACTCCTACATCCGTCCTTATCTCTTAATTCAGGCCCCACAGAGGGAAGAGTTGATTCAACTTGGATACCGCACCTTCTTTCCTGAGCACTTGCCAACCCTCAACCACTTCTCAACGTGAACCCATATGCATTTCGATAATCTCCAGCCCGGTCTCTCCGCTGCCCTGCCCCGCGCCGACGATGACGAGGATGATGACGACAAGGAATCCGACGCCACCGCCAAGAAATCCGCCGCGCCCGTCGCCATGCTCATCCAGAAAAAATTTCTCGATGAACGTAAGATATTCCTCTGGGGGGCCGTCACCGACGAGACCGCCAAGGATATCACCGAAAAACTCCTCTACCTCGAAGCCCTCGCCCCCGGTAAGGAAATCTATTTCTACATCAACACCCCCGGCGGCTCCATTACCGCCGGCATGGCCGTCTACGACACCATGCAGATGATCACCTCGCCCATCACCGTCATCGTGACCGGCATGGCCGCCTCGATGGGCTCCATCCTCCTCTCCGGCGCCAAAAAAGGCCGCCGCCTGCTCTATCCGCACTCGCGCGTCCTCATCCACCAGCCGCTCATCTCCGGCCGCATGGTCGGCCCCGCGACCGACATCAACATCCAGGCCCGCGAAATGGAAAAGCTCCGCTCCGAGCTGAACCAGATTCTCGCCAACGCGTCCGGCCAGCCCATCGAGGTCATCAACCGCGACACCGACCGCGATTTCTACCTCAACGCCTCCGAAGCCATCGCCTACGGCCTCGCCGACAAGATCGTGGACAAGCTCTGATCTGGTCAAAAATGAGTGCTTCGCGTTTTGATATGGATGAAAGATGCCGCGAAGCACTTAGTATATTTTCCAATGGCGATTCGCCGAGTGACAAACTCCTCACATTAAAAAAGAGAGTGCAGCACGTGATGGCAGCATGTGATAAATCAAAAGAAGACGATAGGATGGATTATGGAGCTCTTTTGCTTTTTCTTTGTGCGATTGATGACCTCGAAAAGCATGCGAAATCCGAAGATAAAGAATTACGGTCTAAGCTTTTTTGTCGGCAGCCAGAAAGCTTAGGTCTGCGGAAATTCAGTATGACAGAGCTTACTAATAGGGATGAGCAGCCGTAGCGAATGCCCAACGCCCTTCTTCTCCTACCGCTTAGAAACACCCGATGGAACCAGATCAGAACAAAGATTGCAGCCTCCTGCCCTTTCCTGATTTCCAGCTTTCCATATAACAGCGATCACTTGCCGGCTTCTACCGGCGGCGGAGGCAATAAGGTCTTTAGCTCGCCGCGCCAGCGTTCGGCCTGATCCAAATCCTGCGCGGCCAGCGCTGCGCCCTGCCCCTGTCGCAACCACTCGATCCGCACTTCCTTCGTGAGCGTGCGCATGCCCAGCACCCGCCTCCACAGTTCCAACGCGAGCTTTGGCGCTCCCGCTTCCCCCAACCGCCGGGCGACGACCGCCTCCGTCGGCGCATCCGCCACCAAAAAGCTTCGCCGCGCGACAACCAACGCCAGCGCCATGCGCTCACCCTCGGCATCACCGGCCGCCTTTTGCAGGTCTGCGATGGCCAATGCCACCGCCGGGCTTGGGTGGGTCTTTTGCTCCTCCAGCCCGACCCAGATCGCTTGGTCGCGCTGGCCGTCGCGATCCAGTTGCCGCATTCGTCGCAACACCACGTAGGGGCGCAGTTCCGGCGCAATCTTATCCCGATGCGCCCACTGCTCCTCAAACGAAACCTTGAACGGACGATAAAGCGGATCGCCGATAACCATCGCCTGCCAGCTATAGACCCGCACGGAATAGGCCGCCGCGTCGCCCAGAGAATCCCCCCGCGCCAGTGATTTCAAAATAAGCTGCGGTTGATGAGTGAACTCCAGATAAGGCTCCGTCACATTCCCAAAGGTCGCCGTCACTCCCCGCGCCACCAGCGGCCCCACCCAGCCTCGCAGCGGCGACTGCACCGTTTCCGCCGAGTAGCTGTGGATATGCAACGCGATCGCCCCCGGCGGAAACGTGAAGCCCGGCTGCACAAACGGTCCATTCACATTGCCCGTATACCAGCCGAAATAAAGCGCCGGCGCATCAAACCGCGCCCACTCGGGGAATGTGTTCGGCGTCCGATCCACGTCCCCGTCAAAATCCAGCGCCGCGATCTGCTTCGCCGTGTCTTCCAGCCACACGTCGCCCCCCGGATGAATTCCCCCGATATCGACGTAACTGCGTCCGATTAGACCGCCCTGCTCCGCCGCTATCGCCCGATCCACCAGGCTTATCGCCGACTCCAACGTCGGCCCGTCCAATCGGCTCACCTTCACGATCTGCCCGAGATCTAAATCCGACGGGCGGTCGTTTTTGAACAGCGGATTCGGCACAAACGCGATCGTCGGCGTCCCGCTCTGCGCCAGCAGCGCCAGCTCCGAATCCACCGCCGCCGTGTGCGTGCGAAACGCACCCGTCGCCGCCAGCCCGGTCGTCGGCAGCGGCATATCCATCTCGCCAGTCACCTTCAACGGCACGCCCCGGCACACCACGAGATAGGAAATTTTGTGCCCCGACATCGCGTATTTCCGTCGGTCGAGCGAGTCCCACGCCTCCATCCCGATGGCATCAATCCAGCCACGCCTCACCAGTTCCTCCTGCAGGGGCTGAAACAGGGTCGGCACAAACGTGTGCCAGCCGATGGACTCCGCCAGAGACAGCTTGAGTGCGATGATGTTGGCTGGCGGCACCCCTCGCCGCTCGGCGTAGTAACGCGCCAGTTTCACCGAGTCGGGATCATCGCTGTTGGCCAGAACGATCACCCGCGACGCCTCGTCGTCGGCCGCCAGCATGCGTCCGCCCACCGCCAGTAAAAAAAGAATTCCCGTCAGCACGCGCCGCATTCCTGAAACACTGCCGGATTGTGAGGGTTTTTTCGAGGCTGATCATTGCCGTTAAATCTAAGCGACAAAGAGGGAAAATGCTGGGAACCATCCGGCCCCTAGGCCAATCCAAGATTCATGCACCTCCGCCGACTTGCCCTCGTCGCCCTCCTGCCGCTGGCCGCCCTTGATTGCCGCGCCTGGGACTACCCCGGCCATCGCATCGTCAACCAGCTCGCCCTTGCCGGCCTCCCGGCGGACTTCCCCGCCTTCGTCAAAACCCCCGAGGCCGCCGCCCGCATCGCCTTCCTCGCCGGTGAGCCCGACCGCTGGCGCAACGCCCCCGACCTGCCCTTGCAGCACGAGAACAAGCCCGACCACTACCTCGACATGGAGGACCTCGACGACGCCGACATCCCTTTGGATAAACTCAGCGAGTTCCGCTACGTCTTCGCCGCCCAGCTCTCCGCCGCCCGCGCCGCGCATCCGGAAAAATTTGCCGTCATCAACCCCGACAAAGACAAGGATCATGTCGCCGAGCTCATCGGCTTCCTCCCCTGGTCGATCACCGAGAACTACGGCAAACTCAAGTCCGCCTTCTCCTACCTCAAAACCTACGAGCAATACGGCACGCCCGAGGAAGTCGCCAACGCCCGCGCCAACGTCCTCTACGTTATGGGCGTGATGGGCCACTACGTGGGCGACGGCTCCCAACCCCTCCACGTCACCAAGCACCACAACGGCTGGGTCGGCGACAACCCGCACCACTACACCACGTGGGCGCGCTTCCACGCCTGGATTGACGGCGGCTTCATTGCGAAAACCAACCTCACCGAAACCGAGCTTGCCCCCCGTGCCAAACCCGCCCGCATCCTCGAAGCACCTGCCGCCGACCGCGACCCGATCTTCACCGCCGTGCTCGCCTACCTCTCCGCCACCCACGCCCAAGTCGAGCCCCTCTACAAACTCGACCAGACCGGCGCCCTCAAACCCGGCGCCTCCGACGCTCCCGGCCGCGTCTTTATTGGCGAACAACTCCTCCGTGGCGGCGAGATGCTGTCCAGCCTCTGGCTCACCGCCTACCGCAAAGCCGAGCCCGACGCCTACCTCCGCACGCAACTCTTGAAACGTCAGCCCACCACCTCGGACACACCCTAAAGCGAACACGATTGAAACTGAACTCAAAGGTAAGTGAAAGCTAGTTGCGGCGTCTCTCTCCCGTCAATTTGCCTTCGCTCTCGGCGGGCAAGTCAGTGACTGTGAACAAAAGCTGGTGGCAAATTACCCCGTCGAAACCGCTTTCCTCCAGTCAAGTCCCGTGAACAAAACCCTGTCCATTATTCTCGCCGCCGTCCTGCTCACACCGGCTTTGCCGGCCAATGAAAAACTGAAGATGGAAAACGCGCTCTACGCGGTCGAATACGATGCGGTCGCGACGGAATTCTCCATTTTTCACAAACCCTCTGGCAGGGAGTTCGCCACCCACGGCAAGTTTGAAAATCGCAGCGGCACGGCGTCGGTCAAACCCGTGACGGACCCGACGTTCGGCGCGGCACAGTCGATCGAGATCGTCCGCTCTGATGGCAACCGCGACACGATCCTGCTCTGCCCGAATCTGCCCTTCGTGCTTTTCCGTGGCAGCCTGCACAACGCCTCCGCCGAACCGGTGGTTCGCAACAAAGTCCGCACCGTTTCCGCCGTCGTGGAGACTGGCGTCGTATTGTCGGAGGTGCGCACGCTCGGCACCGGAGGTTTGCTCGCCCCGGACAAAAATCCCGGCAGTTACGCCTTTCTTTCCGTCGCCGATCCGGCGACGCGGAATGGCGTGGTCGGCGGCTGGATCACCCATGAACGTGGCAGCGGCGTGGTCTTCTCTCCGGTGCAGGACGGCGCAGTCCGCCTGCAGGCCCAGATCGACTACGGGCGTCTGCGCATCAAACCGGGCGCGGACGCCGCCACCGAGACCTTTGCCCTCGGCTGGTTTGACGATGCGCGGCTGGGCCTGGAGGCGTATGCCGATGCCATCGCCAAAGTGTATGCGATCAAATTGCCGCTCCAGAAAGCCGGGTTCAGCACTTGGTATATGGAGAAACACGGCGGGGCCTGCGACGAGGTTCACCTGCCCGAAGTTTCGGCGCTCGCCGCTAAAGAGCTAAAACCCTTCGGCTTCGATTTCATCCAAATCGACGACCTATGGCAGGTCGGAATCAAGGACAACGGGCCGAAGAAAAACTTCACCACCTACGCGCCCAAGGGCCCCTACCCAAGCGGGATGAAAAAGGCCGCCGACAACATCTCGCAGTTCGGTCTGGTGCCCGGCATCTGGTTCATGCCTTTTGCGGGTAACTACAAGGACCCGTATTTCAAGGATCATCAGGATTGGTTCGTCAAAAACGCCGAGGGGAAACCCTACGATACCGTCTGGGGCGGCACCTGTCTCGACATGACCAATCCCGCCGCGCAGGAGCACGTGCGCGGTATCGTGCAACGCATCGCCCACGACTGGGGCTACCGGTTGTTTAAAATGGACGGCTACTGGACCGGCAGCGCCACCAAGCAGATTTACGTCAACGATGGCTACAAGGAGGATGGCATGGGCGACGCCGAGTTTTTCAACCCCGACAAAACCAACATCGAGGCGCTGCGCGACGGCACCAAGCTCGTCCGCCAGGCCGCCGGGCCGGATGTTTTCCTGCTGGGCTGCTGCGTGTCCCAGAACATGCGCTCCTTCGGCGGCACCTTCGGTCTGCTCAACGCCATGCGCGTCGGACCCGACACCGGTGGCAACATCGGCTCTCTCCAAGGCTCGCGCCTGTGGTTTCTCAACGGCCGGGTGTGGTGGAACGATCCCGACTGCGTGTTCGTCCGCAAGAGCATGACCCTCGACCGCGCGCGCCTCAACGCCACCTGGACCGCCATTTCCGGTCAGCTTTTTTACACCAGCGACTGGATGCCGGAAACTCCGGCCGAGCGTCTCGATATCGTCAAACGCTGCATTCCCGCGCACGGTTTGCCCGCCCGCCCGGTTGATGTGTTTGAGAGTTCCGTAGCCAAGGTCTGGCTGCTCACCGACACCCGCCAGACCGTCCGCCGCGATGTCGTTGCCCTCTACAACTGGAGCGACAAGACCGACAACCTCTCGCTCAAAACCGACCGTATCGGTCTCCCGCCGGCGCCGGAGTATGTCGCCTTCGATTTCTGGGCGGACCAATTCGTGGCGCCCTTCCGCGACACGATCACCGCGTCGCTTCCGGCCAATTCCTGCCGCATCCTTGCCGTCCGCCCGGTCTCGACGGTGCCGCAGCTCCTCAGCACCTCGCGCCACGTGACCCAGGGCATCGTGGATGTAACCGACGAGCGCTGGGACGAGGCGAGGTCCGTCCTCTGCGGCGTCAGCAAGGTCGTGGCAAACGACCGCTACGAACTCCGCATCGTCCTCCCCGTCGGGGAAAAATCCTGGCGCTCCGCCGAAGTTATCCTTTCCGCGAGCGACACCGCGGCCGGCGTGAAGGCGACCTTCCAGCAGGATGGTCCGAAACTACGGGTCGCACTCAACAGCCCAACCAGCCGCGAAGTGAAGTGGGCGCTCCGCTTCGAACCTGCAAAAATTGAAGTTACACCACCCGCGCCGGTCACAGAGCTGCGGGCCGAAGCCATCTCCAAGCACGTCAACCTCACCTGGGCGGATGCGCGCGCCGACACCTACCGTATCGAGCGCAACGACGGCGTGGTTTTTCATACGCTCCAAAATGCATTCACCGATTCCACGGTGCAGAGCGGCACCCGCTACACCTACCGCGTGACCGCCCTAGGCTGGGACGGCGCAGCAGCATCTCCCGCGACCGCGCAGACCACATCCAAAGGGCTGGAGCGTCCGATCACGCCCCCCGCGCCGACGATTCACCTAAGCGACCTTACGCCCACCCGGCTGCTCAACGGCTGGGGCAAACCCGTTGCCAATAAATCCATCGGCGGCGGACCGCTGCGCCTTGACGGGCAAACCTACGCCAAGGGAATCGGCGCCCACGCCAACGCCCTCGCGGTTTATTCCATACCGGATAAATCCACCCGCTTTGTCTCGTTGGTGGGCATTGACGATTCGCAGAAGAAAGACCCGCGCTCCAGCGTGGTATTCCAAGTTTACGGTGACGTGAAGGAAATGGGCGAACCGCCCGTCTTGCTTGCCGAGTCGCCCGTGCTCTCGGACCGGTCGATCCGCACCTGGGCCTTCAACGTGGAGCTAAACACCCGCTACAAGGAACTGCGTCTGGTGATGACCGACGCGGGCGACGGCATTAACGGCGACCACGCCGACTGGGCAAACGCGGGCTTCATCACAGGCCAGTAAAAAACTAAATCGCTCATGCGCCGACTGTGCCCCCACCCTTGATCTCTCTTGTGTTGTCCTCATTTTCAATGGCCCCGTCTTTGTTTTGCGGATTTGCCAAGGGCGCGGCTTTTCCCCACGGTCGCGTTCATTGAACGCCTCATGGGACACGCTTAAGCTTCTCTCCGACCCCACGCGCCTGCGTTTGCTGGCCCTGCTCCTCCGCGAGGAACTCGCCGTCGCCGAGCTCCAGGAAATACTCGGCATGGCCCAGTCGCGCATCTCCTCGCAACTCGCCCTCCTCCGCCAGGCCGACGTCGTGATTGACCGCCGCGAGGGGAAAAAAGCCTTCTACTCCCTGCGCCCCGGCCTGCCCGCCAAAACCCTTTCGCTCCTTCGTGCCGCCTGCGACGCCGTCGCCGAGCTGCCCGAACTCGCCGAGGACCGCGCCAATCTCGAACGCAGCCTCCAGAAGCGCCGTGCCCACCAGGAACAGTATTTCAATCTCATCGCCGGCAAGCTCGGGAAAAACTACTGCCCCGGCCGCTCGTGGGAGGCCATCGGCCACCTCGCCCTCCGCCTCGCCCCCAAGATCACCATCGCCGACCTCGGCGCCGGCGAGGGCCTGCTCTCCCAGCTTCTCGCCCGCCGCGTCAACCAGGTGTGGTGCATCGACAACTCGCCCCGCATGGTCGAAGTCGGCACCGAGCTCGCCGCGAAGAACGGCCTCGCCAACCTCGCCTACAAACTCGGCGACATCGAGGACGTCCCCCTCGCCGACCGCTCCGTGGACCTCGCCATCCTTAGCCAAGCCTTGCACCACGCGCAGCACCCCGAAAAAGCCGTCGCTGAAGCCTACCGCATCCTGCGCCCCGGCGGACAAGTGCTCATCCTCGACCTCAAGGAGCACGACTTTGAAAAAGCCCACGAGCTCTACGCCGACGTATGGCTGGGTTTCAAGGAAAGCGCGCTCCACGGATTCCTGAAAAAAGCCGGCTTCCACCACGTCGAAGTCTCCACGGTCGCCCGCGAACCCAACGAGCCCCATTTCGAAACGCTGCTCGCCAGCGGCAACAAGCCGACGCGCTGACGAAACAGGTTGGGGCACCCAAAACCAGTTTTCCCGCTAAATCCACTCACCACGATAGACCACACTGAGCGCAGCCTAATAACACTGTTCATCGAAAATTATGATCTCCGGTCGACTAAAACAAAGTAAGCCAATGTCAGCCGTCGGTTTTTTCGGCGGCCTCGTATTCCTTGGACTAGGAATATTTTTTATAATACCGGTATTCGGTCCATTCGGAATCGTTTGGACCGTGTTCGCAGGTATTATTACCGCGTATCACGGATATGGTTTGTTCTCAAAACGAGGGGTTTCGTTATACGAAGTCGAAGCAGAGAGTCACAGCAGTCCGAGTATCTCTCCCGCCGATAGGTTATCGAAGCTCGAAGAAGCCAAGAACAGGGGACTTATCTCAGAATCAGAATATCACACTCAGCGTAATCGGATACTTTCCGACATATGAAAACGGAACCGAACCAGTAGGAATGAGTAGCGTAGTAAATACTCACACGCCTTATGAAAACCAAAATCACGCTTTCCACATAAAGCCAGTCCGGAAGCCATGTCGCGACCTTGATCCGGCAGGTATATCTTGAACAAAAAAAGGCGGCCCTTTGCGGGGCCGCCCTTTTGTCGAATGAGAGGGTTCCTTACTTGGCGGCCGCGGCGGCCTTGATGAGGTCCACGAAGCTGCGGGACTCAAGCGAAGCGCCGCCGATCAGACCGCCGTCGATGTCCTTTTGCGTGAGGAGCTCGGGAGCATTGGCGGGCTTCATCGAGCCGCCGTAGAGGATGCGCACCTTCTGCGCGACCGCGTCGCCGAAGAGCTTCACGAGGAGGCTGCGGATGAACGCGTGCACTTCCTGCGCCTGCTCGGTCGTGGCGACCTTGCCGGTGCCGATGGCCCACACGGGTTCGTAGGCGATGACCACGCTCGTCGCGAGGTCCTTGCTCACGCCTTCGAGGCCGGCCTCGAGCTGCGTCTGCACGACCTTGAGCGTCTGGTTGCCTTCGCGCTCAGCGAGGGTCTCGCCGACACAGAGGATGGGCTTCAGCTGGCCCTTGAGGGAGGCGAGCACCTTCTGGTTGATGAAAGCGTCGGTCTCCTTGAAATACGTGCGGCGCTCGCTGTGGCCAAGGATCACGTAGTTGGTAAAGATCGCGCGGAGCATGCCGACGGAGATCTCGCCGGTGTAGGCGCCGCTGGCCTCGGGATGCACGTTCTGCGCGCCGAGCTTGAGGGAGGAGCCGTCGAGCACCTTGCCCACGGCTTCGATGGCGGTGAACGGCGGGGCGACGACGACTTCGACGTCGGTCTGCTTGCAGACTTCGGCGACAAGCTCCTGCACGAGCGTAACGGCGTCGGCGGAGGTCTTGTTCATCTTCCAATTGCCGACGATGAGTTTTTTACGAATGGTCATGATGTTTTAAAATTAGCGGATGGTAAGGTTCAGCTTTCCAGAAAAACAACGCCGGGGAGGGCCTTGCCTTCGAGGAACTCGAGGGAGGCGCCGCCGCCGGTGGAGCAGTGGCTGACTTTCTTGGCCACGCCGAACTTCTTGGCCGCCGTGGCGGTGTCTCCGCCGCCGACCACGGTGGTCGCGCCGTTGGCGGTAGCTTCGGCGACGGCCTCGGCCATGGCCTTGGTCGCGCCGGCGAAGATATCGAACTCGAACACGCCAGCGGGGCCGTTCCAGATGATGGTCTTCGAGGAGAGGATGGCCTTGCAGTAGAGCTCGACGCTCTTCGGGCCGGCGTCGAAGCCTTCCCAACCGTCGGGAATGCCGCTCTCCATCGTGGCGGGCTGGGTGTCGGAGTCGGCGGCGAACTTGTTGCCGCACACGAAGTCGATCGGGAAGATCAGTTCCACGCCCTTGGCCTTCGCCTTGGCTTCGAGTTCGGCGACGATCTCGGCGCCGGCCTTGTCGAAGAGGGACGAGCCGATCTTCATGCCGCGATTCACCTTGTGAAAGGTGTAGGCCATGCCGCCGCCGATGATGACCTTGTCGGCCTTGTCGAGGAGGTTGTTGATGAGGGGAATCTTGTCAGCGATCTTCGCGCCGCCGAGGATGGCGAGCAGAGGACGGTCGGGATTATCGAGCACTTTGGCGAAGGCCTTGAGCTCGGCTTCCATCAGGAAACCGGCGGCCTTAACAGGGAGCGTGACGCCGACCATCGAAGAGTGGGCGCGGTGAGCGGTGCCGAACGCGTCGTTCACGAACACGTCGCCGAGCTTGGTGAGCGAGGCGCGGAACGCCGCCACTGCAGCGGGATCGGCCTTCTTGGAGGTGCCGTCCTCGAGCTTCACCTTGCCCTCTTCCTCGATGTGGAAGCGGAGGTTTTCGAGGAGAACGACCTGGCCGGGAGCGAGCTTGGCGCAGGCAGCCTCGACGGCGGGGCCGACGCAGTCGTCGAGAAAGGTCACGGGCGTGCCGAGGAGTTTTTCCAGCTCAACCGCGACGGGCTTGAGGGAGAATTTGGCGATCTTTTGGCCGTCCGGACGGCCGAGATGCGACATGAGGACCACGGAGGCGCCCTGCTCGAGGGCGAACTTGATCGTGGGCAGGGCGGCGGTGATGCGCGCGGTGTTGGTGATGGCGCCGGTAACCTTGTCCTGCGGGACGTTGAAATCGACGCGCATGAGCACGCGTTTGCCGGCGAGGGAGAGGTCGCGGATGGTTTTGAATTTGGACATAAATGAATCCTCAGAAACGAAGCGCCCACGGAACACACAGAATACACGGAAGAATCGATTCCGTGTGTTCCGTGTATTCCGTGGGCGATGCCTCAGTTTTAATTAGAGCTTGGCGGCGATCTTCTTGGTGAGATCGACGACGCGGTTGGAATAGCCCCACTCGTTGTCATACCAGGACACGAGCTTGAAGAACTTGCTGTTGAGCTCGACGCAGGAACCGGCGTCGAAGATCGACGAGTGCTTGTCGTGGATGAAGTCGCTGGAGACGACCTCGTCGGTGGTGTAGGCGAGGATGCCCTTCAGGTAGGTCTCGCTGGCGCGCTTCATGGCGGCGCTGATCTCGGCGAGGGAGGTTTCCTTGGTGGACTTGAAGGTCAGATCGACGACGGAGACCGTGGGGGTAGGCACGCGGAAGGCCATGCCGGTGAGCTTGCCCTTGACGGCGGGGCACACGAGGGCGGTGGCCTTGGCGGCGCCGGTGGTCGAGGGGATGATGTTCTGGGCGGCGGTGCGGCCACCCTTCCAGTCCTTCTTGGAGGGGCCGTCCACGGTCTTCTGCGTGGCGGTGTAGGAGTGGACGGTGGTCATGAGGCCTTCCTCGATGCCGAAGCCTTCCTTGAGGAGAACATGCACGACCGGCGCGAGGCAGTTCGTGGTGCAGGAGGCGTTGGAAATGATGTTGTGCTTCGTGACATCGAGCTGGTCGTCGTTGACGCCCATGACAATGGTGATGTCCTCGCCCTTCGCAGGAGCGGAGATGATGACCTTCTTGGCACCGGCGGTGATGTGACCCTTGGCCTTCTCGGCCTCGGTGAACAGACCGGTGGACTCGATGACGAGTTCGACACCCAGCTTGGCCCAGGGGAGCTCGGCGGGGGACTTGGCGGAGACGACGAGGATGTCCTTGCCGTTGACCACGAGGACGTCGTCCTCGGCCTTGTCGGGGGAGGACTTCTTGGACGTCACGGTGCCGGCGAACTTGCCTTGCGTGGAGTCGTATTTGACGAGGTAGGCGAGATTGTCGGCGGGGACGATGTCACCGACGGCGACGACCTCGAAGGTGGTGCCGAGAAGACCTTGCTCGACGAGAGCGCGGAAGACGAGGCGACCGATGCGACCGAAACCATTGATTGCGACTTTAACTGCCATAATAGGACTCCGTTTTTCTAGTGGTTGATTTGCTGATTTAGGTGAGCCGCGCCGCGATGGCACGGGATGGCTAAAGAAAGGGCCGTCGCGCTGGTTTGCAAGGGTTTTGGCTGCGCAACCGCTGGTAATTCACGGCGTTTGTTGCCGCCCGATAATTTCTAACCCTCTCGCAACCAGAGGCCAATACCCAGTGCGGGAACGTAGAGATTGGCCTCCACTCGGCGCCCTCCGCCGGCGTGAAAGGTTGAAAAAAACCGCTCTTGGTCAGCGAGTTGCCGCCAATCACCCAAAGCGACTTCATCACTGATCGGGATCGTCACGTCATAGATGGTGGGGTTGATCGCAAAAAGGATCTGCTGCGGCCCTTGAGAATGATCGGCGTTGTAAAGCACGGCGGGCGCGGCGGTATCGGCCGCCCAGAAAAACTGAAAGAACCCCTCGGTCGCGCGCGAAAAGTGACGCAGCAACCGGCCCGGCTCCGACCGCCGAAAGGCGATCCAATCCGCAAAGTAAGCATGGGTGGACGGGAACCGGTAAATGCGCCGGTAATCCAGGGCGTTCACATCGCCCATCTGGTAGGTGTTGTTGATGCCCTGCTTCGAGCGGATGAAGTCCTGCCCGGACGAAAGCATGGGAATGCCGATCGACATGTGCAGGAAGGCCGCCATCAGGTGCGTGCGGCGGCGGTCGTTGAGCGTGGGATGGTCGCCGTTGCCGCTGGGGTTTTCGGTGATGTTGTCGATCCAGGTCTTGTCGTCGTGCGACTCGGTGTAGTTGACAGTCTGCGCCGGCCACTTCGCGTAATACCACGGCGAGCCCTTCAGGTAATACTCCAAGCTCTCTCGCGTGCCGCCGCCGCGCACGTAGTCGCGCACGAAATTGCGGTAGCCGTCGTTCCACGAGGCCCAGCCGGTGTCGCGCAGTTCGCCCGCAGCGTGTCCGCGGAAACTCCACGGCTCGGCGATGAGGATCACGTCGGGCTTCACGCGCTTCAGGGCGACCTCGACCTGCTTAAGCACGTCCACCCCCACGAGATCGGCCAAGTCGAAGCGGAAACCGTCTACGCCGTAGGTTTCCACAAGATGACGACAACTGTCGATGATCAGGCGCGTAGCCATCACGGAACGCCCGCGCAGGTCGTTTCCGCAGCCGCTCCAGTTGGAAAGGTTCCCCGCGCCGTCCTGCTCGAAATAATAAAGCCGGTCCACAAACATCAGGTGCGCCGGTTCGCCCACATGGTTGTAAACCACATCAAGAATCACCGCCATGCCACGCCGATGGAAAGCCGCGACGAGGGCCTGCAGCTCCTTCACGCCGGAGGCGCGCGCAGGATCGAGCGCGTAACCGCTGTCGGGCGCGAAAAAATTATCCGTCATGTAACCCCAGTGGTATTCGTCGGCCGTCTTCGCGTCATTCTGCTGCACGGGCTGGAGCTCCACACAGTTCACGCCAAGACGGTGTAGATAAAAATCCGGGTGCTCGACCCACTTGCGCAGACCGGTGAACCCGCGCCGCTCTTCCGCACTCATCGCAACGGGCGCAAGCGCGGCGAGGTCGCGCACGTGCGCCTCGGCCATCACCAGGTCATGCCACGCCGGGGTCTTGAAATCGCGATCCCCCTGCCCCACCCAAGCGGCATCCAGCACGATGCCCGGCCCAAGACGACCGACAGCGGCCAACGCATAAGGATCAAGCACGCGATACTGCGGATCAAAAAGCCCGAAGGCGTCCGCCGGCCCGTCCACCTGATACCAGTAGAACCAGCCGTGCAGGTTGTCGGCCAAAGTGATCTCCCACACACCAGCCCGGCCATGTTGGTCGCCCCGGCGCACGAGAGGATAACGATGCGGATTGTCCTGCTGGTCGAGCGCGGCGCACACGGACAGCCAGACGGATTTTGCACGCGGCGCGAAAAGCCGGAAAACCGTCTCCCCTTCGCGCACCAACGCGCCGAGAGGCAAATCGGTCCCCAGCGCGTAAAAAAAGTCGCCCGGCATGAGCGGCACGCTCTCGTCGGTTTCCCCCAGCGCCCACCGCACCGTCGCCGGCTCCGCGAGATTATGGGGATGCGCCAGAGTGAACTTGAACAAGTGCTGGCCGGTGCGCTCAGGATCAATCGACAGGTTGAAATTGCCCGAGCCGTCACGCACGGCGTTCGGCGCGCCCGCGTTTACCGGCAGCCAAACGTGCGCCGCCGTCACGAATTTGAACCGCATGTGCGGATTGCCATAAAACCGATCCGCCGCGCCCGACCACAGCAGCACCGGATCACCGTCCAGCGAAGCGACCCGCAACGCCCACTCCGTCTGCCCCACCGCCTCCTGCCAGCCGTTAAAATCACCCGCCAGATAAATGGTCTCCACCGCCGGATTGATTTCCGGGTGTTGGGAAAGCCGCAGGAAAAAATAGATCTCGTTCTTGCGGTTGACGAAGTAGCCGCTCTCGCAGCCAAAAGTATAGTCCGGCACCCGCTGCAACGACTGAAACCGGTCAGCCCCGCCCAACGCCAGCGGCGGCAGGTGCCGCGCCTTCCAGTCATGGAGCAGCTCGACAAACCCCTGCGTCGGAGATTCCAGCCATGCACGGGCGATTTTTTTGGGGCGATGAGACATGACTTTGGAAAACGAAGTATCATTCCCCATGCCAACCACCGCACAAGATTGAAAGCGCCCCTACGCGTTCCACAAGCGGTTGACAAACCACAGCCGCTGCCCACGTCGTGATGCTTGGTGCCTTCACCCGAAAAGATCCTCGTCGCCATGTCCGGCGGAGTTGACAGCTCCGTCGCCGCCCTCCTCCTCAAACAGCAGGGGCACGACCTCTTGGGCGCCTACATGAAGAACTGGATCAACGAGGACAACGTCATCGGCCACTGCCCGTGGCAGCAGGACATCGAGGACGCCCGCGCCGTGTGCGACCGGCTCGGCATCGAGTTCCGCGTCGTCAACCTCATGCAGGACTACCGCGAGCGCGTCGTCGCCTACCTGCTCGACGGCTACCGCCGCGGCCTCACGCCCAACCCCGACATCATGTGCAACCGCGAGATCAAGTTCGGCGTATTCCGCGCCTGGGCTCGCGACCACGGTTTCTCCGCCGTCGCCACCGGCCACTATGCGCGCCGCGAATCGCTCGCCGACGCCCGCTTCGCCCTCATCGAAGGCGCCGACAAAAACAAGGACCAGTCCTACTTTCTCGCGTTGCTCTCTCAGGAACAGCTCGCCGACGCCCGCTTCCCTATCGGCCACCTGCCCAAGCCCGAGTTGCGCCGCCTCGCCGCCGAGGCCGGCCTGCCCACCGCGCAAAAAAAAGACAGTCAGGGTATCTGCTTCATCGGCGAGGTGAAGATGCAGGACTTTCTCCGCCAATACGTGCCCGACCAGCCCGGCCCCATCGTGCGCGCCGGCGACGGCAAACATCTCGGCGAACATCGCGGCCTCCACTATTTCACGCTCGGCCAGCGCAAGGGCATCGGCGTTCCCTCAAACACCGACAACCTCGCCTACGTCGTGGTCGGCAAGCGCTCCGCCGACAACGCCCTCATCGTCGCCTTCGACCAGCCGGACGCACCCGGACTCTTTCAAACCGAAGCACGCGTCCATTCGCTCCAGTGGAACGCCGAGCCGGTAACCGCGCCGCGCCGGCTCGAAGGCCGCGTGCGCTACCGCGATCCCCGCGTGACCATGGAGTTTTTCCCCGAGTGCGACGGCACCGCGCTCGTGCGCTTCGAGAAGCCGCAGCGCGGCCTCGCCAGCGGCCAGATCCTCGCCATCCACGACGGCGAGCGCCTGATCGGAGGCGGCATTTATACTTGATCATTCCTCATGTTCCGTGGAAAGCGGATGCCATGGAGCAGGCCCGGCACCCGCTCCGACAGCGGACAATACAGCCCTAAACTCAAACCATTTAGAGCGACAGCTCCTTGAACTCAGAGGTCTGGAAGGTGTGCGGCAGCCCGCGCGGGTCGGCCATTTTCTGGAGATAGGCGCTGTCGGGATGTTCCTTGAGGCTCTTCTGTAGAAATTTGCCCGCTTCATCGGTCTTGCCGAGCAGGGCTATCACCCACGCCTTTTGCCCGAGGTCTTTCTCATCCTTCTCGGCTTTGTAGCGATCATCGATGAGCCCGACGGCCTTCTTATAGGCGTCGCGGGCGCCGTCCCTATTGTCCTGACGACGGCGGGCCATGCCCAGCGCTACCCAGTATTCGGGATAATCCTCGCGAATCTCGATCGCTTTTTTGAAGAGCTCCTCCGCCCGCGAATACTCGCGGATCTGCATGGAAAACTGCGCCTCGCTGACGAGGTTTTCAGCTTTAAGCCTGTCGCCAGCGGACAAGACCTTCGGCTTGCCTTTGCAGCCGCCCAGCAGGGCAACGGCGACACAAAGAATCAGGGGTAGGTGTTTCATGAAATTCAAAAGCAATTACAAATCCGGAGGCACCGTGGAGATGGCTTCCTCGATCGTGGTCAGCCCCATCTTCACCTTGAGCAAGGAATCCTGATGCAGGGTCTGCATGCCTGCCCGCATGGCGATTTTTTTGAGTTCGGCGGTTTCCAGCCCCTTGTTGATGCCCTCGATCAATTCCTCGTTTGTCACCATCAATTCGTGGATACCCACGCGGCCCTTGTAGCCGGAGCTGCCGCACTTGGGGCATCCCTTGGGATTGGCCTTGGGGATGGGACCGCTCCAGCCGATGGCCTTTTCCAGAATTTCTTTTTCCCGCTGAGTGGGCTCGACGGTCAGCTTGCACTGTTTGCACACACGGCGCATGAGGCGCTGGGCGCAGACGCACAGGAGCGACGACGAGATCATGAACGGCTCCACGCCCATGTCGGTGAGGCGGGCGACGGTGCTGGGCGCGTCGTTGGTGTGCAGCGTGGAGATAAGCAAATGGCCGGTGAGGGCGGCCTCGACGGCGATGTTGGCGGTTTCCTTGTCGCGAATTTCGCCCACGAGAATGATGTCGGGATCCTGACGGAGAAAGGCGCGCAGGGCGCTGGCGAAGGTCAGGCCGATCTGGCGGTGCATCTGCATCTGGTTGATGCCGGCGAGGGTGTATTCAATGGGGTCCTCGGCGGTTCGGATGACGAGCTCGGGGGAATTGATTTCGTTGAGCGCGGAGTAGAGCGTCATCGACTTGCCGGATCCCGTTGGCCCGCAGTGCAAGATCATCCCGTAGGGTTGCGTGATGACTTCGCGGTATTTTCTCAGATTTTCATCCGAAAAGCCCAGTGCCGTCATGGGCAGCGTGGACTTCTGTTTGTCCAGGATACGCATCACGACGCCTTCGCCGTAATTGAGCGGGGCGGTCGAGACACGAAGATCGATGTCCACGCCTTTCTTCGTGTATTGCTTGAAAACGATGCGTCCATCCTGAGGCAACCGGCGCTCGGCGATGTCGAGGTTGCACATGATCTTGAAGCGGGCGACGAGCGCAGGGCCGACCTTGGCGGGCAGTCGCAGTTTCTCGTGGCAAATACCGTCGATGCGGTAGCGGACGACCAAATCCTTTTCCTGCGGCTCGATGTGAATATCGGAGGTGCCGGCATAGTAGGCGTCCTCGATGATGCGGGTGGAAAGCTGCAGGATGGGCCCTGAATCTTCGGTGACGTCTTCCTCAACCCCCTCCGCGCCCTCGGCCGCGCCGAACTCGACGCCGATCTCCTTTACCACGTCATCGAAACCGGAGGAACGCTGCTGGGCATTATCCTTGGTGAGCTTGTCGCGTATATCCTTGGCCCTGCCGAGCAGGCGGACGACGCGCTTGCCGGTCATTTCCTGAATCTTTGCCGGCACGGTCACCTCGAAGGGATTGGCAAAGGCCACCAGCAAGATTTCCCCCACCTGGCCGACAGGCAGGACCAGGTTTTCAAGGCAGAATTCCTGCGGGATGCGCTCAAACGTCTGCGGCGTCATCCGGTAGCGCGCGACGCTAAACGGCGCAAGCCCCGCCGCCCGCGCACGGGCTACGAAAATCTGCAACTCGGTGAGGCGGTATTCCTCAAGCAGCAGCTTGTCGAGGGCGTCACCGCTCAGGTCGTCCGGATGCTTAACAAGCGCGGCGCGCTGCTCCTCGGTGAGCCGCCCGCCTTCGACCAGCTTGGTGACGATCTGAGATTGGATTTTTCCGAGTGGCATGAGAGCTAGGCGGCGGGCTTGGCGGGAGCGTTGCCACTGTGTTCGGCGGCAATTTTCTCGAAGGCATCGGCAAGCATTTCCAAGGTCGTGCCGAACCAAACGATCGGCCCGCCAAGTTGCTTTTCCCAGTAGGTGCGCACGGCAGGGCTCAAATAGTAGGCCGTGGCGACAAAAAACATGTCTTCCTCGCGATCAAAAGGCAGCGTCCACGTCGCCCAGCAAACACCCACATCCAGCGTTTTTTTCAAGTCCTCCGAAAGATCGTAGGAGCGCAAGTCAACGAGACCGACGCCGCGTTCGTCAGCGACATACTGGAGGATATCATCCTCGCGAATCACCTTCAATTCGTAAGCCAAGATGCCGAGAACGGTGCTCTGCCGGGGATTGTCGGTGGCCACGAGTTCCAGAAGACGTTCGTTGGCCGCCTCAAGACTCTCGATCTTGACCAGGTTGGCTTCGACGAGATTAGCGCCCAACAAGCGGTTGGCGCGCATGAGCAGGGAACGATGTTCGGGACTCATGGTGATTCAGTTCAGGCGGTGGCTTTTTTGATGAGTTTCGGCTTTCCGCCGTTGGCGATCACCCGCTTGCGCAGGGCTTGCTTGAGCGCCTCAAGTCCATCTCCGGTGAGGCAGGAGATTTCGATGATATCGACCTTATGCCGGCGCTTGAATTTCGCCAGATTCGCCTTGGCGCTGGCGACGTCCATTTTGTTGGCCACCACGACGCGGGGTTTTTCCAGCAAGGAGGCATCATACAGTTCAAGTTCGCTCGTCAACGTGGCGTAGTCCTCGCGCGGGTCGCGGTCGTCCACCCCCGCCATGTCGATGAGAAACATGAGCAGCGTGCAGCGCTCGATGTGGCGGAGGAACCGGTGGCCAAGCCCGCGGTTTTCGCTGGCGCCCTCGATCAGTCCGGGCACGTCGGCCAGGAGCAGGCGGTCGTAGGTCTTCGGATATTCGATGACGCCGATCTGCGGGTGCAGCGTGGTGAAAGGATAGGCGGCCGTCTTCGGACGGGCCTTGGTGATGCGCGTGGTGAGCGAGGATTTCCCGGCGTTGGGAAAACCCACGAGACCGATGTCGGCTATGCTCTTAAGCACGAGGCGGAACTTGCCCGCTTCGCCATCGTGACCAGGATTGGCGCGCTTCGGGGCGCGGTTGGTGGGCGTCTTGAAGTGGGTGTTTCCCCAGCCGCCGTTGCCGCCCTTGCAGAGGACGATCTCCTGTCCGTCCTCTATGACCTCGGCGACGACTTTGCCGGTCTCCTCGTCAATCACGACGGTGCCCAGCGGCATCTTCATGATGCAGTGTTCGCCCTCCTTGCCGTGACAATCGGAGCCCTGGCCGTGCTCGCCCTGCTCGGCTTTCCAGTGGGGCTTGTATTTGTAGTCGATGAGGTTGTTGACGTCGTCGTCGCCCACGAGAATGACGTCGCCCCCGCGGCCGCCGTCGCCGCCGTTGGGGCCACCCCAGGGCTCGTATTTTTCGCGGCGGAAGCTGATGCATCCGCGGCCGCCGTCACCGGCTTGAACTTTGATCACGCACTCGTCGACAAACATGAGGCCAATGGTGCACAAACAATCGCGCTTGCCAAGGGGTGCGTTTGAAAACGCCCGTAAATCGGCAAATTGGCGTCGCAGGCGAAAATCACCTCACAACGCCAGCTTGATGCCCTTGCGCAGATAGGTGGGAACATCGAGATCCTGGCCTTCAAAAAGATTTCGGTCAGTTTTGTCGAAATGCCCGCGACGCTCGATCTCGCCAAATGTGAACTCGTCCTGGGCGGTGCTGGTGCTGCCTTTGGCATCCGTCGGTTGAACAGTCCCGGCGGTTGTCGTTGGGAAAACCCCGGCGGAAGATACCGGTGCGGTGGAAGTGATCGGCAACTCGTCGACGCGTGCCTGCGTTTGCAGAAGCGGCCGAGTGGGTCGGGCCAAGGTCGAAGGGCGACGCACACCGCCACCCCCACGACCGCCGATATCACTCGTGCCAAGCACGACCAACTCGACCTTGCCCTGCATGTCCTCGTCGATGACCGCTCCCATGATGACATGGGACTCGCGCCCGAAGCGCTCGGTCACGGCGGTCATGATTTCGTTGACCTTTGGAAGCGTGAGATCGGTGCCGCCAACGATGTTGACGAGGAGGCGGTCGGCTTTGCGGGCGAATTCCGGCGTGGCGAGAAGCGGGCAGAGCTTGATGCTCTCGATGGCTTCCGCGACGGCATTTTCGCCTGCGCCCGAACCGAGGCCGAAAAGGGTTTTTCCGCTGCGCGTGTGGAACGCCTGGCGCAGCGTGGCGAAGTCTATGTTGATGAGTCCGGTGCGGAAAAGCATCGACCAGATGGATTTCACGCCGCGGCCAATCCACTCGTCGGCACGGGCAAACGAATCAAGCGCGGTTTCGCCTTCAGCCGCCTCCTGAAGAAGAATGTCGTTGGGAAGCGGGATGACCGCGTCGCAAACCTTGCGCAGAGCGATAAGGCTGTCCTCGGCTTGCTTCACGCGACGGCCTCCCTCGAAACTGAACGGCATGGTTACAAACGCTATGACCAACGCGCCAGATTCCGAGGCGATTTCGGCGACCGTGGGAGCCGCTCCGCTGCCCGTGCCGCCACCCATGCCGGCGACGAGAAACACAAGGTCGCAATCTTTCACGACGGCGGAAATTTTTTCGCGGTCGGCCTCGGCCGCATCATGACCGAGGTCGGGGTCGCCGCCGGCGCCGAGGCCGCGTGTAACGGAAGAGCCTATGAGCACCTTGTCCTGCACAGGCGAGTTGGCCAGCGCCTGATGGTCGGTGTTGATGACCGCCATCTGGAGGCGGTCTAGGTTTTCCATCTTGAGGCGATCAACCGCGTTGGAGCCAGCACCGCCGATGCCCACGACTTTGATCGCGATGGTCCGGTCGGTGAGGATTTCGTGGGATAGAGGAAGTTCGGAGGGATTCATGGCAACCGAGGGTAAGATCAGTGGGTGGCGAAAAGTTTGCCGAGCCAGTTGGCCGGCTTGCGGCGCGACGTGCCGGCCATCTCGGCACGGGAAGTGAGGCCGTATTGGAGAAGCCCGAGCACGGTGCTGAACGCGGGGTCGCGAAGATTTTCCGCGACCCACCCGGGGGCCTCGCCGAGGCGGGCCTGCACGCCGAAGACTTTGGCGGCGGCCTCGTCAATGCCGGGGAGCTTGGCCGTCCCGCCGGTGAGGATCACGCCGGCGGCGGTCTTCTCGGGCGAGAAGGCGGGGCCGAGCTTTTTCTTGACCACCTCGAAGATCTCCCAGACGCGGGCCGACGTGACCTGCTCGATGCCGTAACGCGAGAACTTGCGGTCACCGATGGCGAAATCGCCGTTGAGCCAGATTTTTTCGGCACGGTCCTTGGTCGCGATGGTGGCGCGTCCGAAACGGAGTTTGAGCTTCTCGGCCTGTCCTTCGGTGAGGCGAAGACCGAGGCTGAGATCGTTCGTGAGGTGGCCGCCGCCCACGGGAACGACCCCGGTCATCTGCGCGCTGCCGTCGCGATAGAGCACGAAGTCCGTGGTGCCAGCGCCGATGTCGATCACGAGCACGCCGTTCTGCCGGTCTTCGGCCGAGGCAAGAATGGCGCCGGAGGCCAGGCTGGAGAGAATCAACTCGCCCACGTTGAGCCCAAAGCTGCGGATGACGTGGATTTTGTCGGCGATCTTCGCCTCGGGTCCGTGGACGGTCCAGTAGCCGGCCTCAAGCCGCTGGCCCACGAGGTGAAGCGGATCGGGCACGATACGGCCGTCGAGACGGTAGGGACGGCGGAGATGGTGAACCACCATGCGCCCGTCAGGAAGATTCTTGGACTTGGCGAGGCGGCAGACTGTGTCGATGTCGAGTGCGCTCACCATGTTGTCGGCGGAGGAGACGTTGACGGCGGCCTCGTTGTAGAAACCTTCGAGATGCCCGCCGGACTGGGCGAGGTAGATCTCGTCGATGCGCGTGCCGGCGTTCTGCTCGGCCGCCATGAGCGCGGCGGTGGTCGCTTCGCTCGCCGCCTTGAAGTCCGCCACGGTGCCCTTCATGACGCCGCGCGACTGGCATTCGCCGACGCCGATGATGTGAAGGGAGCGATCTTGGGAAAGCTCGCCGATGAGCACGCTGACCTTGGAGGTGCCGATCTCGACGGCGCCGATGAATTTGTTTCTAGAAATCACGTTTCGTGGAGGAAGAGTTGCGTGGAGGAAGGGAGAAAAGCGCGGTGCCAAAGGGCGTGGCGGGCTTGGCCGAGACATGCGGAACGCGTCCGTCAGCCGTGACCGTCGGAATGTCGAAGGCGACGGGCACTTGGCTGCCGCCAACAGCGAGATTCACAGCCTTGAGCGGTTGCGACGGGTTTTGCCGGCGAGTCTCGTCCAAAATATAATCGAGCCGCGCCAGTTGCTTGTAGAAGCCATCCGAAACCACGCCGAAAGTGATCGCGTCCACCTCGGTGGATTTGACGGTGACCGTGGAATCAACGGCATAACGCGCCAGCGAGACGACGCGGAAAGTGCGATAGAGGGCGGGAGTGTTGGCGCGGGCCGCACCCAGCAGATCCGAAACCTGGTCGAGGCCTTCGATGCGCGCAAAGCCCGACCCCGACCGGACCAGCTTCACGCCGTCGAGAAACGGCAGGGTTTCCGCCAGTTGCAGGTCATAGCCCACGCCCTGATAAACCGAGCCGTCGCGCGCGACCATGTAGGCTTGCGGTTCACCCGTTCCGACCTGCGCCATGATCCGCGCCACCGGCGAACGCTCCTGGATGGTCACCGCCAGAACGTCCGGAAACTTCCGCGTCACGACCGCCGTCTGCACCTGTCCGGTCGCCAGCAGGCGATCCTGCAAGGCAGAGAGATTCAGCTCCATGAGGCTTGCGCCTTTGGGCAACTCCAGCGTTCGCATGACCCAGGCCTTGTCGAGCACACCATCGGTCCGCAGGGCGATCTCGCGGAGAGGGACGCTACTGGCGGCGGCGGTGATGCGCGCGGGATTGTTTTCCCAAACGGAAACCAGCTCGCAGATTCCCCAGCCGGCCGCCCCGATCACGAGCGCCAGGCCGACGATGTTGCCCACCGCGAACGCGAGCCGCTTCTTACCTTCGCGCGTCATCCCCTTCGTCGTCACATTCTGGGGAATGTCACGCCAAGTGCGGGTGGAGGGGGGATTGACGTTCGACTGGCTCATTGAGCGGGAGTGGCGCTTTGCTTAAAACGCTGCACGGCAGGGCCAACCAGTTCTCGAACCAATTCGGTAAAATCTAACCCCACACAGCGCGCGCTCTTCGGCAAAAGGCTGGTCTCTTTCATGCCCGGCAGCGTGTTGATTTCCAGCAAATAAAGTGAGTTATTCACATTTTGTTCACCAAGGATGAAATCCACCCGCGCGTAGTCGCGGCAGCCACAGGCCGCAAAGGCTGTTTCGGCCGCTTTTTGCACCCCAAAAGTGGTCGCTTCATCCAGCGGCGCGGGCGCCAGATACTCGGTCGCGCCGGGCGTGTATTTGCTCGCGTAGTCGTAGACGCCGGACTTCGGGCGAACCTCGATCACGCCCATGGCCCGCCCGTGCAACACCCCCACCGAAAGCTCCCGGCCAACGATGCGTTGCTCGATCAACCAGTGACCGGAAGTGATCGCGTCCAACGCGCGCACCAACGTCGGCCGGTCCAGCGCGACAGTCAGCCCGACGCTGCTCCCCTCGGCGTTCGGCTTGACCACGACCTGGCCGCCAAGCTGCGCGATAACCGCGTCAGCCGTCGGTTTTGCGGCGGCGGCGAAACTGATGCCTTTGGCAACGCCGACGCCCCTCGCGGCTGCGGCGGCCTTCGTGCGCGTCTTGTCCATCGTCAGCGCACTGCCCACCGCGTCGCAGCCGGCATACGTCACGCCCGCTGCGTCCAGCAACCGCTGCATTCCTCCGTCCTCGCCAAACGTTCCATGCAGCGTGGAAAACACGACGTGGCGCGCCGGGTCCAAACCGGGCGGCAGTGCATCGGCGTCTATCTCGAACAACCGCGTCGGATGGCTGCGCGCGAGCGCGACCGCCGAGGCGCGGCCGGAACCGAGCGAGACTTCGCGTTCAGCCGAGGTGCCACCGCAGAGGACCGCTATGATGGGTTCATTCATAAAACATCCTTCCAGTTTTTCCCGTAGAGAATCACCTCGGGCTCAAGCTGCACGCCCTGCGCCTCGTTCACGCGCGCACGCACGCGGCGCACGAGCGCGATCACGTCCGCCGCCGAAGCGCAGCCTTGGTTGACAATGAAATTCGCATGGGTCGCCGAAACCTCGGCGTCCCCCACCCGCTCGCCTTTGAGCCCGCTGGCATCGATGAGACGCCCGGCGGAATCATCCGGCGGGTTTTTAAAAATGCAACCCGCGCTCGGCTCGCGCGGCTGGGATTTCTGCCGTTTCTCTTTGCAGACCTCCATCCGGGCCGCGACCTCGCCCGCCTCCGCCCGTGATGCGGGCCGAAGCAACGCCCCCAATGCAATCGCCTCGTGCAACTCCGCGCAGTGGCGGTAGTCCACGTGCATCTCAGATTTTTTAAAAATGCGGATCTCGCCGTCAAAAGTCATTACCTGAACCTCCTCGACCACGTCGAACATCCAACCTCCCATCGCACCCGCGTTCATGCGCAACGCACCGCCGATGTTTCCCGGAATCCCCTCCAAAAACTCAAACCCGACGAACCCGACCTTTGCCGCCAGCCCGCAAAGATTTTTCAGACGCAAGCCCGCGCCCGCCCAAACGCAACCGTCCGCGCGCGGCTCAAAACTCTCCCACGCCGGTTGCCGCAAACTGACGACCAGCGCATCCACGCCTTCGTCGGGCACGAGGAGGTTTGAGCCGCGCCCGAGCATGATGACCGGTAGATCCAACGACTTCGCGGCCTTCACCAGCGCCTGCAAATCCCCGACGCCGGCGGGCTCCGCGTAGATGCGTGCGGCGCCGCCGATGCCGATGGTCGTTTTCTTCGCGAGCGATTCCTCGCATTTGATCTTCGTGGCCGCAGAAACCGCAGACTGTAGAGTTTCCGCACTCTTCACCCAGTCTCTCTTCGTCGGCATCAACTCCAGCCACTCGCGCGCCATCACGTCGATGTCGCCCGCGCCAACAAATGCCACAAAATCTCCCGCCCGCCGCCCTTGCGCGAGCGCTCGCAGCAATCCATCGTTGTCACCCTGACGATAAACTACCGGCAGCCCCGGAGCGATGCGCTGCAACTCCGCATGAACATCCGCCGTGGTGCCACCGGCCAGCGGGGCTTCGCCCGCGCCATAGACATCGATCAGGTAAACGGCATCACCCAGCGCCAGCGCCGACGCGAACTCCGCCTTGAACTGCGCCGTGCGGCTGAAACGGTGCGGCTGAAAAACCACTACCAGCCGTCGGTCCGTGCGTTTGCGAAGGCTGCCAAGAAGCGCGCGAATCTCCGCCGGATGGTGCGCGTAATCCTCGATCACCGTCAGCTCTTTCGTCGTGTGCAGCACCGCCTGACGACGGCGCACGCCCGGATACGCGGCCAGCAGATTCTCGAACGACCCGCTCACGCCCATGAGATGCGCTGTCGCGAGCGCGGTGGTGGCGTTGGCCGCGTTGAATTCACCCATGGCCCGCACCGTGGCCCGTCCCGCAGGAAAACGGCCGCCAAGCGCGAGTTCGATGGCTCCGGCGCGGTCACTGACGAGATCGGCCTGATAATCACCCGAGAGGCCAAACGACAACCGCTTCCGATTGGGCGCAGCCTTGGCCAACAGCGAACAAGCTTCGTTGATCAACACGGTTTTTTTTGTGCGCGCGAAAAGCACGCCAAACGCATTCTCCAGATCGGACTGCTGCCGATAGTGGTCGGGATGATCCCAATCGAGGTTCACCGCCACCGTGATTTCCGGACTAAAATTTCCGATCGTGCCGTCGCTTTCGTCGATCTCCGCCACGACCCAGTCGTTCGCGCCCGCGACCGCCGGCGGCACCGCGTCATCGTTGAAAAGTCCGCCGAGCACATATCCCGCCGGAAAACCCGCCGCACGCAACGCCGTGATCAGCATGGCCGTGGTGCTGGTTTTCCCATGCGAACCGCAGATGGCGACAAGCCTCCGGTCACGGGTCGCCTCGGCCAGCAGTTCCCCGCGCCGCACCAGCGACAGCCCGCGAGCTTTTGCCGCAAGCGCGGCGGGATGAGACGACACAATCGCGGATGAACAAACCACAAGCTGCGTCGCTTCAGGCAAGGCACCCGTAGCCGTCAAGGTGACGCCGGCGGATATCAGCTCATCGCGCATGGCGGTCGTCATCGCGTCGTCTTCGCCGCTCACGGAAAATCCGCGCCCAACAAGATAGATCGCAAGTGGTCCCAAGCCCATTCCTCCGACTCCTACGCAATGCAACGCAGTCACGGGTTTACCGAAAAGCATGGGTGGCTGAACAACTCTCATGCGACGGTGGGCTCCGCTTCCCGAACCACGCCGACCCGAGACGTCAGTATTTCGAAGTCGGCCAAAATAAGATCGAGCGGATCGGCACGATCCATGGCCTGTAAATTTTTCCTCAGTTCCTGAAGCCGCGCTTCGTCAAAAATCAATCCGCGCACTTCGCGACTGAGCGCCAGAAGATCGGACTGCTCAACCACCACACCCCCGCCCTGCTGCGCAAAATAGTCCGCATTCGCCTGCTGGTGGTTGTCCGCCGCATGAGGATAGGGCACGACCACCGAAGGCGTGCCGCAGCGGATCAACTCGGCGATCGAACCGGCTCCGGCGCGCGCCACGACAAGATCGGATGCGGAAAGCAGATCGGCCACCTGATCGCAAAACGGCACAAACACCGCCTTCACCGGAACACCGCCCTGCGATTTCAAGGTCATCACCTCGGCCGCGCCCTTGCCCATACCGGTCACGCAATAAAGCTGGATGCCACCAGCTGCGAGCAACGGCAATTCCCGGCGCGCCCAGTCGTTGAGCACCGTCGCGCCCTGGCTGCCTCCGAAAATCGCCAGCACCTTTTGATTGGGTTCAAGCCCCAGTCTGCGCCGGGCCTCTTGCTGATACTGGCGGGATATCTCCTTGCGCACCGGCAATCCGACATGGCGCACCGCCGAAGACCGGACACCGGCGATGGTCACGCCGGGCGGCAGATAAACCCGCCGAGCCAGCCGACCGAGCAGACGAATGGCGCGGCCGGGAATCCGGTTTGCTTCGTGCAACGCCACAGGAACTCCGCAGAGTTTTCCCGCAACGATGATCGCCGCCGTGGTAAACCCGCCGAATCCGACGATGCCCGCCGGCCTCAACGCGCGCACCAACTTCATGCTGAAAAAAAAGCCCCGCGACTGCGAAACAACGAAACTAAAAAGCCCCGCAGGTTTGAGCGTGAACGGCGACCCTGGGATGCGTTCGAATCGCAGGTGTGGATATTTTTCCACGAGGCGAGCATCCACGCGCTTGTGACTGATCAGCAGGACGGCGGCATGCCCGCGTGCCGCCAACCCTTCCGCCAGCGCGATGCCCGGCGAAAGATGCCCGCCCGTCCCTCCGCACGAAATCAGGTAGGTGCTCATGATGTCAGCTCCTGCAGTGTGCGGCGGCCTGAGTCCAAACCAGGCCGCGCCCACGCCCGCTGCGTGTTCACGATGATGCCAACCAGCACGCCCATTAGCAGCAGGTTCGACAGCCCGGCGCTGATGAACGGCAGCGACATGCCCTTGGTGGGGAAAATACCGGTCACCACGCCGAGATTGATGATGGCCTGAAGGCAAATCAGCAGAACGCTGCCAGTCACCAGTAGAAACTGGAAAAGATTGGGCGCGCGCCGCAGATGGACGACCCCAGCGATGAACATGATCGTGAAAACCAGGACCACCCCGAGCGTGACCCACATGCCCAGCTCCTCACCGATGACCGCAAAGATAAAATCCGTGTGGGCCTCGGGTAAAAAGTTGAGTTGCTGCCGCCCCTGCCCAAGCCCGGCTCCGTCGGTGCCACCAACCGCAAAGGCGGATAACGATTGGTAGAGCTGATAGGTGCCTGCGTCCTTGTGCCCCTCGACATCAAGAAACGCCGTGAACCGTCGCAGGCGGTTGGGATTGTGGATGACCATCACGGCAAAACCGACCGCCGCGACCGCGACCGTGGGCAGGATGTAGCGCCATTTGGCTCCGGCCAAAAACAACAGCACAAGGCCCACGGCAAGCGTGAGCGCGGACGTCCCGAAGTCGGGCTCCAAAATGATCAGCCCAGCGAAACCCCCGATGATGATGAGCGGGAAAAGATACCCGCGCTTGAAATCGCCGATGCGCGTCTGGTTGATCGCCAGATAATGCGCGAGGCAGAAGACCATCGCGATCTTGGCAAATTCGGAAACCTGGAAACGAATCGGGCCAAACCCCAGCCAGCGCCGGCTGCCTTTGACGGAAATGCCAAGGTGAGGCACGAGCACGAGCATCAGCGTGAGCACCGAAACGCCCCCCACGACCCACACATGGCGGCGCACGTATTCCAAATTCAGCCGGCTGACCACGAAAGCCAGCGCGGTCGCGCCGACAAGACCGATGAGCTGCTTGTTCAGGTAGGAATAGGGCCCCTGCTTGAACGAAACCGTCGCGCTGAACAAAATCGTGATACCAAGCGCCGCCAAGCTGATCGCACAAACGACAATGATAGCGGCCGGGTTTAAAACAAAGCGGCCGCGCACAGGATCTGGCGCGAGTGCGTCTTGGGACATCAGTTCAGTTTCCGGTGTGAAATAGCGTTGAGGTTAATGATTCCGAGGCGGCAGGGAAATTTGCCTCAGTTGATTTTAGGCGCTCCAGAATCCTCGATTTTTATCACTGGCGCTTCCGACAATGAATCGGGCGCGGGCGACACCAGCGGAGAGGAGAAGAGTGGCGACTCGGATGCAGGGGCCACCGGCGAGGCATCCGCAGCGGGAGCGTTTGCCGCAGGCGCAGGAGCGGCTGATTTCGGGGCGACAGGAGCCTGCCAACCGGGAATCTTCAACTTCTGGCCGACACGAATCTTGGTGGGATCGGCAATGTTGTTGGCGGTCGCGAGGTCGCCAACCTTCACCTGATATTTGCGGGCGATGCTGCCAAGCGTGTCACCCGGTTTGACGACATGCGTCATCGACGATCCAGCGGCGGCAGCGGGCACTGCCTCGACTGTGGCAGAGGCGGCCGGAGCAGATGCTCCGCCAGCCGGAAGAATCAGAACCTGGCCGACGCGGACGACATCCGACTTGAGCTTGTTTGCCGACTTGATCGCGGCAGAGGTGGTTCCAGCATGACGGGCAATCAAGGCAAGCGTATCACCCGACTTGACCGTGTAAGATAAAGTTTCGCTGCCTGCACCGGCAGCCGAAGTGGCGGCTTTTGCGGGAGCTTTGCCCGGAATGACCAGCTTCTGGCCGAGGCGCAGCGAACTGCTGGGCGTGAGATTATTGGCGGCGGTCAGCTCCTTGGGTGTGACGCCGTTTTTCTTGGCGACCGACCACAGGCTGTCGCCTTTAACAACGGTGTAGGACTGCGGAGCGGCGGGAGTCGGCGTCTCGATAGCGGCGGCCGCAGCCGTCCCGGGACGGGTGGGGCTGAAAAGCACTTGGGGTGGCGCGCTCACATCTGTGCCCGCCACAACCGGCGAGCTCGCGGCGGCATCACCGGTCGTGGCGACCGGTGACGATGCGTCCGCGGGAGCGGCGGCCTTTTGTTTTCCCGTGGAGCGGCAGCCCGGGATGGCAAAGATGAACATGAACACAGCGGCGTGAACCGCGACAACGAGACTGAATATCTTGAGGATTTTCATAAGTAGATTTTTTTGAGAAAGGGAAAATTGGCCAACTTAAACAAGCGCCGCGCCGAGGTTATTCACGAGGGTGATAAACTGAGTGCCGCGATCTTCATAACTGCGAAACTGGTCGAAACTCGCAAAGCCGGGGCTGAGAAGCACGTTGTCCCCACTCCGGGCCATCCTAGCGGCACGCTCAACTGCTTCCGCAAGGTCCGCGCAGATCGTATGAGAAACTTCGCACGCCCCGCAAAGCGTGGCCAGGACGTTGCGCGTATCGCCGATGAAAAACACGTGTTTTACATGCGGGGCGATGCGCCCGACAAACGCCGCCACGTCGCCACCCTTTGATTTTCCGCCCGCGATTAAAATGACCGGGGACGGAAATCCAGCAACGGCGGCTTCGACCGCGTGGAAATTTGTGGCCTTGGAATCGTTCCAATAGGTGACGCCGTCTCTTTCCCCGACCCTCGCCAGCCGGTGCGCCCCGAGCCGGAACGACGCGGCGGCGCCGTAAAGCGCGTCCTCACGCAAACCGGCGCCGCGCCACCATGCGGCCGCCAGAAGAAAATTTGCACGCTGCGGATAGTGGGCGAAAACCGTGCCGCGCAGCAAAACGTCAGCCGGCTGGTTCTCCGTCGCGACCAAGGCATCGGCAGGCAGGGTCTGCCCCAAAACGCGGGCGTAGTGCTGCACGCTCGTCCCGGCAAAAACGTGTCCACCCACCGTGCGCTCGAACAGCCGCCACTTCGCAAGAAAATAGTCCTCCATCGTGCCATGGCGCTCTAGGTGATCCTCGGCGAAATTTGTCCACAACGCCGCGTCCGCGCGGAAATATCGGAGCATCTCCGCTTGGAACGAGCTCACCTCGCACACCGCGACCGAGTCGGGCGCGCCGCCCCCGAGCTCCAGCACCAACCGGGCAAACGAATGACCGATGTTACCCGTCGCGCAGGCGTCGCGGCCGATGGACCGCAGGGCGTGGGTAAGAAACTCGGTCAGCGTCGTCTTGCCATTGGTGCCAGTGATCGCAATCAGCGATCCGCGCCAAAACAATGAAGCGAAATCCAGCTCGGCGAGACACACCGCGCCGGACGCCCTCGCCGTGCCGATCCAAGGATGCGTCGGCCTGAATCCGGGCGAATACACGACCAGTCGGTGCTCATGCGCCGCCGCCCCGCGAAACTCTGCACGGACGCCGCCCCCCACCTTTTCGTCGAAGATCACGCCCTTGCCGCCGAGACTTTCCACCAAGGCGAGCACAGCGCGCCCGCTCACCCCGCCGCCAAAGATGGCGACCGGATGTCCGAGCAGCGGTTGGATAAATTCTGGAGCGATGAGTGGCATCAGCGGAGTTTTAAAGTGCCCAACCCGACGAGGGCGCACATAAGAGAGATGACCCAGAATCGCAGCACCACCTTGGTTTCAGGCCAGCCCAATTTTTGGAAATGATGGTGGATGGGTGCCATGCGGAAAAACCGCCGTCCCTCGCCGTAGCGCCGCCGGGTGAACTTGAAATAACCCACCTGGATGATGACGGAAACCGCCTCCACCACAAAAACCCCACCCACGATCACGAGCGTGAAAGGTTGCTGCACCATGAAAGCGATCATCCCGATCAGCCCGCCCAGCGCGAGCGAGCCGGTGTCGCCCATGAAGAGCTCTGCCGGATAGGAATTATACCATAGAAACGCCATTCCCGCGCCGACCAGTGCGCCGCAGATCACCGCGAGTTCACCCGTGCCCGGCACGTAGCTGATGAGCAGGTATTCCGCGATTTTGGAGTTACCCGCCGCGTAGGCCATCAACCCGTAAACCAAGGCCACCGTGATCGTGCATCCGATGGCTAGACCGTCGAGACCGTCCGTCAGGTTGATGGCGTTACTAAAGCCCACGACCCAGAAAAACATGAGCACAAACAACGCAAGCAGGCCGGCGACACCCACGAACTGAAACACGGGATACTTGAGAAACGGAACCCACAGCTCGCGGATCTTGACTGCGCTCATCGGATGCCAGGCGAGCGCGACGAGCGCCACCACGGTGATGATCGTCTGCCACATGAGCTTTTCGCGCGAGGAGATGCCATCGCGGTTTTTCTTCACGACCTTCAGGTAGTCGTCGCGAAACCCGACCGCCGTCAGCGCGGTGTAAACGAAGAGCGCGACCAAGACCCAGATATTGGGCGCAGCCCAGAGCACCGTGCTAAAAAAAACGGAGAGAAAGATGAGCAGTCCTCCCATCGTGGGCGTGTTTTTTTTGTCGAATTTCTGCGCGAGATCGCCGGTGCGGTCGTCGTCGTAATGCTGCCCAAACTTGAGCTTGCGCAGCTTGTGGATGAGCCACGGACCGATGATGAACCCGATGACCGTGGCGGTGCCGGCCGCCATCAGCGTGCGCAGCGTGATGAAGTGCAGCAGACGAAGCGGCCCCCAGAAACTCTCATAGTTGGAAAGATAACTCAGCATGGTAACTCAGTGCGCCGCGAGCGCCGCCTCCCCGGTTAAAACGGATTCCAGTTGGTAGCGTCGGCTCCCCTTTATGAAGACCGCTCCGCGAAATCCCGAAAGCCGCGCCTTGATCGGATCGAGCGAGGTCACCACTTCGACCTGTGAAGGCGGAATCGCGCTTTCATGTGTTCCCTGCCGCACCGCATCCGCATCGTCGCCGATGACCATCAGATGATCGCCACGGCGCAGGCGAATCGCACGGCCCAGCGCGCGGTGATACATCGCGGACTCGTGACCAAGCTCGCCCATGCAGCCGATGATCAAAAGCCGCGGCTCGGTCTCGGGCGCAACTGCGTAAAAGGCATCAAGAGCATCGCCCATGGCTGCGGGATTGGCGTTGTAGCAATCGAGGTAAAGCAGCCGTCCGTCCTCGCGTCGCAGTTCGCCGCGCAACGTCGCCGGTTGCCACCCCGCGAGACGCTCTTGAATCTTGCGAGGATCAACGCCGAGCCTCAACGCGGCGCAGATCGCCAGCACCGCATTCTGCGCCATTCCCGCCGAGACGCGACGTATCGTGAACACGAGTGGCGGGGGTTCACCATAAGCGATAGCAACGGCCGTCTCGTCATCACGGTTTGTAATCGTAAAATAAACCCGGTCCTTCGGCGGTGCTGCCGGACGCAGCACATCGGCGGGCTCGATCACCAGCGTATGGACATTCAAGTCGCTGAACGCTGCAAACCGCCGACTTTGCTCCGGAAAAATCGCGACTCCGCCGGAACGCACTGCGGCGGGCAGCACTGCCTTCTCGCGGGCGACTCCTTCAAGCGACCCCAGCGCCTCGACATGTGCAGGCGCGACCAGCGTGTTGATCGTAAGATCGGGCGAGATCATCGCCGCCAAAGGAGCCATCTCGTCCGGCCCGCTGATGCCCGCCTCAATCACGGCAAACGCATGCCGGGCTGGATCGAGTCTCGTGAGCGTGAGCGGCACGCCGATATGGTTGTTGAGGTTACCCTCGGTCGCCAGCACGTCGCCCGTCTCGTCGCCCAGCAGAAGCGCGAGCAAGTTTTTCGTGGAAGTCTTGCCCGCGCTGCCGGAGACGCCGATGACCGGACCCCGAAAGGTGCAACGATGCTCGCGGGCGATGGCTTGAAACGCCTTCAGCGGATCTGTGACCACAAGCTGTGGAAGAGACACCGAAGAATCGGCTCGTGAAACCAGCGCCGCGCCCGCGCCTGCCGACTCGGCGGCGGCTAAAAAATCATGGCCGTCGCGCTTGTCAGTCTTCAACGCGACGAAGACCTGCCCGGTCCGTATCTGGCGCGTGTCCATCGTGAAGCCGGACAACGGCGCATCTGGTAACGTCGTCCATTTACCGGATGTCCAAGCGGCGAGGGTTTCTGGAGAAAAGACGGGCACAGCGGGTCATCCCTTGGCGATTTTTTTGATGTCGATCAGCTCGCGCACGACCTGACGGTCGTCGAACGGGCTGACGGTGTCGGCAAACTCCTGATAGGTCTCGTGGCCCTTGCCGGCGATGAGCAGGCAGTCGCCTGGCTTGGCCATGTCGAGCGCGAGGCTGATAGCGCGGCGACGATCCTCGATCCAGGCGATCTTTAGCGGCGCGGTGACGCCCTCTTGCATGTCGTTGAAAATCTGCGTGAGCGTCTCGTTGCGCGGATTGTCGGCGGTGGCGAAAGAGAAGTCGGCGAACTGCTGCACGGCCTTGACCATGAGCGGACGCTTGGTGCGGTCGCGGTTGCCGCCGCATCCGAAGACCACGAGCAGACGTCCGGGAGTGATGGCGCGCAACATGCCGAGCGCGTTGGTGAGCGCGTCATCGGTGTGGGCGTAATCAACCAGCACGTTGAACGCCTGCCCTTCCTCGATGCGCTCCATGCGGCCGGGCACACCCTTGAACGCGCGAAGCTTCGCGAGAAACACCTGTGGGTCGCGACCGAGCGCCCACGCGGTGGCGACAGCGGCCAGCATGTTGCTCACATTGTAGCGGCCGATCATCGGCGAATCCACGAGCATATCGCCCTGCGGCCAGACGAGCTTGAAGGTCGTGTTCTTGAAATTGAGCGAGACGTTTTCCGCGCGCACGGTGGCTTCCGGACGTTCGCCGTAGGTGACCACGCGGACGGAAGGCACTTCCATGCCAATCTTGGCCGCGAGTTGCTGGCCGTAAGAATCGTCGTGATTGATGATCGCCACTTTTGGCTCGGCGCCGGTGTGCCCGGTGAAGAGGCGGGTCTTCACTTCGAAGTAGGCTTCGAGCGACTTGTGATAGTCGAGATGGTCGCGCGTCAGGTTGGTGAAGACGGCCGCCCCAAACTGGAGACCGAGCACGCGCTGCTGGTCGATGCCGTGCGAACTGACCTCCATGACCGCCTGACGGCAGCCGGCATCGCGCATCTGCGCCAACATGCCGTAGATGTCTAGGGACTCAGGTGTGGTCTTGAACGAAGGAACCGTGCGCACACCCAGATCGTAGTTGATGGTGCCGAGCAGGCCGACCCGCTGGTCGCCGTTGAGGAAGTGTTTGATGAGATGCGTGACGGTGGTCTTGCCGTTGGTGCCGGTTACACCGACCACCTGCATGTCACGGTCGGGGAACTTGTAGAAACGCTGCGCCACGCGGGCGAGCGTCGCGCGCGCATCGGCGACCTGAAGAAACGTAACCTTTGAGGGCACGTGGGACGGCATCTTCTGAGTGACGATGGCGACCGCTCCGCGATTGATGGCCTCGTCGATGAACGATGAACCGTCGCTGCGCAGTCCGGGCAGCGCGAAGTAGAGCACGCCGGGCACCACGCGACGGCTGTCCATGACGATGCCGGAGATCGGCTGGTCGAAGGAGCCCTTCACCGCGATCACCTCGTTTTCGTTAAGATAATCGGATAGTTTTGGAGCCATTTTAAAAACACGCTGACTGACTGAATCCACGCGCCGGGGACGACCGGCGGCGCGTGGTTGGAAGGCGTTGATGAGGGTGTGGTTTTGGGTGAGATAGCCGATCATCGACGGCCTCCATCCATGACCAGCAGATTACGGCCCGGTTCGATCACGGGCTTGATGTCCATGTATTGTATCAACTGCTCGCCGATACGCTTAAAGCTCGGGGCGGCCACGGTGGCGCCATAAGCGATGCGACCGTTTGGCAGCTTGGCATCATCTACGATCACGGAAATGACGACGCGGGGACGGCTCGCGGGGAAGAAACCCACGAAAGAGCCAACGTGGTTGTGCTCGGAGTAATGTCCGTTGATGAGCTTTTGCGCGGTGCCGGTTTTGCCGGCGACCTCGAAGTTCGGAATCGCCGCCATCGGCGCGGTGCCTTCGGGCGAAGCAACGCCTTCAAGCATACGGGCCATCTGCTCGGCGGTGCGCGTCGTGACGACATGGCGGCGCACAGAACCAGTGAAGTTGTAAACCACTTCGCCGGAGGCGTCGCGCACCTGGCGGATGATCTGCGGACGCATCAGCACGCCACCGCTGGCAATGGCCGCCATCGCATAGTGAATCTGGAGGGGAGTCGCCGAAATGCTGTAGCCAGCCGGAATGCGGGTGATGTCAACGCCGCTCCATTTATCCGGCGTGTTTAGAAAACCGCTGACCTCGCCGCCGAAGGGAAACCCGCTCTTTTCGCCGAAGCCGAAGGCGCGGGCGTAACGGTAAACACCGTCCTCGCCGAGCAACATGCCGAGCTGGGCCGCGCCGACGTTGCTGGAGTGGCTGATGATCTCCGCGACGGACAGCGGATGGTCGAACTTATGATCGTCCCGCATGAAGCGGCGCGGCTTGCCCTTGTAGTCAATGGATTCGAGCGTGCAGTTGAAGCGGGCAGCCGGCGTTGTGAGCCCCTCATTGAGCGCGCCGGAAATAGAGACTATCTTGAAGGTCGAACCCGGATCGAGCACGTCTGTGATCGAGATGTTGCGCATGCTGCCCATCTCGTCCTTCGAAAGCGTGTTGTATTCGTTGAGATTGAACGACGGGTAGTTGGCCATCGCCAGGACGAAGCCGGTGTTCGGCTCGCTCACGATCACGGAGACCTTGGCGGGGTTAAATTTTTTTACGATCTCGGCAATCTCCTGCTCTACGATGTGCTGCACGGCTGAATCGATGGACAGCACGACGCTATATCCAGATGTCGCGGTAACCTCGCGGGTCCGGAACTGGGCCAGCTCGCGACGCAGACCGTCCTTCTCGGATTCGCGCCAGCCATCCTGCCCGCGTAGATAAAAATCGGCGTAGCTTTCGATGCCCGCCGCCGCCTGCCCCTCCTTGTTGACGTAACCGATGAGGTGCGCGGCCATCGAGTCGTGCGGATAGGCGCGGCGGAACGTGCGGTGGCCGTAAACGCCTTTGATATCGAGCTTGTTGATCTGGTCGTAGGTGGACTCCTCGACCTCCTCGCTCAACTTGGCCCAGCGGATCCTGCGGTCTTCATCGCTTTTGTCGTCGGGCGCGGCGGCGCGTGTCTTTTCGTTGAATACCTTTTCGATATCCGCCAGCGGCATCTTCAGCATCGTGGCGAGCTGCGGCCACTTGGCCTCGTCTTCCTTGAGCAGCGCCTGCGGATCGACGCCGAGAACGATGAGAGAGCGGGAGGTGGCCAGGGTGTCGCCACGCATATCGAGAATATCTCCGCGCCGGGCGGACTCGACGGTGATCTGACGGCGGGCGCGGTCCACGTAGCTCACCAGCTTTTCGCGATCCAAAACATGGAGATCAACCAGACGCAGCGCGACACCGCCGAAGCCGGCCAGGACAACAAAGCCCAGCAACACGATGCGATAGTTGGATGCGAAGCCCTTGGACATCGGTATCAGCGGTAAATGGTGGGGAGTCGGAAACGCACCGGGGTGACGACCGCGTTTTCAGAGGCAAAAACCTCGGCGTTGTTGCGTGCAGCAAGACGGCGCTCGGCGGATTCGTTGACCCGGACGACCTGCGGCTCGCGCGGCTGCACCAGTCCCAGGCTCCAATCCGCGTTGCGACGGTTCAGCACCGCGATCGTCTGCTCCTCGGTGATTTGGGTGTTGAGCTCGGACATGTGGCGCTCGGTCTCGACGATGCGCTGCTCGAGCAACTTGGTGTTATTGGCGGTAACGGAAATCTGGTGGCGCAGCCAGACCGTGCCGAGGCCGATGGATCCGCTGAAGCAGATCATGACCAGCGTGTAGACGAGGAGCTGGTTCACAAAGGCGTTTTTGTCGGTCTTGTTCATGTTCGGACGGGGCGAAGAGTTTACAGTGTGTTTAAAGTTTTCGGATGGCGCGCAGCTTCGAGGAGCGGCTGCGGGGATTGAGGGCGATCTCGGCGTCCGTCGGCGTTACCGGACGGCGCGTGAGCGGCTCGGCAGATTTTTCACGCAGGTCCTGCGGACGATGATCATCGAGCCCCTCGGGAAGGCCGCAGAGGCGGCGGAAAAACTGTTTGGCGATGCGGTCTTCGAGGGAATGAAAGCTAATGACCGCAAGCACGCCGCCGCGGTTGAGACGGTCGAAGGCGGCGGGGAGCGCGCGTTCGATCGCGCCGAGCTCATCGTTCACCGCGATGCGGATGCCTTGGAAGGCACGCGTGGCCGGATGAATCTTCGACGTGAAACGATCGCGGGGCGGGATGGCCTCGGAAATCAACAGGGCCAGCGAAGCGGTGCGCGCCAGTTTACCGGTGCTGCGGGCGGCAACGATGGCGCGCACGACGTGGCGCCAGTTCTTTTCCTCGCCATACTCGCGCACGGCGCGGACAAGCATTTCCTCGGTGGCCGTTTCGAGCCAGACAGAGGCGGGCACGCCCGAGCGAGGGTCCATGCGCATGTCGGCCGGGGCGTCGTTGCGGAAAGAGAAGCCGCGCTCGGTTTCATCGAGTTGGAACGAGGAAACTCCGAGATCGAAAAGAATCCCGTCAAAACCATCCGCGGGCAGCTCGCCGAGCCGGCCAAAATCACGGTCGATCAGCGCGAAGCAGCCCTCGAACTCGACTCGCAACACCTCGGCGCGCGGTTGGGCGGCGGGATCGCGGTCGAGCGCGACTACATTGACGCCGGGGGCGGCCTCCAAGATGGCACGGGTGTGCCCGCCGCCACCGAAAGTCGCGTCGAGATAACGTCCGCCCACACGCGGCGCGAGCAGATCGAGCACCTCGCGCAACAAAACGGGTTGATGGCCGGGCGTCATGGGAGTGCTGGCGGCTTCAAGCAGCATGGCGCACGGCGGCCGACGATAACGTGGAGCGAAATTGGCAAAGAAAAAGCGGGCCGCTCAGCCAGACCGGACGGGCGGCCAGAGCGACGGCGAGGTTGCTTTGCTCGAAACGGGCATGGACCTCCGAGCGGGAGGAAGACGAGACCTGCATACGCCGGCGGCGCCCGAGTCGGGCTGGCAGCGCCAGCGAGCGGATCGGAAGTGGGTGGAGATTTGAGCGCATGGGTTATATTCCGATGCGGCGCATGAGATCGCCGAAGTTCTCCCCGGCCGTGCGCTGTTCCACCCGAACCCAACGGTCGGGACTGTAGAGACTGAATTTCGTCAGCGAGCCCACCAGCACGGCGTCCCTGGAGATGCCGGCATGCGTGAGCAGATCGCCGTTGAGCATGATGCGACCCTGCTTGTCGAAACCGAGGGTCTGCGTCTGCGAGAAAAAGCGGGCGGCGAAATCCTGCGCCGAACCGTCCGACAGCGCGATCGCCTCGATCTTGGCGCGAAGCTTCGCGACTTCGGAAGGCGGCAGGATGGCGATGTAGCCATCGGGATGCGGCGTCGCGAGAAACTGCTCCCCTTCATCATGCGCAGAACGCCACGCCGACGGAATCGTGACACGATTTTTGTCATCGAGCGTGTGCCTGAAAAGGCCGGTATAGGAAGCTGTGCCGATTTGAGCCATTGGAGCATGGAGAACCGCCAAGTCCCCCACAGCGCCCCATTTCAACCCATTTTAACCCACACTAGTCAAGACAACTCCGTGGTAAATCACGTATTTTGGCCGAAAACTTATTCACAATTAAGTATGCCTACCTTGGCCGTTGGTATAGCGGAGTTTGAACTCAGGTTGATCGGGAAGCCCGATCTTCACCTCGGCCCAGAACTCCCCTCGGTCTATGAACATGTCCTGATTGATGCTCGGATAAGCAGCTTGGCCGTTCTTATTCGTCACCTGATTGATCGGAAGCCACGGACTGCCAGAAAAGAATCCGCCGACACCGTCGTAGAACGTGCGGAAGCGTTTATAACCAACGTCAACCGAGCCAACCTCGGACTTGAGCAGATTGAGGTGAAGGAGATAGTCCTCGGTCCCGCTGAGGGCATGCCCGTCTATGGTCAATGTGGTAGTCTTGCTAAGGTCACGGCAATAGCGGGCGTCTTCTATGCCGACCCCATCCTTAAACTCCGAAACCCCAGTGCGGGCCTGAAACGCCGAACTGTCGCCTTTTATGGAGGCGGCTTGTCCTGTGACCTTGATATAGCTGTCGAAGGCAGGGAACGCGTCGGAGTTATCCGCCGCGAGAAGCTGCGCCGAGAATATGGTAAGCGAGGCCGCCGTAAGCAACCCCACTGCGTGAAACAACTTGGAAGATGTCGTCTGCATGTTGATCGAATTTAAGGGTTATTGGCGGAAGTGATTGTTGACGTTGGACCCGTGGACAGCCTCGTGGCAGCCGGCAGTCCAGCAGGTGCCAGACATCAATCGGCTGTTATGACTTGTGCCGCCGTGATTGATCGCATTGGCGTTGATCTGACCGGCAGCTATCTGTGTTTCGAGGTGGCAGCGGAGACAGAGGTTGGCGTCGCGGGCGACGAGCATCTTCTGGTTCACCGAACCGTGCGGGCTATGACAGGAAACGCAGCCCTCCTTGACCGCGCCGTGCTCGAATACAAACGGACCTTTTTGAGAGATATGGCAGTTGGTGCAGGTATCGTTCATACTCTCCAACGAAGCGCCCGTTCCCTTGATGGCGTTGCCGCTATGAACGTCGTGGCAATCCACACAGCTGACTTTGCCGGCGAGCACCGGGTGGGTGTGCGGCAGGCTGAACTCGCCGCGCTTCTCAAGATGGCAGGCGAAGCAGGCCTCGGGAGACTTCCGGGGGTTGACGATGTTGTTGCGTCCGCCGCCGGCCTTCACGTGCAGGCTGCCGGGACCGTGACAGGCCTCGCAGCCGGTGTCGCCCAGCTTGGGATCGGCGATGGCAAGCTTGGCGTGGCTCGCCGACTTGAAGTGATCGGTCTGGTCCGAGTGACACTGTGCGCACTCCTTGGTGCCCACGTAGGTGGCACCCGCTATTTTGGCGGGCGCGAGAATTGCGCGGTTCACGCTTACACATCCGATAAGCACCAGCCCCCATAGGGCGATGCCTCCGAAGATGAGCGAGGTTTTGTTCCAGCGGATGCGGGAGGTCATGGTTTTAACGGGTGTCGGTTGTCGTTGGTGTGTGACGCAAATAGTCCGGGTATCTAGCGGTGCCCACATTGCCACTAATGCGGAGTTTCGACTGCGCACGCCTTGGCATGTGCTGCGCAGACTTTGCCGCAATTCTTGCTATCGCTTGATTTTCGCGGGACATGGCAGCCTAGTGACCGAGCCTCAAAATCATCGCATAAACAATGAGGCCGAGCAGCACGAGGCCGGTGCCAAAGAAAATGAATCCAAAAGTCTTCGCGATGTTCTTACGGCCCTCCCAGTCGTCGGCCTTGATGCGGTAAACTTCGAGACGGCCGGCGGCGACAAGGCGATCATACCAACGCTTCCGCTCGTGAAGCATCTCGGTCTTGGAGATGCGCCCCGAGAAGATCACGGTGTCCATCGGGAATTTCTCGATGCGGAAATGCGTGTTGAAGAAATGAAATGAGAAGATGAAGCCCGCCGCGAGCAGCGCCTCGTCGGAGTGGACCACGAGGGCGATGTTGATCATCCATCCCGGCATGAAGTGCGTGAAGAAATTCGAGAACCACCTGACGAGCCCCGAGAATCCGATAATCGCCACGCCCCAGAACACCGCGAAGTAGTCGAAGCGCTCCCAGTAGGTCCAACGGTCGAACTGCGGACGCGATCCCTTGCCGAAGAACCATTTGTTGTGCGCCACGAAGTCGCGCCAGTCCTGGATGGACGGCACCATCGAGTCGGGACCGAATACGGTGGTCCAGATGCGGCGCAGCGAAAACTTGCCGGTGGCCGGATCAAGGAGCGCCTTACGATTATTCCAGAAATTTTTCACGAGGCTAGAAACGTGCAGGACGAAATAGGCGAAGGTCACGACCGCCGCATAGTGGTGAAGCGTGCGCGCCACCTCGGCGCTGCCGATGAGGCGGAACATCACCTTGGCCCACTCGGTGTAGTAGAACTTGAGCGGCATCCCGGTGATCACCAGCGCGAGGAAGTTCGTCACCATCATCAGGTGCAGGAAGCGCTCGAAGGGCATGAAGCGCGTGAACACATCGTCGTCGACATGCGTGAGGATCTTCGACTCGCGGAATGTCTTCGTATCGTGCAGATACAGGTAGATCGAGCGGACCAGCCAAAGGAGCGTGTGCAGTCCGAAGAATACAAACACACTCACGAGCGGCGTGGTCATGAACCAGAAAACCTTGTTGAGAATCGGGTAGTTGGCCTTGTCGAGCGGGTTGGCGTGCGGCTGGTATTGGGTGAAGCGCGCCGTCACGCCGGGGTGGCATTGCTGGCAGGTGCCGACGATGTTGTCCTTGTGCAGGCGCGAGCGCGGATCGTTTACGGGGAAAACGTCATGGTGGCCGTGGCAGTCGAAGCACGAGGGCGCGATCACCAGCCCCATCTTAACGAGGGCGCGGCCGTGAATTCTGTCGAGGTAATGGCCGGCGACCTTCTGCTGGCCCATGCGGTATTCCGTGGTGAGCTTGGCGTTGTCGTGGCAGGCGCCGCAGGTTTTCGGGAGGTTGAATTTAAAGACGGGGGAATCGACCTGCTTCACGGGAATGATGTCGTGTTTGCCATGACAGCTGACGCAGAAGGCGGCATCGGACGCACCCAGCTTGTGGCTCATGCCATGGATGCTCGCGGCATATTGGGCGGCGGGCTGCGCATGACAGGAGACGCACTGCGCGGGGGAAGCTTCGAGGGGTGCGGCGTCTCGGCAATGCCAGCATGGCAATCGACACAGTTGAGTTTCCCGTGGACGGATTTTTTTAAGATTTCCGGACGCACGCCCGTCCAGACGGCCGGTTCGCCTTTTTTGAGCGGTTTGAACTCGGCCTCGTGGCAATCCATGCAGTCGCTGTTGGGCACGGCGGGCTTCGCGGGGGTGACCGCGACCGGTTCGCCTGCGCTCGCGCAGG
>JANYJB010000054.1 GCA_025361935.1 Verrucomicrobiota bacterium
GACCCAGAGAACTTCGACTGGTTGGCCGGTGAGCGGGTCCTTTTCCAGGGCCTTCGACGAGGTGTTGCCACCGCCGGTGTTGGTGATGCGCTGGTCGCTACCGAGGAGATTGGAGCGATAGATCAGGCGACCGACGGGATCGAGGGAGGAAGCCTTGGCATCATCCCAGAGGTAGTTGACGTGTTTGTATGAGGACATGTGTGGGTGGTGTGGTTTGGACGGAAAAGGGAAGAACGTGGAGCTTGAAGCGGTGAGCTCGTCAGAGGCCGAGGGCTTTCTGGCGGTAGTGCTCGTCGGGCCGACCGGCGATGCGCTCGACTTGGGCGGGCGACAGAAACCGGGGGACGGCGCTGATGGCGGCGGCGCCCATGAAAATCTCGGCGGCCTTCGCGGCCATGAGGGTCGCGGCGAGGACGGCCTCGGGCGTGGCACCGAGGGCGATGAGCCCGTGGTTTTCAAGGAGAATGATGCGCGGTGCGCGGGAAAGGCGTTTGATGTAGGCTTCGACCGCGGTCTTGATCGCTTGGGAAAGTTTCAAGCCCGGGTCGGTGTAGGGCACGAGCACGCTTTCGACGCCGCAGCAGACGATCTCGTCCGGGAAAAGGCGGCGGGTGGCAAAGGTATGCGCGTGGTTGGAGCAAAGCACCTGGTTGACGGTGATCGGGTGGGTGTGGCCGACGAAGTTAACGCCGGGGAGCGTGAGGAGGTAGGCGTGAAAGATAGCCTCTACGGAAGGTTTCTTGGAATCAGGCGAAACGCGCGCGGCGAACAACGCTTCGTCCACGGCGGCGTCGGTCATCTCGGTTGCGGCTAGCAGCGGGACAAGCTTGTCGAAGCGGCACTCAGCGGTGCCCGCGGCGGACAGCTTGGCGAGATTGGAGCCGGAGGCCTTCACGACAAACGTTTCGGCGGAGAGGCGCGCGGAGGTGTTGCCTTCGCCTAGAATCGCGAGTTTGCGCGTCTCGCTGCCGAGCTCGTGGGAGAGCGAGAGCATGGAGGAGAGGGGTGTGGAAGCAGTATCGGCATTCATGTTAGAAATGGAGGCCGCCCGCTTTGATGCCGGCGGCGGCGAGGAGAATGGTTTGAGTGGATTTGGACACGGTGATAGGGGGGTTAAATGATTACAAAGCGGCTGCGGGTGAAGGGAACTTGAGAGGTGGCGAGTGCGGCGCGGGTGGCGTCGGTGATGAGATGCGGCACGTCTTTCCAGGCGTGAAGCAGGCGATCGGTGGAGTGGCCGAGTTTGGTGGCATCAAGGCAGAACCAAGACCGGGTGGCCTTGGCCTCGATGGCGTGCTGGAGGGTGATGACCTCCTGCTGAGTGTTCCAGAGCCCGCGCGCATCCATGCCCTCGGCCGAGAAAAAGGCGGCGTCAATCTTCCATGCGGCGATGGCGCGCAGGGCTTCGGGGCCGATCAGGAGGGACTGGCGTTTGAGCCAGCGGCCTCCGAGTAGGCGCACGTCGAGCTCGTCGTCCTTGGCGAGAAGTTCGGCGGCGGTGAGATTGTTGGTGAGGATGGTGAGGGGACCGACCGGCTGCTCGCGCAGCCGTTGGGCGATGGCGAGCATGGTGGTGCCGCCGTCCATGTAACAAACCATGCCGGCCTTTAAAAACCGGTGCGCGGCGGCGGCGATGCGGGTCTTGGCCCCATGGGCGATGCGCGAGCGATCATAAAGCGAGGCGAAGGTCTGCTCGAGTTCGGGCAGGGCTCCGCCGCGGGTGCGCGTGATGCGTTCGTCTTGTGAAAGGGCCGCGAGGTCGCGTCGGGCGGTCGCCGCGGAAATGCCGAGTTGGGTGCACACTGCAGGCACGGAGAGATAGCGGTGGCGCTCCAGCAGGCGGGCGAGCTTTTCGCGACGGGCTTCTACTATGTGTTTGGCGACTTTCAACGTGGGTAGAGCTGAGAGCAGCTTCAATTATATGATTGAATGCAATCATATAATTGAAAAATAAAAAACGCGGCGGATGATGGGCCCTAGAAATGGCTTTATTGTCCATCAACGGGCCCTTTTGTGCGGATGTCCACCGCGCGGGCCTTGTTTTTGAGCCACGAATCCTAGGAGCCTCAGCGTCGGAGGTTTTACCTCCTTATAAAGTGGTGCCCCCACGGGGAGTTGAACCCCGCTTTAAGGATTGAGAATCCCTTGTCCTAACCGATAGACGATGAGGGCGTCTAAACGAGCGGGGAAGAATTGGGGATTGGGCGCACGCGTCAAGCGCGGGATTTAGTAAAAAAGATTCCGGTCAAGGCTCCGGTATTGGATGGCCTCAAGCAGGTGGGGCGCCTCGATGCGCTCGGATGCCGCGAGATCGGCGATCGTGCGGGCGACCTTCAGGATACGATCGTAGGCGCGGGCGGACAACGAAAGTTGCTCCATCGCTTGCTGAAGCAGGTCTCCTAACGTGGAATCAATCGGGCAGTTCGCGCGAATCTGTGCGTGGGTCATGCGGGCGTTTGCAGAGGTGCGCGTGCCTTTGAACCGGTCGAGCTGGCGTCCTCGCGCTGCCTGGACGCGGGAGCGGATATCGGCGGAAGATTCGCCGTGTTTTTCGTCGCGGAGTTCGGCGATGGACAGGGCGGGGGCCTCGATGTGGAGGTCGATGCGGTCGAGGAGGGGACCGCTGATGCGTGCCCGGTAGCGTTGAATCTGGGCGGGCGAACACCGACATTCGTGCTTGGAATCGCCCAGGTAGCCGCAGGGGCATGGGTTCATCGCCGCGACGAGCATGAAGCTGCATGGCAACGTGACTTTTCCGGCGCTGCGCGAGATGGAAACGATGCCGTCTTCGAGGGGCTGGCGGAGCACTTCGAGGGCGCTGCGCTTGAACTCGGGCAACTCGTCGAGGAAAAGCACGCCGTGGTGGGCGAGGGAAATTTCGCCTGGGCCCGGGATGGTGCCGCCACCCAGCAAGCCTACGTCCGAAATCGTATGATGCGGAGTGCGGACGGGGCGCCGTCCGAAGTTGCGGCTTCCCCCGAGGGTTTGGCCCGCAGCGGAATGAATGCTCAGGATTTCCAGGGATTCATCGAGGGTGGGGTCGGGGAGAATGGCCGGGATGCGTTTTGCGACCATTGATTTGCCGGCTCCAGGCGGACCGATTATCAGGAGGTTGTGACCGCCGGCGGCGGCGACCTCCACGGCGCGGCGCAAGGCGTGCTGGCCTTTGATTTCCGAGAAATCGCCGACGCTGGCCTCGGGATCGGGGGTGATGGCGATGGCGGCGGCGTGTGCGACGGGGGTGAGGGTGATTTCGCCGGTCAGAAACCGCACCGCATGATCCAGCGAAGTGATGGGATACGCATCCACGCCTTCGACAAGCGCGGCTTCCTGCGCGGAAACCGGTGGAAGAAGCACGCCGCGTTTGCCGAGTTTACGCGCGAGTCGAGCAAGGGCGAGCGCACCGCGAACGGGGCGGGTTGCGCCAGAAAGACTAAGTTCTCCGGCGATGAGGTAGCCCGAAGTGTCGATCGCGGGTATCTGTTCTGTGGCGATCAAAATACCCAGGGCGATGGGCAGGTCGTAAAAGGGACCCTCCTTGCGCAGATTTCCCGGCGCGAGGTTTATGGTGGTGCGAGTGCGCGGAGCCTTGAATCCGCTGTTGCTGAGGGCAGAAAAAACGCGGTCGTCCGATTCTTTGACGGCGGCGTCGGGAAGACCTACCAAAATCAATTTCGGTTCACCTGTCTCTCCCGAGTTTACCTCGACGTGAACGATTTCGGCATCGATGCCTTGCAGGGCGGCTGACGAAATCGTGGCGAGCATGGATCAGGGAGCGGGTGAAGGGATGCGCTTTGCGATGATGCGCAGGTTGCGTTCGATCGCGTCGATATATGGGTTGCTGCCGTCGGGCGCGTCCAGGAAACGGTGTAGCCCGAGAAATTCTTTTTCCAGCTTGGGCCTGACAACTTGAACCCAAAAGGTCGGGGTGCTTGCGATCAGGCCCGCCGCAGTCTGGAAAGCGTGGCAATCGAGCGGCACGCGCGCGAAATCGTCGCTTTCGGCAAATTCGTTGAACAACAACTCTAGCTCCTCGGGGTAATCTTCTGCCGCCATCTGACCGAGAAAGTCGGCGGCGGCGACCGCGCAGGCGATGGTTTGCTCGTGTTTGTTGTTAAAGTGAAGCCTCATGCCCACCGTGGAGGGACCTGTGTTGCGGATGATGCCCAGCACCATGTCTATTTCATCGATTTCGAGACCGAGGGAGGGAAGATAGGAAGACGCGAGGGAACACCCGCGAAGAACGTGGCAATAGGTGTATTTCGCTCCCGTGCCCTCGCGGTCGGAGCGCAGTTTCAAGTAACCGCTGTCGTGAAAAAGCGCGCCGGTCAGCCCCAGTTCGAATTGCCGGCAGGTGAGCGGGGCTGCGACCGCAGGTTGGCGCGCCGCCATGATGTCCACGTAGGCCATGGTCACCTGCAACGTGTGGCGGAAGTCGTGGTATTTCAGATCGTTTGCCTGATAGTCCAGATAACCACCGTTAAAAAGCGTTTCCACCTCGTGAAATACTCGCTGAATGTAGGTGGGCGAGGATTTTGGGAAAAATTTTGCGGCAACGCTCAAGGTGGCGTCGGCAACATTTTTTGCCTGGGTAGTGTCGATCGAAAGAGGCATGCCGTGGGTTAGATCGATTCGGTAAAATAGCCGTTGTGAAATACGCTTGCGAAGCGACCTGCGAGTAATGATTTGCGCAAACGGCGGGCAAGCCCAATCTCTGGTAATTGTTAGCCTTAACACAATGATACTTGGACTCACCGGCGGCATGGGCGGGGGCAAAAGAACCATCGCCCGGCTTTTTGAAGAAGCAGGGTATACGCGCATCGACTCTGATGCATTGGTGCGTGACCAACTTCTCGTGCTGCCCGAAATCATCCGGGAGATCGCGCGCCGGTTTCCCGAGGTTGTTGATAAAATCTCTGGATGCGTCGATCGCGGTTTGCTGGCGGAGCGTGTTTTTGCGGATGCGGAGGCACTCGTCTGGCTGGAAAATCTGCTGCATCCCCGTCTTTATGTGCTTTGGCGGGAGCGGCTTGCCACCGATCCCGAACGTCGCTGGATTGTCGAAGTTCCGCTGCTTTTTGAAAAGGGTTTGGAAAATTGGTTTGATTTCACGGTATGCGTGGCGACATCCTCGACCAATCAAATCGCCCGGTTGACAGAGCGCGGAATCCCCCAAGCGCTCGCCGAGCAACGAATTTCCAAGCAATTGCCCTTGGCTCAGAAACTTGAAAGAGCTGATTTTGTCCTGTCAAACGACGGCACACCCGAAACCCTGCAAATGCAGGTGGCGCGGTTGGCCGCGTCTTTGAAAAATGCCCGTTAAGCGGCGTTTCGACTCTGCCTCTCATATACAGAGTCTCCTTGTCCCCTTATATCTCCACCATGGAAGAATCTGATTCAAAACCCTCCGCCTCGGCGAAAGCCGCAAGCGGTAAAGCCAAAAACAAACGAGTTCGCGCGACCTCGCCACGTCCCCGTGCCACCAAAGCCAAGACGGCCAAGGCCGCAGGAGAAAAAACACCGGCTCCCGAGCCTGTTCTTTTTAACGATGCTCCGGCTGGCTCCCCCGTTCGCCACGAGGAAACACCGGCTCAGGCACCAGTTTTTCACGAGGAGGCATCCGTGCCCGCCCCTGAACGAGGGGTATTCGTGCCATCGGCAACCGAGCCGGCTTCGGAGGGAGATTACGCTCCTTCTACGCAGGGCGAAATGAACGCGGTGCAGTCTGCGCCTGAAGGTGTCGCGGTTGATCAACAGGGGCAGGGCGGTGGATTTCAACAACCCGTCCAAGGCGAAGATGATCGCGGTCCCTGGTGGAAGCGGAAAAAAGACCGCAAGAAAAACAAGTGGCTGGAAAAGCAACAGTCGCATGGACGCGGCCCCCATCATGCCCATCAGCATCCTCCCCAGCCGCCTCCACCCGTTTTTGTGCAGCATTACGGCGACCTTCCCGATCCTGCGCGGTTCTCTGATCTCGCGGCTCTGGATGTTTTGGCTGCGGATTTGCTGGCCGGAAATGGCGCCGAACCCATCAAGCTCGATCACATCTACGCGCTTAACCTTTTTGATCTCATGACCCACGCGCGCAAGCTCGGCGTCGTCGTCGAGGGCACGCCGAATCGCATCCAGGTGCTCGGAGCCATTTTGAAGCACGCTTCCGAAACGCGCACCCCGCTTCTCGACAGAGGCTGGGTTGACCTCACCGACAAGGGCCACGGTTTCATCGTGCATGAACAGGCCAACTATCGTCTGTATCCCGAGAACTCGTTCCTGCCCGAGGCGCTCATCAAGCGCTATGGCCTCAAGCGAGGCCATCAGGTGAATGTCATCCTGCAAACACCCCAGGACGACGACCGTTGTCCCGCCGTGGTAGGCGTGCAGTCAGTGATGGGACATTCACTGGATGAGATTTCCAATCTCACCCCGTTCGAGGAGCTGGTGCCTTACTACCCTCTGCAGCGCATCCTGCTGGAGGCGCCGGAAATCCATAAGGACATTTCGATGCGCGCCATCGATCTGCTCACGCCCATCGGTTTCGGGCAACGAGGTCTGCTGGTTGCCCCGCCTCGCACCGGCAAGACCGTGATTCTCCAAAGCATCGCCAACTCGATTTCGCACAATTTCCCCGAGAAAAAACTCATCCTTCTGCTGATCGACGAACGTCCTGAAGAGGTGACCGATTTCCGCCGTCACACCAAGGGAGAGGTCGTCAGTTCCACGTTCGACGAGGCTCCCGAAAGCCACGTTCACGCGGCCGAGATGGTCATTGAAAAGGCGCGTCGCCTTGTCGAGCTCGGCGAGCACGTCATCATCCTGCTGGACTCCATCACGCGCCTCGCGCGCGCCTACAACGCCCTGGCCGCGAATTCCGGCAAGATCATGTCCGGCGGCGTCGAGGCGACGGCTTTGCAGAAGCCCAAACGCTTCTTTGGCTCCGCCCGCAACATCGAAGGCGGCGGCAGCATCACCATCATCGGCACGGCGCTCATCGACACGGGCAGCCGCATGGACGAGGTGATCTTCGAAGAGTTCAAAGGCACCGGCAACATGGAGCTGCACCTGGACCGTGGGCTTTCCGACAAGCGTATCTTCCCGGCGATCAACATCGACCGTTCCGGCACGCGCAAGGAGGAGCTCATCTACCATCCCGAGGAGATGCTCCGCGTCTACGGGCTGCGACGCGCCATGCAGGGCATTCCCGCCATTGAAGCGATGGATATGTTGATTCAACGCTTGAAGAAAACAAAAACTAACGCGGAGTTCTTGATGAGCCTCAAAGGCTAGTCTTTATTCCCCCCGCATACCACCACCGACAACCAATCGGCCAACGACAATCCCCACCGTGACCTCCGCCGACGATTTCGTCATTCAACTCGCACTCGAAAAGGGTGTGCTCACCCAAAGCCAGCTCGATGCCGCGCAGGCGCGCATCAACGCCCATACCGATCTGACCACGGCTCCGCCGAAGCTTGTCGACGCGTTGATCGCCGACAAGGCGGTTGATTCGCGCCAGCTCAGCAAGCTGCTTGCCGAAGAGTTCGGCATGGCTCTGGTTGACCTGCCCAGCCTCCGCGCTCCCAGCGCCGATGCCATGGCCGTGCTCTCGCGGGCACTGGCGGTGCGCTACACGGTGTTCCCGCTCTCGAAAGAGGGCGGTGTTCTCAAACTCGCCATCAGCGACCCTCTTGACGTCGATGCGATCGACAGTCTGGGGCATGTACTCAAACTCACCATCGAGCCGTCCATCGCGCCGGCCGACGAGATCAAGCGCACCATCGACCGATTCTACGGCAAAGACGAGGCCGAGCTCAATGCCATGCTCGGCGACTTTTCTGTCGGAGGAGGGGATGCGGACGGGGCCGTCACGACCGTGGCCGCCGACGGCGCTTCCAAAGAAGAAGAGGGCGACGCCCCCATCATCAAGCTGGTCCATCAGATCATTCTTGAGGCGATTCAACGCCGGGCCTCGGACATCCACCTGGAGCCCCTCGAAAAACGTTTCCGCGTTCGTTACCGCATCGACGGTGTGCTGCTGGAAATCGAAAACCCCCCGAAGCGCCTCCAGCTTTCCATGATCTCTCGCCTGAAGATCATGGCCAATATTTCCATCGCCGAGAAACGCATCCCTCAGGACGGACGCATCCAGATCAACATGGGCGGAAAGCAGATCGATCTGCGCGTCTCCTCACTGCCCACCGCGCACGGCGAGAGCATCGTCATGCGTATTCTCGACAAGGAGGGGCTGCAACTCGGCCTCCCCGAGCTCGGTTTTTTCAGCGACGACCAAGCCGTGGTCGAACGTCTCATTTCGCTTCCCGACGGCATCATGCTCGTGACCGGTCCGACCGGCTCGGGCAAAACCACTACGCTCTATTCTTGCCTGCACTTCATCAACAAGTCCGACCGCAAGATCATCACGGTTGAGGATCCGGTCGAGTATGTGCTCGCAGGCATCAACCAGGTGCCGGTTCGCCACGAAGTGGGCATGACGTTCGCCTCCGCCCTTCGCGCCATGCTTCGTCAGGCGCCGAATATCGTGATGGTCGGCGAAATCCGAGACTTGGAGACGGCGGAAATCGCCATCAACGCTTCTCTGACCGGTCACATGGTGTTCTCCACGCTGCACACCAACGACGCTCCCGGCGCGAACACGCGCCTCATCGACATCGGCGTGAAGCCGTTCCTTGTCTCGACCTCGCTCCGCGCGGCCGTGGCACAACGCCTCACCCGCAAGATTTGCAAGCAGTGCAAGAAGCCCTACACGCCTGATTCCAAGGAACTGCGCTCGCTCAACATCAGCGCGCAGCAGGCCGCCTCGGCCACCTTCATGCACGGGGAAGGTTGCTCCAATTGCAACGCGACCGGTTTCCGCGGACGCATCGGCATCTTTGAAATGTTCGTCGTGAACGAGGAAATCCAGCGCATGATCTACGACAACGCTGGCACCTCCAAGCTGCGCGACAAGGCCCGCGCCCTCGGCATGCGCACCATGCGCGAGGACGGCATCCGCAAGGTCACATCCGGTCAGACAACCATCGAGGAGGTCGTGTCCATCACCGTGGGCGACGCCAACTAAATCCTTTCGATATTCACCACGCATGAGCTATGAGATGAATGAACTTTTGGAGCTGGTGGTCGATCAGGGTGCATCCGACCTTCATATCCAAGTGGGGCTGCCCCCCACGCTGCGCATGAGTGGCAGCATGGTTCCCATCGAGGGACCGATCCTTACGCCGCCCGATACGGAAAAGCTGATGCTGTCCATCACCCCCGACAACCATCAGCAAAACGTAAAGCTCAACGGCGGTGCGGATTTCGGTTTCGCGTTTCTCGACAAGGCTCGTTTCCGCGTCAGTGTCCTCAAGTCGAAGGGCAGCTACGGCCTCGTGCTCCGGCAGATTCCGAACAAGATGTTCAGTCTGCGCGACATCGGCCTGCCCGACAAGATCCGCGAGCTCCTGTATCGTCCCCGCGGGCTCATTCTCGTCACGGGTCCGACCGGCTCGGGCAAGTCCACCACGCTCGCCTCGATGATCAATTACATCAACGAGAACCGCGACGGACACATCATCACCATCGAGGACCCGATCGAGTATTATCACACCCACAAGCACTGCATCGTGACGCAGCGCGAGGTGGGCGTGGACGTCCCCAGCTTTTCGGAGGCGATCCGCCGGGCGCTCCGCCAGGATCCTGACATCGTGCTGGTGGGCGAAATGCGCGATCTTGAAACCATCGAGGCCGCGATCAGCGCGGCTGAGACCGGCCACCTTGTTTTCGGCACGCTTCACACGAACGGCGCGGCCAAGACCATCGACCGCATCGTGGACGCGTTTCCCGCCAACATGAAAGACATGATCCGCACGCAGCTCGCGTCCTCGATCGTGGCGGTCATTTCCCAGGTGTTGTGCAAGAAAATCGGCGGCGGACGCATCGCCAGCTACGAAATCATGGTCAACACCACCTCGATCGCTTCGCTCATCCGCGAAAACAAGACCTTCCGCATCTCGTCCGATATCCAGACGGGTGCATCCTTGGGCATGATCACCCTCGATTCCCATCTGATGGGACTGGTCAACCGCAACATGATCACCCCCGACGAAGCCTTGGAAAAAGCGCAGGATTCCGTCGTCATGCGGGAAAAGCTTCTCGCGATGGGCGCACAGCTTCGCCAAGTCTAACTTTCACCCCACTCCACAGCCAACGGCCAACGCCGCACCCCTATGTTCGAGAGCCACAGCCAATCCATTCTGGAACTTTGCCGCGACCAGCAACTCGTCGCGCCCTCAACCCTCAACGACCTCAATGAAGAGCACAAGGCCACCGGAAAGTCGTTGGCCGACTTGCTCGTTGAGATGGGCATCCTCGAGAAATCAGTTCTGCTCCAAAAAATAGCCGGCCAGCTCGGCTACGAATACCTCGAAGGTTCGCCCGGCGAGATACCGGGAGACGTGATCGCATCCGTCCAAGGCAGCCTCGCCCGCATGTATGGCGTGGTGCCCATCCGTATGGATTCGCAGAGCATCGACCTGCTCGTCAGCGACCCTTTCAACAACCAGGTCATCGACGATCTTACGTTTGCTTTGGGGAAGGACATCCGCGTCGTGGTCGGCGACCCCGTGCGTATCGAGGGTATGTTGAAACTCCACTACGGAGACGACGACACCACCGTGGACGACCTCCTCAAGGAAATGTCCAGCGACGACCATGAAGGCGGCGCAGGCGCGGGAAACAAGGAATTGTCCGAACACGATTTGGAATCCATGGCCGGGCAGACTCCGATCATCAGGTTCGTCAACCTCGTCATCGGCCAGGCCATCCGCGACAAGGCGTCCGACATCCATTTCGAGCCGTTCGAGCACGAGTTCAAGATCCGCTACCGCATCGACGGCTCGCTCTACGAAATGGCGCCCCCGCCCAAGCACCTCGCGTTGCCCATCACCTCCCGCGTCAAGGTTCTGGCCAATCTCAACATCGCCGAGCGACGCGTTCCCCAAGACGGACGCATCAAGCTCACGCTCGGCGGCCGGTCCGTGGATCTGCGCGTATCAACGCTGCCGACCCAGTTTGGCGAATCCGTGGTGCTTCGCGTGCTCGACCAGTCGGCCGTGCAGCTCGACATCACGGCGCTCGGCATGCCCACGGACGTGTTCGAGGGTATCAACGAGATCATTCACCGCCCGAACGGCATCTTTATCGTCACGGGTCCCACTGGTTCAGGCAAGACGACGACTCTCTACAGCGCCCTCCGCGTCATCAACACCTCCGATCTCAAGCTCCTTACGGCGGAAGACCCTGTAGAGTATGAGATCGAGGGCATCATGCAGGTGCCGGTCAACCACGCCGTCGGCCTTACTTTCGCGGCCGCTCTTCGCTCTTTCCTCCGCCAAGACCCCGACGTCATCATGGTGGGTGAGATCCGGGATTTGGAAACCGCCCAGATCGCCATCCAAGCTTCCCTCACCGGTCACTTGGTGTTGTCCACCCTGCACACCAACGACGCCCCGGGTGCCGTCACCCGTCTGGTGGACATGGGCGTGGAACCCTTCCTTATCGCCTCGTCATTGGAAGCGGTGCTCGCCCAGCGACTGGTGCGCCGCATCTGCAAAAACTGCCGCACGCCCTACGAACCGCCCGCCGCGCTTCTACAGCAGTTGGGCATCGATCCGGTGGACATTGGCAAACGCGAGTTCTTCTACGGTCGCGGCTGCGAACATTGCAGCGACAGCGGCTACCGGGGACGTATGGGCGTTTACGAATGGCTGCGTCTCAGCGAATCCATCCGTGACCTGGTGGTCGAACGCGCCTCCACCATGGTGATCAAGCAAAAGGCGTTGGAGCAGGGCATGCGGACGCTGCGTGACGACGGCCTGCGCTCCATTTTTGACGGAGCCACCTCGATTGAAGAGATCATCAAGTATACCTGATGAGGCTTATCATCCGATATGGACTCACCCCATAAAACTTCACAGTCTAATTGTTAGTCATCCCCTTACCCTATGCCAAAATTTAGCTACACCGCCATCGATTCCTCCTCTGGAAAAGAGAAGAATGGCACGCTCGAAAGCGCCTCGTCCGAGCAGGCGGCAATTGATTTGAAAGCCAAGGGCCTGCTGCCCACCTCGATCACCCCTGAAGGTGCAAACAAGCCCGCTCCGAAAGATACCCGCAAAGTGGGCGGTCCCACGATTTCGGCGGCTCCCGCCACCCCGGCCAAAAAGAAAAAGGGCGGCATGACTTTCGGTCGTGTCATCAGCACGTCGGGCCTGACCATTTTCACCCGCCAGCTTGCGACGCTGGTGAACGCGGGCATGCCCATCATGCGCAGTTTGGAGACCTTGGGGCGCCAGGAGAAAAATCTCCCGTTCAAGGAAATCATCGACAGCCTCGTCGAGAGCATCCGCTCCGGCGGCAATTTTTCGGATGGTCTGCTCCAGCACCCCAAGGTGTTTGACCGCCTTTACGTCAACATGGTGAAGGCGGGCGAGGCGGGAGGCGTGCTCGGCACAGTGCTTGATCGTCTGGCCCGGTTCATGGAAAAAGCCGAGAAGATCAAGGGCAAGGTCAAGGCCGCCATGACCTATCCCGTGATCATCGTGTTTGTCGCGGTGGCGATTGTTTCCGCGCTCATGGTGTTCGTGGTGCCGCAATTCGAAAAAATCTTCCAAGGTCTGCTCAAGGGTCAGGCGATGCCCGGGCTGACCCTCATGGTCATCGGCTTCAGTAATTTCATTAAGAACAACATTCTGGTCACCATCGGCATCATCGTGGTCGGCTGGTTCTCGTTCAAGGCGTGGCATCGCACGTCGAAGGGCACGTTTGTGGTTGATTGGCTGCTCATCAAGTCGCCGGCCATCGGGCCTCTTTTCCTCAAG
>JANYJB010000022.1 GCA_025361935.1 Verrucomicrobiota bacterium
TAGAGGCGGCGGCGGCGATGGAAATGAGTTCGCCGGAAGTGAGGTGGTCGGGGCGTTGCGCCCAGCCCTTGTAGCCCTCGGGCATGCAGTAGAGGCAGCGCTCGTTGCACCGGTCGGTGACGGAGATGCGCAGATAATCGACGGTGCGTCCGAAGGGATCGGTCATGTGATTACGAGTTTAAGCGAGGCGATGCCCAGAACCGAGGCGAGGGCGGGGCGGAGCTGGGCGGCGCGGGCGTTGATGCTACCCCAGCGTGCGCCGATGAAACCGCCGACCACCACGACCAGCGCGAGCACGGGCCAAGCAGACGGGAGATGGTGCAGCGACGACGAGTGACCGGCGAGGCCGGCGGCGGAATTGACAAAGATGAACGGTGCGGAAACGGCGGCGGCGGTCTTGGTGTCGGACCAGCGCGCGAGCAGTAGGAGCGGGGTAAGAAAAATCCCGCCGCCCACGCCGATGAGTCCCGAGACGAGTCCGATGATGGCGCCGACGACGAGCAGCCATACGAAGGGAGTGGGCCGCAGATCGGCAGACTTGGGCGCGGGCAGGAGCAGGCGAAGGGCGGCGAAACCGAGCGCCAGCGCGAGGAGTAGTTTGAAAACGTGCACGGGCAGATCGAGACGTCCGCCTAGGAAGGCGAAGGGGATCGAGGTGACGGCGAACGGCCAGAAGAGCCGCCAGGCGAAATGACCGGCACGGAAAAAAAGCACGGTGCCGACGAGCGAGACGGCGAGGTTGAGGGTGAGCGCGGTGGGCTTCATGACGGCGGGCGCGAGGCCGGCCAGCGCCATGACGGCGAGATAACCCGAGGCGCCGCCGTGGCCGACCGCGCCGTAAAGCACGGCGACGACAAAAAGCGGGAGCAGGAGAAGCGTCCAATCAGCCATTGTGACGACTAGACAGCGGCGAGACGGACACGGCGCAAGCCTTGTAGCTGGGCTGGCGGGAGTGGGGGTCGAAGGCGGGGAAGGTGAGGCGGTTCACGGCGTCGAAGTGCATCGGCATGAAAAGCTGGCCGGGCTGCACGGTGGGCGTGACGACGGCGAAGGCGTCGGCTTCGCCCCGGCGGGAGCGGACGGTGACGCGGTCGTTGGGCGCGATGCCGAGGCGGGCGGCGTCGGTCGGGTTGATTTCAACGTAGAGGGAGGCGGGGGCGAGTTTGCGGAGGACGTCGCTTTTGTTGGTGCGGGAGCCGGTGTGCCACTGGGCGGAGGAGCCGCGGCCGGTGTTGAGCAGGAAAGGCCAGTCGGCGTCGGGCAGCTCGGGCATGGGGCGCGGCTCGTCGAAGAGGAAGCGCGCGCGTTTGTCGGAGGTGAAAAACGCGCCGTCGGCGAAGAGCCGTCGCTGGCTTTCCTGAGGAGACGAGTCGGCGGTTTGGGGATACGGCCACTGGATGCCGCCTTGCTGCTGGATGTGGTCGTAGCCTTGGATGCCGGAGAAGTCGCACGGTTGTTCTCGGGAGAGTTTTTGGAGGATGCGGAAGGCGGCCTCGGGGCTGGTCCATTCGCGGAACATGGCGCCGCAGCCCCAGGCTTCGGCGACGAGTTTGAAGATGGCGAAGTCGCTGAGGGCCTCGCCGGGAGCGCGGGAGACTTTGCGGACGACGCCGAGGCGGCGTTCGCTGTTGATGAGAATGCCTTCTTTTTCGCCCCAGCCGGCGGCGGGAAGGACGAGGTCGGCCATCTGCGCGGTCTCGGTCGTGGCATACATGTCCTGCACGACGAGGAAATCGAGTTTCTGGCGGATCTCGGGGAAGCGCTTCTGGTTGATCCAGGAGTGGGCGGTGTTGGTGGCGATGACCCAGAGGCCCTTGATCGCGCCGGTGTCGATGCCGTCGATGATCTCGTCGTAGGCCCAGCTTTTTTCGGAGGGGATGGCGGCGGGAGCGATGCCGAGGATGTTGGCGACGTGGGTGCGGTCGGTCTCGCTGGCGAAGTCGTAGCCGCCGAGGAGAGACGTGGCGTTGCCAAAAAGACGCGAACCCATCGCGTTGCACTGGCCGGTGATGGAATTGGCGCCGGTGCCGGGGCGTCCAATGTTGCCGGTCATGAGCGCGAGGTTGATAATGGCCTGCGCGGTGCGGGTGGCTTCGTGGCCTTGGTTGACGCCCATCGTCCACCAGAAGGAGACGCGCTCTTTCGTGGCGATGATCTCGGCGAGGCGGTGAAGGGTTTCTTCGGGCAGGCCGGTTTCGCGGGCAACGCGGTCGGGCGTGAACGCGGCGAGAAAGGCGGTGAACTCGGGGTAGCCGTTGGTGTGCGCGTGAATGAACTCGCGCTTCACGGCGCCGCGTTGAATGAGGAGATGGGCGAGACCGTAGAGGAGCGTGAGGTCGCTCTTCGGACGAAGCGGAACGTGGAACGTCGCGGCGACGGCGGTCTCGGTGCGGCGCGGGTCGATGACGACGATCTCAGGGGAACGTTTGTTGGCCATCACGCGCTGCCACATGATGGGATGGGCGATGCAGGGGTTGGCTCCGATGAAGATGAGGGCGTCGCTTTCCTCGAAGTCGGCGTAGGTGAACGGCGGGGCGTCGAAGCCGAACGACTGCTTGTAGGCGACGTGCGAGGTGGCCATGCACTGGCGCGTGTTGGAGTCCACGTGGAGCATGCCCATGCCGAACTTCGCGAGCGCGCCGAGGAGGGCCATCTCCTCCATCACGATCTGGCCGGTGCTCAGGAAGGCGAGGCTGTGCGGGCCGTGCGCGGACTGGGTGGCTTTGAAACGTGAGACGAACGTGGAGAGCGCGACTTCCCAGGAGACGGGTTCGAGTTTGCCGGTGGCGGGATTGCGCAGGAGCGGCGTGGTGACGCGGTCGGAGGCGGCGAGCGGCGTGAGGGCTTCCCAGCCTTTGGGGCAGGCCATGCCGAGGTTGACGGGGTAGGCGGGATCGGCGGAGAGGTTGATGGCTTGGCCGTTTTTATCGAGGTGGATGTGGAGCGAGCAGCCGGTGCTGCAAAAACCGCAGACGGAGCGCGCGGTGGAGGCGGGAGCGAGGCGAGCGGGGACCTGACCGAGGCCGAAATCGCCGGGACGGCGCACGAGCTCGGAGGTCATCGGGCCGGTGCGGGCGTGGAGGAGATTTTCGACGAGGGGGATCATGGTGCTTGGTTAATCGTTCTCGTTCTTCTTTCTCTTTCTCGATTTGGGTGCAATTTAGGAGGAGAGAACGAGAAAGAGTAAGAGAACGAGAACGATTTTCAGGCGGTGGGGACGCCGGGCATTTTAGGTGAGTCCACGGCTCGGAAGTAGAGCGCGCGCTCGGCGAGTTCGCCGAGGAGGAAAAGGGAAAGGAAGAAGGGGGGAGGGAGAAGGAAGGCGGACACCAGCGCGGCGGCGGCGAGGGCGAGGCGGGCGACGAGGAGAGGCTTGAGCGGGCCGCGTTGGAGGCGGGCGGAGGTGCCGGAGCCGAGGAGGGTGGTCAACTCCAGCGCGAGCTTGGCGGTGAGCACGAAGGCGGCGAGAGGGAGGTTGATAAAAGCGAGCGCGGCAACGAGCACGCTGCCGGCCATGCGTCCGAGGCTTTGCGTCGGACGCCAGAAGCGGCGGCGGGTGTCGATGTAGATCATCGCGGAGCAAAAGACGCCGAGGACGCCGAACACGGCACCGGCGGGACCGGCAAGACTGAGGGCGAGGTGAACAAAGTCGGGCAGCGGCTTCGGGAGGAAATCAAGCGAGGGAATCAGGCCGAGGCGGGCGGCGACGTAGGCGGAGAGCGGCGCGAAAGCGTTGCCGAGGACGATGGCCTCGCGACTGAGCCAGGAGCGGCGGAGGTTCAGGAAGACGCGCCACGCGCGGAGCGGTTTGCCGAGATGGGCGCCGCTGATGGCGAGGCCCGTGAAAAAGATTCCCCAGCCCAGCCCGGCGATCCACGCGGGTGCGCCGGGGCGGAGGCTGGCGAGCATGACGCCGAGACCGACCTGCGTGCCGACGAGAAGGACGACGAGCGGAAGATGGGCGGGTTGCGGACGGAGAGCACGGGCGTCGGCGGCGTGGAGATTGACCGGAAGGGGGTTCTTGGAAACGTAGCGGGTGGTGGGCTGCGTGTAGCCGGAATCGGTGGAGCTGAGCGCGGCGAGGGTATCCCAAGAGGTAGGGACGGACCGCCGGGCCGTCCGCTCCGAATCCGGCGGGCCCAGCGGTCCCGCCCCACCCTCGGAGGTGAAGGTGGAGACTTTGACGATGGTGATGGCGTGGGTGGGGCAGGCTTGCACGCAGGCGGGGGCCTCGCCTTCGCTCAGGCGGTCGTGGCACATGTCGCACTTGCGCACGATGCCAAGGCGTTCGTTGAACTTGGGGACGTCATACGGGCACTTCAGCACGCAATACTGGCAGCCGATGCATTGGTCGTCCAAGTGGCGGACGATGCCGGTGACGGGATCTTTTTCGTAGGCGAGGACGGGGCAGCCGTTGAGGCAGGCGGGGTCGGCGCAGTGGTGGCAGGCGGTGGTGACCGTCTGCTGAAAGGGGAGAACCTCGTCGCCGCCGAGGACCATGCCGACATCGCGCCAGGTTTCGTTTTCGTCGAGGCCGTTGAGCGAGTGGCAGCCGGCGACGCAGGACTTGCAGCCGGAGCAGGAGTCGAGATCGACTTGAAACGCGTATTGCTCGCCGGGGGCGGGGGCGGAGAGAGGGATGAGCTGGGGTCCGAGGGCGGAGACGCGGGAGTCGGCGGCGGATTCGTGCGCGGCGGCGAAGCGGGCGACGGGGGTGTCGAGGCGGCGTTGCGACTCGATGAGTTCGTCGATGAGCGTGCGGACTTCGTCACTCATTAGTAAACGTCGCGCTGGTAGCGCTTGGCGGTTTTGAGGGCTTGGACGTAGGCGGCGGCTTCGTCGGGCGTTTTCTTACCGGCGGTCTCGATGACTTTGTGGAGGGCGGCGTCAACGTCCTTGGCCATGCGGCTGGCGTCGCCGCAGACGTAGAAAGAAGCACCGGCTTCGAGCCAAGCGTAGAGTTCGGCGGCGGCTTCCAACATGCGGTTCTGGACGTAGATTTTTTCCTGCTGGTCGCGGGAGAACGCGAGATCGAGGCGGGTGAGGAGGCCGGACGCCTGCATGGCTTCGAGTTCCTCGCGGTAGAGGAAATCGGTGGACGCTTTTTGGTCGCCGAAGAATAGCCAGTTTTTGCCTTTGGCGCCGGTGGCGGCGCGTTCTTCGAGGAAGGCGCGGAAGGGGGCGATGCCGGTGCCGGGGCCAACCATGATCATGGGCGTGTCGGAGGAAGCGGGCGGGCGAAAGGCTTTGTTGCTGTGGACAAAAACGCCGGCGGTGCCGTGGGCGAGAGCGCGCTCGGCGAGGTAGGTGGAGCACACGCCTTTGCGGGCGCGGCCATGGAGGTCGTAGCGGACGGCACCGACGGTGAGGTGGACGTGGCCGGGGTGGGCTTTGGGCGAAGAGGAGATGGAGTAGAGACGCGGCTGAAGTTTTTTTAGCGCGGCCACGAAGGCGGAGGGAGCGGGTTTGACGGAAGCGGCGAGGAGGGCGTCGATGACGTGGTGGGGCGCACAGACAGGAATGTCTGTGCCACTGGCTACACCGAGGAGGGCGAGGAGATCGGCGGAAGGTTTGCCGAGGTCGAACCGGGTAGCGAGGGCGGCGCGGAGCGGGAGTTCGCCGGCGGGCGTGGGGACGGCTTCCTCGCCGTCGCAGCCGAGGGCGGTGATGATGGCGGAAACGAGTTCGGGGCAGTTTTGCGGGATGACGCCGAGGGCGTCGCCGGCCTCGTAGGAAAGGCCCGAGCCTTCGAGGGAGAACTCGACGTGGTTGACCTCTTTGGAGGAGCCGGGGGCGTTGAGGTTGCGGACGGCGAGGACGGTCGCGGGAAACGGGTTTTTCTTTGAAAAACCTGTTTCATTTGGGATTTGAGATTTGGGATTTGAGATTTCCGCTGCGGATGCGGCGGAGGAGCCGAGGGCGGAGAGGGTGGTGTCGAGCCAGGTGGTGAAGGAGGCTTCGTAGTCGAGTTCGCAGTCGGCGCGCGGGGTGATACGTTGGGCACCGAGTTTTTCGAGGCGGGCGTCGAAGTCTTTTCCGCATTGGCAGAAGAGCGTGTAGTTGGTGTCGCCGAGGGCGCAGACGCTGTAGCGGAGAGACGGAAGCGGGGAGTCGAACGCGGCGAGTTCGGCGTGAAGAGCCTTGGCGTTGTCGGGCGGTTCGCCGTCGCCGTAGGTGCTGGTGATGACGAGGAGATTGGCGTGCTGCGAAAGCTGCCCGGCGGTGACGGAGGCCATGTCGAGCACGGTGGCGGCGAAACCGCGCTTGCCAGCTTCCTTGGCTGCTTGCTTGGCGAGGGTTTCGGCGGTGCCGGTCTGCGTGCCGAAGAGGATGGTGAGCGGGGTGAGGGGAGTCGAAGCGGACGACACGGAGGTCGTCCCTCCCGGGGCGCGGGAGAAGAGGCCGGCGAGGAAGCCGTTGAGCCACGCGCGTTGCTCGGGGGAGAACGGGGCGTTTTCGGGAATGAGGGGGAGCGTGCTCATGCGGGCGGGCGTCGGAAGGGCGGAGAAAGAGAACGATTAAGAGGAAAGAGAAAGAGTCGGAGGTTAGGAGAGGAACTCCTGGAGTTCCTTGATGGAGTGGCGACGGGACCACTGGACGAAGGTTTCGCCGCTTTGGCGGCGGGTCGTGTAGGTGCGGAGGATTTTTTCGGTGAGGGCGGGGACTTCGGTGGCGCGGACGCCGCGGAAGATTTCTTTGGCGATGCCCTGTTCTTGATCCATGCCGCCGCCGATGACGACGTGGTAGCCCTCGGCACCGTCGGGCAACTTGGTGCTGATGTAGCCGAGGTCGCCACAGTAGTGTTGGGCGCAGGAGTGGTTGCAGCCGGTGAAGTGGAGGTTGACGGGCTGCTCCAAAGCGAGGCCGGAGGCGGCGAGATGCTTCGACGTGGCGATGGCGTGGGCCTTGGTGTCGGCGGAGGAGTATTTGCAGCCCTTGCTGCCGGTGCAGGCGATGATGCCGCCGGTGGCGCTGGAGGCTTCGGTGTGAAAGCCGATGCGCTCGATCTGGCGGGTGACGGCGGAGGTTAGGGCGTCGGGGATGTGAGGGAGAATGATGTTCTGCCAGACGGTGAGGCGGAGTTCGCCCTTGCCGTAGTGCTCGGCGAGGTCGGCGAGCTGGTGCATCTGGCGGGCCTTCAGGCGGCCGACGGGAATGACGATGCCGACGGAGTTGAAACCGCGCTGGGCCTGCTTGTAGATGCCGACCCAGCCGTGCTTCACGACGGGGCGGCGGGGTTCGCAGGCGGCGAGGGGCAGGCGGCCGAGCGGGAAGGCGAGTTTCTTCTGGGTCTCGGCGATGAACTTTTCAAAACCCCAGGCGTCGAGGACGTATTTGAGGCGGGACTTTTTGCGGTTGGTGCGGTCGCCGTGTTCGGCGAAGACGCGTATCATGGCGGCGGTGACGGCGACGGCTTCGGAGGGTTTGATGAGCAAGCCGGTGTCGCGGGCGAAATCCTGGTGGCCGGTGATCCCGCCGAGCTGGACGCGAAAGTAGATGCCAGGAGCGGGAAGCGCGTTGGGGTCAACGCGCTCCACCTTGGCAAGCGAAGCGGCGGTGACGCGGCAGGCGAAGAAGCCGATGTCGTTGGTGTCGGCGGCGGCGGTGAGGCTGCCGCCGTTGTCAAAGGCGACGTTAAACTTGCGGGGGAGGCCGTAGAGGTCGCGGTGGTTGAGAATGTAGTGATGGACGCCGAGGGCGAAGGGGCGAACGTCGAGGAGTTCGTCTGGATCGAAGCCGCTGTTGGGCGAGGCGGTGACGTTGCGGATGTTGTCGGCGCCGGCGCCGCGCGAGGTGAGGCCGAGGTCCTGGACGCGGGTGAGAACCTTGATGAGGTCGCGGGGCTTGAACTCGCGGATCTGGAGGTTGCCGCGGGTGGTGAGGTCGGCGTAGCCGCCACCGAGATCGGCGGCGAGGTCGGCGAGGCCGTGAAGCTGGTGCGCGCTGAGCTGGCAGGCGGGGACGCGCAGACGGATCATGAAGCTGTCCTGCGCAGGGGCGACGTAGAACAGGCCGTGGGTCTTGAAGCGGTAGGTGTTCTCGGCGTCGGGGAATTTGTCGGCGTCGGCGTGAGCGATGAGGCGCTCCCAGGCGTCGAGCGGGTCCTCGTCGTGTTTCCAGCGTTCTTCCTTGCAGAGGTCGGCGAGGGGCGTGCCGAAGACGGTGTCCTCGGCGGGCGGGGCGGCGAGGTTGCCGGTGGCCGCGGAGGCGGCGGACGCGGTGAGCTGGCCGGAGGCGGTGTGGCTGGTAAACGGGAATTGTCCGGACGCGGCTACGCCCGCCATGAAGCCCTGAAGGTATTCCTTTTGGGCAGGCGAGAACGGTTCGGTAGTGGAGGGAGTTTCGGTCATGGACGGCCGGGTGTCGTTAGCAGCGGGGGTGCCATGAAATCTTTTAAATCAATTAAGCGGGTGAATAGTTTTAAAGATGGTCATTAAATTAAATCATCATTTTGGGATGTGGTGCGGTCACCACGTTTTGTAGCCGAGGAACTTGCCGCACATCTCGATCTTCACGCGGTCGCCCTTCGGATCGGCGACGCGGTCCACGGTCATGGTGAAGTCGATGGCACTCATGATGCCGGCGCCGAATTTTTCCTCGATGAGAGCCTTCAGGGTTGGACCGTAAACGTAGATGATTTCCTGGAAGCGGTATTGGAGCGGCTCCTTGGTGACGGTGGAGGCGGCTTCGCCTTTGTTGGCGAACTCGGTGAGCGCAGTGGCGACAGCGGGGCCGAGGTCGAGGGCGGTGGCGACGCGGGCGGCGGAGTCGGCGGGGAGGGCGTTTTCGCCCAGGCAGGCCGAGGTGGTGTAAACTTCAGAGAGGCCGGCAGCGGTGGCGAGGGCGGCCCAGGTGACGCCGCGGGATTTTTTGGCGTCGAGGATGAGGGCGGTGAGAGCGGTTTTGGTCATGACGGGCAAAAAAAGCGGCGCGACCGGGAAGATCGCGCCGCTTTGGGGTGAGGGTTAGAGGTTAAGGGTCGCTTGAACGTAGGCGTAGCTGGCGTCCTTGGAATCGCCGGGGGTCTTTGAGAAAGACTGCTTGATGTAGTCGCCGCGGAAGTAGTGGGCGATGCCTCCCTCGAAGTTGAGCCAAGGTTGGGGCGAGTAGCTGGCGATGAAGTCTATTTCCTGGCCGAGCTGATTGCTGTAAGTGCCGTTGCGGTCGTAGCCGGTGTGGGTGCCGATCGCTCCTCCGGCGGTGGTGCGGGCGACGCCGCCGACGTTATACCAGTAGTCGCTGGTGGAATCGAGATACTGGAGGTGGCCTTCCAGCGCCAAGGTGAGCTTGGTGGTGGGCTTGATGGTGTAGGCGAGGCGGAGGTCGCTCAGGTTTTGGAGGCTGTTGAGATCCATGTAGCCGTAGAACATGTGCGTGGTGGCGTATTGGTTCTGGAACGTGCCGCTCTTGCCGTCGGTGGCGTTTTTGTCACCCGAGCCGTAGCTGTAAATGAGGGCGAGGCGGGGCTGATAGGCGCTTTCGGTCCACGTGTAACCAGCCTGAAGGATGGCGGCGTAGGCCTGTTGTTCGAGTTCCTGGGCGCCGGCGATGGCGGCGGGCGTATTGACCGGGACGATGGCGTTGCCGACTGCGGTGCGGTTGTTGATCGTGCCGAACTGATACATGAGCTCGATGCTGTAATCCCAGGGACCGTAGGCTCCGGGCTTGGATTTGATGCGAAGTCCGCCGGTGTAAAGATCCTGGATGAAGGGCTGGCGGAAGGGGGCGGCGACGCCGTTCCAATCCTCGTTGGTGCTGTCGCGATCCACGTTGTGATTGTAGAGGTAAACCTCGACGAGCTGCTTGTCGGTTACACCGTGGATATTCGTGAGATTGAAGTAGAGTCCCGAGAAGTGGTCGTTATCGAGATGGGATTTGTTGAAGTTGCCGTTGTCGTTGTAAACGACGCCGCCGGTGAAGGCGTCCACGCCGAAATACTTCGACTGGTAGCGGGCCTTGGCGACGTCGAAGGAGCGGCCGTTGTTGTTCCAAGCGAAGGCGCCGACTTGGCGCTGCTCGCCGTAAACGAGTTCCTGGCGGCCGATCTTGGCGGAGAGCGGGAATTCCTTGTGGTTGCCGACGGCGAGGTAGGCCTGCTGGAGGTTGATGTCGTTGTCGTTTTCCTGTTCGCCCTTGCCGGCCTTGATGCCGGGGGTCGCGCCCGGAGGAGTAAAGGTTTTCCCGTTGTTACCGCGTTCGTCGTCGAAGGACGCGCTGGAGCGCAGCTGCACGAAAGCCTGATACCATTTGTCGGTATAGCCGATGCGCGGCATGATGCGCGTGAGGAAATAGTCGTTGTTGTTGTCGAAGCGGTCGCCATTGCCGGCGGGCGGGCGGCCTCCGGCGAAATCGCGGTTCTGGCCGGCGGAGGTGAAGCCGGCGTTATCCTTGTTTTCGAAGCGACCGCGGATGTTCACGCCGATGTCCCAGGCGGACATGTAGGGATCAGAGGTGCGCAGGGTGGTGTTGAACAAACCGGGATAGACCGGCGGGGGCAGCGGATAAAACTGCGCGGACGCAGTGACGGCGGCCCAGGTGGTGGCGAGGGCGGCGAGGGCGGTGCGAATGTTGCGATTCATGGTGGTGTTGTTGGTGGTGTGTGCGAATGGCTTTGGCGGGAAAATTTCAGTGGGCGGCGGCGACTGCGGCGGGCTTGCCGGGACGGAGGTGGGAGCGTTCCTCGAGGAAGCCGATGAGGTGTTCGCGGAGGCGGTAATACTCGGGGTCTTCCATGAGCTGCTTGCGCGTGCGCGGGCGGGGAAAGTTGACCTCGAGGATGTCGCCCACGGTGGCTTCCGGACCGTCGGTCATCATGACGACGCGGTCGGAAAGATAGAGGGCCTCGTCCACGTCGTGCGTGACCATGAGGGCGGTTTTCTGATCACGCTGCCAGAGGTCGAGGAGGACGTCCTGCAGCTCGTATTTGGTGAGCGAGTCCAACATGCCGAAGGGCTCGTCGAGGAGGAGCATTTTGGGCGAGAGGGCGAAGGCGCGGGCGATGCCGCAGCGCTGGCGCATGCCTTGGGAGAGCTCGGAGGGGCGCTTGTGCATCGAGTCGCCAAGGCCGACGATGGTGAGGTAGTATTCGGCGATCTGGCGGCGTTCGAGGGAGGTCGCGGTGTAGTAAACCTGGTCCACGCCAAGCATGACGTTTTCAAAGGCGGTATACCACGGGAGCAAACAGGGAGCCTGGAAAACGACGCCGCGATCGGGGCCGGCACCGGTCACTTCCTTGCCCGCGAGAATGATGCCGCCCTCGGTGAGATCGGTGAGCCCGGCAACCATCGAGAGCACGGTGGACTTGCCGCAGCCGGAGTGGCCGATGAGGGTGATGAACTCGCCCTTCTTCACGCCGAGGTTGAAGTCGCGCACGACGGTGAGCGGGCCTTTGGGCGTGGGAAAGGTTTTGATCAGTTGGGAGATGTCGAGGAATCGGCTCATGGTGGAAGGCTCGCGAAGTTAGGATGAGACGATGACTTCTTGTTTTTCCTCGCCGGGGCGGCGGGGCGGGCGGTTGACGCGGGGGGCTTCCAAATTCTCGGGGAGGATGTCGGGACGGATGAGTTTTTGAGTGAGCGAGACCTTGCGGCTGGCGTTGAACGCGAGGAGCTGGTTGGTGACGAGGGCGCGGAGGCGCTTGAACTCCGGGTCGTGGTTGACGCCCTTGCGGTCGCGGGGGCGGTCGAGGGTGACGGGGATGGATTCGCCGAGCGTCGCGCCGGGCCCGATGGTGAGCGGAATGATGCGGTCGGCGAGGAGGAGGGCTTCGTCCACGGAGTTGGTGATGAGGACGACGGTTTTGCGCTCGGTCTGCCAGATGTGGGCGATCTCGTCCTGGAGCGTGCCGCGGGTGAGCGCGTCGAGCGCGCCGAGGGGTTCGTCGAGGAGGAGGATGCGGGGATTGATGGCAAGGGTGCGTGCGACGGAGACGCGCTGGCGCATGCCGCCGGAGAGCTGTTTGGGCAGGCGGTCTTTGGCGTGCGACAGCTTCACCATCGCGATGTATTTATCGATGTGGGCGAGGCGCTGCGCGGCGGTCCATTCGGGGAAAACCTGGTCAACGGCGAGGGCGATGTTTTCACCCACGGTGAGCCAGGGCAGAAGCGAGTAGTTTTGAAAAACGAGGCCGCGGTCGGGGCCAGGACCGGTGACGATTTTACCTTCGAGGGAAACTTCGCCGTGGTCGGGCTTGATCAGGCCGGCGACGAGGTTGATGAGGGTGGTTTTGCCTTGGCCGGAGTAGCCGACGATGGCGACGAACTCCCCTTCTTGGATGGACAGGTTGATGTCCGAGAGGACGCGTTGCCCGCCGAAGGACTTGGAGACGTTTTTGAGTTCGAGGAAGGCCATGGCAGGTTAGCTGATCGCCTTGAAGCGGGCTTCGACGAGGGACATCAGGCGGTCGAGGATGAAGCCGATGACGCCGATGGTGATGATCGAGAGAATGATGTGCTCGTAAACGAGGGAGTTGTATTCCTGCCAGAGGAAGCCGCCGACGCCGGGGCGTCCGGTGAGCATTTCTGCTGCGACGATGACGAGCCACGAGATGCCGAGAGAGAGACGGAAGCCCGTGAACATGTAGGGAAGCGTCGCGGGAATGAGGATTTTGGTGAGGGTCTTCCAGCGGGAGAGCTTCAGGACCTTGCCGACGTTGAGGTAGTCCTGCGGGACGGCACGGACGCCTACGGCGGTGTTAAGCACGGTCGGCCACATGGAGCAGATCGCGATGGTGAAAAGAGCGCCGTAGGTGCCTGCGTCCTTGCCGGTGCTGAGGAAAAGCACGAGGCCGAGCGGGAGCCACGCGAGAGGCGAGACGGGGCGAAGAACTTGGATGATGGGATCGAAGGTCTTCGTGAAAGTCTTGGACAGACCGAGGAAGAAGCCGATGGGCGTGCCAATAATGAGTGCGATGGCGTAGCCTTGGGCGACTAACTTAAGGGAATACCAACTGAAGCGGAGGATGCCTTGGTCCATTTCGCCGCGCTTGGCGAACGGCTCCATGATGTAGGGCTTGCTGGACTCCCACGTTTTCAGGGGTGACGGCAGGTCTTTGGCCCAGGTAGCGCTGCTGACGGTCCACGCGAGCAAGACGCAGGCGACGCCGAAGAGCGGCAGAACGAGCCCGTCTAATTTAAATGATTTCATGAAGAGGTGAGGGAGGATTTCCGTTGGAGATTTTCCGCGTGGGTCAGCACAGCCGAGGCATACGCGATGGAGAATGAAAGACAGGGCGAGAGGATGGACTTGGCGACGACGCCGGCCGTGAAAACCCCGGCTAACCAGTGATCGCCCTGATTGAGGGTGGCCTGCATCACGCCGACGGGGATTCCGAGGAGGGCCGCCCGCCGCCAGACGACGGCGGCGAGACAGGCCTCGCGGAAGTGGCGGCGGGAAGCAGGCGCTTCGCTCATGTTCAAGCGGGAGTTCAGCCCTTGAGATTTTTAACGGCGAAGCTCTTTGCGTAGGCTTCAGGATTGGCGGGATCGAAGGTGACGCCGTCGAACAGGGTCTCAGGGGTCATGTCGATGGCCGGCGCGGTGACGCCGATTTCGGCCATGGCCTCGGTGTAGATGTCGGTGCGCATGACGCGCTTGGCGATGCCGTCGTAGTCGGGCGCGCCGGAGACCATGCCCCAGCGGCGGTATTGGGAAAGGAACCACTTGGCGTATTTCGGCTGGGGCATGTTGCAGCCGTTCTTGCTGAAATACATGCAGTGCTCGGCGTCGGTGACCTTGCGGCCGTCACCGTAGTCGAGTTCGCCGAGGAGGCGGCCGAGGATGATCTTTTTGTCGCAGTTGATATAGGTGGCCTTGGAGACGATGTCGCACTGTTCGGCGCGGTTGGCCATGACATCGAGCCAGACGCTGGCTTCGTGGAGGGCCTTGAGGACGGCCTTGACGGTCTTGGGGTTCTTGTTGGCGAATTCCTCGGTGAAGGCGCAGACCTTTTCGGGGTGGTTCTTCCAGATGTCCTGCGTGGTGACGGAGGTGTAGCCGATGCCGTCGTTAATGGAGCGGGCGCCCCAAGGCTCGCCGACGCAGAAGCCGTCCATCTTGCCGATCTTCATGTTGGCGACCATCTGCGCCGGGGGAACGGTGATGAGGTTGATGTCCTTGTCGGGGTTGATGCCACCGGCGGCGAGGTAGTAGCGCATCCACATGGCGTGCGTGCCGGGCGGGAACGTCATGGCGAACGTGAGGGGTTCGCCGAGGCTGTTGGCCTGATCGACGAAGGGCTTGAGGGCCTTCGGGTCGGCGCCGACCTTGCCCTTCCACTCGGTCTTGAGGGTGATGGCCTGGCCGTTGCGATTGAGGAGCCAGGGGGCGATCATGGCCTTCTTGGGGGAACCGGCGAGACCCATGGTGGAGGCAAGCGGCATGCCGAGCAGCATGTGGGTGGCCTGGATGGAGCCGGTGGAGAGATTGTCGCGGATGGCGGCCCAGTTGGCGCCTTTGGTCACCGTGGAGTTGATGCCGTATTTTTTGAAAAAGCCTTTTTCGTGGGCGATCACGATGGGCGAGCAGTCGGTCAGCGCGATCATGCCGAAGTTGATATCGGGCGTTTCGGGCGCTTCGGACGTGCCGGTGTCGGGCGCAGACCAGCCCTTGGGTAGGTTGGCGAGGAGCGCGGCTGCACCGAGGCCTTTGGCGGTGGTGGAGAAAAACGCGCGGCGGTCGAGGCGGCGGGCGTTGAGGGACGAGAGTTCAGGCGTGGACGAGTGCGTTGTCATGTTGGCGGGAGGTGGATTTGCTGGCTTGCAGAAAGATATCGGAGCGGAAGGCGCGCGTTCCGAGGTCGGCCGGGACGATGCGGCCCTCGGGAAGTAAGCGGTGCCGGTTGAAGCCGTTGATCAGCCAAGCGGCCTTGGCCGGAGTGGGGTCGTTGGCGCCGTTGCGATGAAAAGAGATAAAATCGTCGGCTGGCATCATGCGGCCGTGGCCGTAGTCGAACGGGCCGACTAGGCTGGCTTGGATGACGCGCGCCGGGACGTTGAGGTATTCGCGGCGGGAGAGGAGGCTGACGAGTTCGGGCCGAAACTCCGGATCGTCGCAGAGCTTGGCGGCCTTGGTGAGGGCGGCGATCATGGCGAGGTGTTCCTCGTGGCGCTGCTCGGCGAAATCGGAGCGCACCATCAGCACTTTTTCGGGGTGGCCGGGAGCGAGGTCGTTGCTGGTGGCGACGCACCAGCCTACCTGCTCGCGGACGGCGAGGGAGTTCCAGGGATCGCCCACGCAGTAGCCGTCAATGGTTCCTGCGGCGAGATTACGGAAAAGCTGGGGCGGGGGAACAACGACCACGCGCACGTCGCGTTCGGGGTCAACGCCGGCGCCGTGCAACCAATCGCATAATTGAATACGATGCGAAGAATGGGCGTAAACCACGCCGAAAACATAGGTGCGTTCGTGGCGGGAACGGATGATCTCGTCGCGCATGGTTTTCGCATCGCGAACGCCACGCTTCCAGAGATCCTCGGAGAGGGTGATGCAGTTTCCGTTGGTATTAAGAACGCAGGCGGTCAGGCAATCGCATGGCGTCGAGTTCAGGCCCAGCGTGGTGCTGATGACCATCGAGCCGAGGGCATGGGTGGCGTCGAGTTCGCGATACACCAGCTTGTCGCGGATGGTGGCCCAGCCGACTTCCCTGCTGAGTTCAACCCGCAGTCGATGCTTGTGGAAAAAGCCCTGTTCGTGGGCGACGATGATCGGGGCGGCGTCGTCAAGCGGGATGAAGCCGATGCGCAGCGGCCTCGTGGACGAGGCGGCGGTGGCTGGCTTGGCGATCGGCGAAGGCATGATTTTGTGACTTGGCCTTAAGCCGCTCACATGCCACCAGCCCTGAATGGCTCAAGAAATGCTTTTCAAACATTTAATGATAAAGATGAGGAATCTTCATTTATGACAACCACCCTCGACAGCCGGCAGCTTCTGGCCTTCGCCACGCTTGCCCGCAAAAAGAGTTTCACGCAGACGGCGAAGGAGATGTTTCTTACCCAGTCGGCGGTGAGTCACGCCATCAAGGCCTTGGAGCGTGAGATAGGGGTGCCGCTTTTTGATCGCGTGGGCAAAACCGTCCACCTCACGCAGGCGGGCGAGCAATTGCTACAGCACGCCGAGCGCATCCTGCGTGATATGCAAGACGCGCGCACGGCGCTGGGGGAGTTGCAAAACTGGGGACAGACTCGTTTGCGCGTGGGAGCCAGTCCGACCGCCTGCCAATATTTGCTGCCCACCGTGCTGCGCGAATTCAAACAAAGCTTCCCTCGGTGCGTCATTCGCATCGAGCCCGGCGACGGTCCCGAGATGATAGAGCTGCTTCGCAGCAACAAGATTGACCTGGCGCTTATGTTGAAGCCCGAAAAGTCGGACGATGTGAACTTTCGCCCGCTTTTCGATGATGAGCTGCGATTGCTTGTGGCGCCCATGCACACTTGGGCGCAAAAGGGGAAAATTCCCCGTGACGAGATCGCGGATGAGACGCTCATTCTTTATAACAAGCGTAGTTACACCTTTCGGATGGTCATCGACTATTTCCAGCGGGACAAAATAACGCTGAACAATTTCATCGAGCTCGGCAGCATGGAGGCGATCAAGGAACTGGTTAAAATCGGTCTTGGCGCGGGTATTATCGCCCCGTGGATAGCGCGAAAGGAGCTCGCGGAAAAATCCTTGATATCTTTCCCGCTGGGCGCGCGAAAGTTGCGCCGATCATGGGGCGTGGCTTACCTCAAGGGCCGGAAGCTTCCTCTGGCCGAGGAGACATTTGCAGGGTTATGTGAAGCAGTTACCGGCAATATCATGGGATAGTGATTCGGCTCACCGGCGACATTCAAGCCGTTGTCAGTTTTAGAATACAAAAAAGCCCGTATCTCGCGATGAGATACGGGCTTTAAAAATGGCGTCCCCACGGGGATTCAAATCCTCCGCAAAGTTTCTCTGTTTTCAGAGGTGAAATGTATAACTTATTTCATTCAAAAGAAATGCTGAATGATTCATGTCGGATGACGTCTCTTTAGGTTAAGATATGGTGACGACGACGGCTCTTTTTTGACGTTGCCCCGGATGTGAGTCAGAGAGCGGACATGGTTAGTAAAATTTTTAAGCAAAGGTTTATGCTTTTCATCGCGCTCATTTTTGGCGCGGGGCTTGTCATGCTCGTATTTTCTGCCTGCGGTCGTCATGAGGCTGATTCCGGCAAACTCTCGCCGTCGCTTACGACTGTCACGAGCGGAACGCCCTTTCAGCGCGCGGTGGCGGCTCGATCAACAAACGCGGCTTGCGTTGTCGTGCCTGTGACGGGAAGGACAGGGGATGAAATCGATTCGTCTATCGGAAGGGAGATGGCGATCACGGGAGATTTTCAGCCGCCGACTTCGCTTAGGAATGCCAATTCTCCGGCGACGATGGTGAAAGTATCCGGCGAAGATATTGGTTTTTCGAAGCCTAAACCTTTGCTGACGCCCTTGGTCGCCGTAGGGTTGAGTCCCTCGCTCAACCTCGATGCCCGGCAGGCTGCGCAGCTCGTGAGACTGGGGGAAGAGTTTTTGGCCGAAACGGACGAGACTCTGGTGACCACCCCATCTTCTGCGGCAACGCCCACGTCCACCCAGACTGCTCCTGCTGAGAATCATGCTCGCTGGCTTTCCGCCCAAGAGATGAGCGATCAGCGGTTCAAATCGTTTTTTGGATACGCGGCTTTTAATGCCCAGCAGATACTGCGCTCTCGACAGGAGTATCAGGCTCAACAGGTCGGTCGGTGAGAGGTGGACTGGGCGGGGATGATCCTCGGTTGGTTCCAACCATGAACCGCGTTTTCACTCAATCGAGACCACATTGGAACACTGCCGCCATGATATCGTAACAAGCGGCTGCTTAAATCCGACCTCGTTAGGCGTCCTGTCGGCCACCTGGCAATCTTCTCAGCTCAACTTAATATCATGAAATCCTTCAAGATCCTCGCCATGGGCATCATGGCACTCGCGGCTGCCTCCTTGGCCTCCGCTGCCACCAACATCAAGATCACCGGCTCCACCGCCTTCCGCAAGGCCGCCACCCAGGCGATCATTCACTGTCTCAAGACCTCCTCTCCCGCCCCCACCTACGCTGCTGATGGCACCGATATCTCGGGCGCCAGCCGCGTCACGATCGTGGGCAAGCTTCTCAGCGACAGTTCCGACGTGGTCATCCAATGCGCTTGGGGTGGCTCTGTCGGTGGCGTGGCCGTCTTGGATGGCGGTCTGACGACCATCCCCGGTGTTTCTTTCGATAATGCCCATAGCTGGATCAAGGCCACCAAGGCCACCCAGACCGTCACGTTGGGCGGCACCGTTGCTGCTCCTACCTTCACCGCAATCACCGCACTCACGACGCTTGAGCTGGCTGATTCTGCCAACTTCGACGCCGCCGCCACTGCGGACATCGCGATGTCCGACAGCTATCAGGCTTCGACTGATTACACCGTCAACGGGCTGGGTGATGACATCGTGGGTGCCGTTACCTTCGCTTGGACCAAGGGTGCCAATTATAACAGCGGTGACTCTGCCTTCACCGCCGCGTATGGCCGTCTCGCCAACATCACCACCCAGCAGGCGCAGGCTCTGTTGAACAACGGCGATGTTCCCCTCTCCATGCTCACGGGCGTCGCTGCGGATAGCGCCTACCTCGTCGTGCTTACCGGTCGTAACAACGACTCCGGCACCCGTCTCACCGCCTTCGCCGAGTCCGGCTTTGGTATCGGGACCGCTCCTGTGCAATACAGCGTAAACACCACCACCGGCGCTCTTACGGCCTTTGCTCCCACCGATGGTTATGCCTCTAGCTCCACCGTGAAGACCGTCCTCCAGGCCCTCCCGACTGCTTCTACCAGCAAGCTCCGCAGCAAGAACTACATCCTCTTGAGCTATGTCGGCTCCGGCACGATCACCTCCCAGCAGCTCACCTATAATGGTGCGACCTTCAGCAATACCGCCGTCCAAGAAGGCCAGTATAACTTCTGGGGTTATGAGCACCTCCTCCGCAGCACCACCATCGCCGGCGTGGCCGATACGTTTGCCACCAATCTGGTCACCCAGTTGACCGGCAGCGATGATGCCACCGCCAACGGCGTTCGCTACAGCACGATGCGTGTCAGCCGCACGATCGATGGCGGTCTGATCAACACCAACCTCTAATTCGGATTCCGAATAAAAGGTTTTAGAAAAATATTATGAAATTAAAATCACTTCTCATTCCGGCGGCTCTGGCCTTTGCCAGTCTCGCCTCGGTGGCCTCCGCCGCCACTATCGCTGTTAATTACAGCGATATCATCCTTGGTTTCCGTTCCACTTCGGTCACCGCGCAGAATCTCGAGGTCAATCTCGGCAGCGTCAGCCAGTTCACTCAGGCTACCGCCGGAACGACCTTCACCATCGGTCGCCTGAACGTGACCGATCTCCAGGCTGTTTACGGCTCGGGTTCCTCCTGGTATGCCAGCACCACCATCATGGGGCTCATCGGCACCACCGGTAAAACCGGCGGAGGTGCGACTGGCCCTGATGGCCAGGCGCTCAGCACGGTTTGGGCTTCCAATGATTCGGGCACGCCCTACACCACCGCCAACACTTCGATCAACAACAACGCCGTTTCCAAGGTGCTGTTGATGACGAACGGTTCTACGCAGGCCAGCGGCGCATTGAATTTTCAGGATTCCTCCCTGATGAGCAATGTTTACACCGCCAATATCTCCACTGCCGGGACTAATTCGTGGAGCAAAGCGGGTGGCACCAGTGGCACCAGCTTCGTGAACTACACCCGCACTGCCTTCGAGTCGTCTCTTGGTGGTGGCACCAGCACGACCACGGATCTGTATGAACTCGCGCCGGTGTCTGGAAATCCCGCCGCCCTCGTCGGCACCTTCACGCTCACCGACGCTGGTGTGCTGTCGTTTACCTCGGCCGGTTTGTATGCGGCCGCGATCCCCGAGCCCTCCACCTACGCCGCGATCTTCGGCGTGGCGATGCTCGGTTTCGCCGCCTACCGCCGTCGTTTCCAGAAGAAAGCTTGATCTGCTAAAAACAGATCTTTGTCGGGTGTTATATGCGTCAACCCCTCTGCCTTTTTAGGCGGAGGGGTTGATTTGTTGAAGCCCCCCAAGCCCAAATCGTCTCCACCGCACCGCATGTTCAACCGTCACGCCTCCTGCGCGGGTTTCCCCGGCAGGCGTTCCATGCTTCTCATCGTGTCCGCCCTGCTGAGCGCATTGCTCGGCGGGATTATTCCCGCCCGCGCGGCGACCTCGGGCGAGACCGTGGTGAGCCGTGCGTTTTACATCAGGGAATTCCAGGTGCAGGGCGTGAAGCATGTTGATCCCAGCGCGGTCGAGGACGCCGTCTATCCTTACATGGGGCCGGAGCGCACCGTCGATGATGTCGAGCAGGCCCGCGTCGCCGTCGAAAAACTTTATCGCGCCAAGGGTTTTCAAGCTGCCGCCGTCCAGATTCCGCCGCAGCAGGTGAAGGGCGGGGTGGTTATCCTTCATGTCGAAGAAGGCACCGTTGCCCGTCTGCGCGTGAAGGACTCGCGCTACTTCGCTCCCAGCGAGATCAAGAAAAACGCGCCTTCACTCGCCGAGGGCGAAGTTCTTAATTTCAACCAGGTCAACCGCGACATCGTCGCGCTCAACCAGCTTCCCGACCGCCGCGTGACGCCCTCTCTGCGCACCGGCGCCGTCCCGGGCACGTTCGACGTTGATCTCAACGTCAAGGACTCGGCCCCGCTTCACGGCAGCTTCGAGGTCAACAACCGTTACGGCCCCAACACGACCAAGCTTCGCGTCAACGGCGCGGTAAGCTACGCCAATCTCTGGCAGCTCGGCCACACGCTGGGTTTCAACTTTCAGGTGGCGCCCGAACGTATCGACGACGCCAAGATTTTTTCCGGCTTCTACCTCGTCCATCTTCCCGAGACGCCTTGGCTCAGCCTCCTCGCGCAGGCCACGAAACAGGACAGCAACATCTCCACGCTCGGCGGCAGCGCCGTGGCCGGACGCGGCCACACGGCCGGTCTTCATGCGCTCATGACGCTGCCGCCTGTCGGCAGCCTTTACCACTCGTTGAACCTCGGGATCGACTACAAGCACTACGATCAAGATCTGCTCGTGGCCAAGACCACCACGTCCTCGCCCATCACCTATTTCCCCCTCAGCGCGATCTATAGCGGCAGTTGGACGGGCAAGAAATCCGTGACCGAATTCTCGATCGGCCCCACCTTGGGTTTACGACAGCTGGGCAGCGATCAGGCCGAGTTCACCGCCCGGCGCTCCGGCGCCTCGGGAGACTTCATTTATTTCCGCGGAGATCTTTCCTACACGCGGGATTTGCCCGCGGGATTCCAGTATTTCGGCAAGATTCAGGGACAGTTCTCGCCCGGATCTCTGGTCGATCCCGAGCAGTTCAGCGGCGGCGGACTCGACACGACGCGCGGCTACCTCGAAGGCGCGGCCGCTGGTGATGACGCGTTATTTGGCACGGTCGAACTTCGCAGTCCCTCGGTCGCCTCTTGGCTTGGGGAGAAAGCTGGCGAATGGCGCTTTTACGCTTTCGGCGACGCGGGTGTGCTCGGTGTCGAGCAAGCCCTACCCGGACAGGCCAAGGAGTATAATCTCGTGAGCGTAGGCTTGGGCAGCCGGCTGAGGTTGCGCGACCATTTCACCGGATCGATCGACGCGGGCGTGCCGCTCATTTCCGCGTCCCCGACGCGTCGCGGCGACGTTCACCTCACCTTCCGCATCGGGGCCGACTACTGAGCTCCGCCACTATTTTTAACACCTCCATCCAGCAATGCCCACGGCCATGAAATCTACGAAGTCCAGTCTGCTCAAACGTCTGTTACTTGGCGTCTTTGTCGCCCTTGCCTGTTCCGGCACCGCCCAAGCCTGGTGGGATGCCGATTGGACGATGCGCAAGAAAATCATCATCGACACGTCGTCCACCGGCGTTGCCATTCCCGATGCCACCGGCGCCGTTCCGGTGCTCGTGCGCCTGCACGAGGGCAACTTCCAGTTCGCCCTCACCAAGGAGGACGGATCCGACCTTCGCTTCGTCGCCGAAGACGACAAGACCCTGCTGCCCCACCACATCGAGCGTTACGACCCGTTGCTCAACGAGGCGTTCGTCTGGGTGAAAAGTCCCGCGCTGAAAAGCGGCTCCAAGACCAGCTTCTGGCTTTACTATGGCAACACTGGCAACAAGGCAGTGAAGATCGAGGACACCAAGGGCACCTACGATGCCAATACCTCTCTTGTGTATCACTTTTCCGAACGCGGTCAGCCCGCGTATGATTACACGGTCTCCGGCAACAATGCCGGCAACGCGGGCACGGCCGCCGAAGGCTCGATGATCGGCGGCGGACTGCGGCTCGACGGCAAGGGCGACCTCGTGGTGTCGGCTTCGCCTTCGCTGGCATGGGGCGCCGGGGCCGAGTTAACCTTGTCCGTCTGGGTGAAGCCGGCCTCATCGCAGGCCAACGCGGTTGTTTTCAGCCGTTGGGATGGAGGCAACGCCTTCCTCCTCGGCGTGGACAAAGGCGTGCCCTTCGTCGAAGTGACGCGCGCCAACAGCACCCAGCGCACCAAGCCCGGCGCGCCCATCGCCATCAATGCTTGGCGGCACCTCGCGGTTACCGTCTCGGGCGCGGCGCTCACGCTTTACGTGGACGGCGAAGCCTACGCCACGTTGAACACACCGCTTCCGGTGATGGATGCCACCGCGTTTGTTGGTGGCGATGGCCCTCTCGGCGCGGTCGAGTCCACGGGCGAGCGTTCCAACTTCATCGGCGAAATCGACGAGATGGAAATTTCAAAAGTAGCGCGCACCCCTGGCTTCATCAAGCTGGCTGCCCTCAGCCAGGCGGGCGGTGACAGCGCGGCCAAACTCCTCGTTGTCGGCGAAGATGAAAAGCCTTCCGATCCGCTCGCGTGGCTCAAGGGCGGCTACTTTGGCATCATCATCGCCTCGCTCACCTTTGACGGCTGGGTGGTCATCGGCCTCCTCGCGGTCATGTCCGTGATCAGTTGGTTCGTGATGGTGGGCAAGGGTTCCTATCTCAACGCC
>JANYJB010000071.1 GCA_025361935.1 Verrucomicrobiota bacterium
AAGTAGTCCATGTTGAGAGTTAGTCCGAGCAGTTGATTATGGTGTGTTGGTTATGGTTTGTGTTGGCAAGCCGTGGCGGAGGGAAGGCCCGGCTTGGCGGGCCTGACCGCAGCCAGGGCTTGGAGAGGTTGTCTGTTGGACCGTCAATCCAAAGGGGTCTGGGCGAGTTTTGTGAATTTTGATTCAGATGGCTTGCCGATATGAAAAGCATCACAGGCCGGCGGCTCTGTCTTGCTTGAAATGGAGCACACGTCGGACGGTGACGATTCCGGTAACTTCATCCCAAATGAAGTAAATCGCGTAAGGAAAGCGTTCGGTGGCGGCGAGGCGGTAGGAGCCGAAGCGTGCGTGGAAGAGTTGCGGAGACAGGGAGATCACGGCGAACTTGGCTTCGACCCGGCTGATGAAATCGCGACCCAACCCGGTCGAGCGCTCTTCATACCACGAAAACCCGGTTGTGATATCGGCCTCCGCGAGCGGGGCGATGATCAGGCGGTGTTTCACGACTTGCCGAAGATGCGGGCCTTCACCTCGGACCATGATCCACCCTCGGTGGGGTTGGCCTGGTAGCGTGCCTGGTCTTCGGCGAGCAGTTTCTCGTGCCAGGCGGGAATCGACAGGCGGTCTTCGCTGGCGGCTAGATCGTCCCAAAGTTCCCCCACAAGCTGGAGTTTTTCCGCCGGAGTGAGCCGGCTGATCTCGCTGGCGAGCGCGGTGTTCATGGGAGCAAATTGTGCGGACGGAGAGTGTTTGGCAATCCGTCAGCAGGACATGGGCCGGGACTCGTGCGTAAGCAGCTGGCGCTTGATTTTTTCGCCGAAGGCGAAGCCGGTGAGAGAGCCGTCGGCACCGATCACGCGGTGGCAGGGGACGATCAGGCAGATGGGGTTGGTGGCGTTGGCGCGACCGATGGCGCGGGCGGCCCCGGGTTTGCCGATGTCAGCAGCGAGCTGTCCGTAGCTACGAGTTTCACCGAAGGGAATCGCCACGAGAGCGGCCCAGACGCGGTGCTGAAATTCCGTGCCGTGCGCGGCGAGCGGGAGATCGAAGGCGCGGCGCTTGCCCGCGAAGTAGGCGGCGATTTGTTTTTTGACGGCGGCGGTGAGCGAGGCGGGGGCCTCGGCGAGGCGGGTGTTTTTCGGGAGACGCTCGCGCAGGCGCAGGAGATTGCCGAAGGCGGTGGCGACGACCGCGCCGGTTGAGTTGACGGCGACGGAGAAGGGACCGCAGGGCGTCTCGAACGTGGTAGCTTGGAGAGTTTCGGCCATAGTCGTCAGGCGGGTTACATTCCGGGGAAACCGCCTCGGCCCTTCATGGCCTCCATCTGGCGCATCATCTTTTTCGCGCCGCCGCCCTTTAGCATCTTCATCATTTTCTGCATCTGCTGGAATTGTTTGATGAGCTGGTTGACCTCCAAGACCTTCACGCCGGCGCCGTTGGCGATGCGGAGGCGGCGGTTGCCGTTGAGGACCTCCGGCTTGCGGCGCTCCTGGAGGGTCATCGATTTGATGATAGCTTCGGTGCGGGCCATTTGTTTCTCGGAGTCGTCGGGGAGCTGCACGCCGTTCATGCCGGGCATCATGCCCATGATGCTCTGCATGGAGCCGAGTTTTTTGATCTGCTGGAGCTGGGCGAGGAAGTCTTCGAGGTTGAAGTCGGCCTTGCGCATCTTCTCGGCCATCTTCTCGGCCTCGATTTGGTCGATGTTTTCCTGGGCGCGTTCGACGAGGGAAACGACGTCGCCCATGCCGAGGATGCGGGAGGCGAGGCGGTCGGGATAAAACGTGTCGAAGTCGGCGGTCTTTTCACCCGTGCCGACGAATTTGATGGGGACGCCGGTGATGGACTTGATGGAGAGGGCCGCGCCGCCGCGGGCGTCGCCGTCGAGCTTGGTGAGGACGAGGCCGGTGAGGCCGAGCGCATCGTGAAACGCCTTGGCAACGTTGACCGCTTCCTGGCCGAGGGCGCCGTCGGCGACGAGGAGGATTTCGTCGGGCTTGAGGCGTTCGCTGAGTTTTTTGACCTCCTCGATGAGGTCGGCGTCGATCTGGAGCCGGCCGGCGGTGTCGAAGAGAATGGCGTCGGCGCCCGCAGCCTGCGCGGCGGCGAGACCGGCGGTGCCGATGGCGGGGACATCCTTGGAAACGCGGTCGCTGTAGAAGCCAAGTTCCTCCTGCTTCGCGAGGATTTCGAGTTGGTCGATGGCGGCGGGACGATAGACGTCGCAGCCGACGACGAACGGACGGTAGCCGCGTTTTTTGAGGAGCTTGCCGAGCTTGGCGGTCGAGGTGGTTTTGCCGGAGCCGTGGAGGCCGACCATCAGGACCTTGAGCGGGCGGGCGGGAGAAAGATCGGTGGAGCCTTCGCCAAGGAGGCGGACGAGCTCGTCGTTAATGATTTTGACGATCTGCTGGCCCGGGGCGACGCCCTTGAGGACTTCCTGGCCGACGCAGGCGGTCTGCACGCGTTCGATAAATTCGCGGACGACCTTGAAGTGGACGTCGGCGGAGAGCAGGGCGGAGCGCACCTCTTTGAGGGCGTCGGCCATGTTGTCTTCGGTGAGTTTGCCGACGCCACGGAGGTTGCGGAGAGCGGAGGAGAGCTTGTCTGTGAGGGACTCGAACATGGGAAAGGGAAGCAGAGTGAAACGACTAATGGGCGCTAATGAACACTAATTTTACGGGAATCGTGACCGGCGGAGGGAGGGAAGGCGAAGAATTGTGTGGATTCCCGCTTCTTTCTTCTGTGATTCTCCACCTCCCATGAACCCTGTTCTCAAGCTGTTACTCGAAGGCGGCAGCCTCACCACCGCGCAGATGGCGCAGGTCGTCGGCCTGTCCGAAACCGAAGTTCACCAGCACCTGGAGCAGCTGAAAAAAGATAAAATCTTCCTCGGCTGGCGTCCGGTGCTCGATCTTTCCCGCGAGGCAGCCGCAGGAGTGGCCGTGCGCGCGGTGATCGAGGTCAAGATGACGCCCGAGCGTGGCGGCGGGTTCAACCGTCTCGCCGAACGCCTCGCGCGCTTCGACGAGGTCGAGGCCTGCTACCTGATGTCGGGCGCCTACGATTTGCTGGTTTTCGTGGACGGCTCCAGCCTCCAGAAAGTCGCGGGCTTCGTGTCGGAAAAACTTTCGACCCTCGAAGGCGTGCTGTCCACCAGCACCCATTTCATGCTGCGCTCCTACAAAGAGGGCGGTTTCCTCATCGAGCAGGCGGAGGCGACCACCTCCCGTCTGAACGTGGCCCCGTAACATACCACCATGAGCGCTGACCCAAAACGCTGGGTGGCGGGCCACGTGGCCTCGCTGCCCAAGAGCGGCATTCGTGATTTCTTCGAGCTCGTGGCCAAGATGAAGGGCCAGGACGTGATTTCCCTCGGCGTGGGCGAACCCGATTTCGTCACCCCGTGGCACATCCGCGAGGCCGCGATCTACGCCCTCGAAAAGGGCAAGACCTACTACACGTCGAACCTCGGCATGATCGAGCTGCGCCGCGCGATCTCGACCTACGTCAACGACCACTTCGGCGTTTCCTACCGCCCCGAGGACCAGGTGCTCGTGACAGTGGGCGTGTCCGAGGCGATCGACCTTGCCCTGCGCGCCCTCTGCAATCCCGGCGACAAGGTGATGTTCCACCAGCCCTGCTACGTCTCCTACCACCCGAGCATCACGCTCGTGCATGGCGAGGCCGTGGCTGTGCCGACCTACGCGAAGGACAACTTCGCGCTCACCGCCGAGGCTCTCCGCGCCGCGTGGGTTCCCGGCTGCAAGATTCTCATGCTCAACCTGCCGTGCAATCCCACGGGCGGCACGTGCAGCGTGGAGCAGTTGACCAAGATCGCTGACTTCTGCCGCGAGAAGGACCTGCTTGTGATGAGCGACGAGATCTACTCGGAGCTCACCTTCGACGGTGTCCACACCAGCATCGCCAGCCTGCCCGGCATGGCGGAACGCACGATCTTCCTTCACGGCTTCTCGAAGGCTTTCGCGATGACCGGCTGGCGCATCGGCTACGCTTGCGGCCCGGCCGTCCTCATCGACGCGATGATGAAGGTCCACCAATACACCATGCTGTGCGCGTCCATCGTCGCGCAGGAGGCCGCCCTCGAGGCGCTGCTGCGCGGCTGGGACAGCGTGCTGAAGATGCGCGAGCAGTATCACCGCCGCCGCGATCTCGTGGTGCGCCGCTTCAACGAGATCGGCCTCAAGTGCCACTCGCCACGCGGATCGTTCTACGCGTTCCCCGAGGTCAAGGCCACCGGGCTCACCGAGAAGGAGTTCTCCTTCGGCCTGCTCGAAAAGGAAAAGGTCGCGGTCGTCCCCGGAGCCGCCTTCGGGGAAAACGGCCTCGGCCACGTTCGCGCGTGTTTCGCCACGAGCTATGAGCAACTCATCGTCGCCTGCGACCGCATCGAGCGGTTCGTGCAGACAACGGCGAAGTGAGTGTGTCGGGCAGTGACCGCCGAACAAATCTGAGTTAGGGGATGCGTTGGCTCATCAACTGCTTAAGCATGACTATAATCTTGATGCATCGCGAAAATGCAGACGTGATGCATTCCATATTTATGAGCTCACCGCGTGATTTTATAGCGAAGGCGTCCTGCCTCGTGCTTGTGTCGTTTTCGACGGTTTTTGCGCAAAGTAATTTCACCGGCGCGGATTTGGCCCACAATACCGATTGGTTTACGGCTGGAAATTGGGATCCGTCGGGAGTGCCGACGAGTTCGACGGACGTAACGATAGGCCCGGACGCATCGATCAGTTTTGACGGAAGCGGTTCCCATGCGGTTGCAGCCGGACTTACGATCAGTGCGGGCCCCAATATCTATCTTTATAATGGTGCCACGCTGGTGAACGGCGTGACGGTTCTTGGTAGGAGCGTGGATATAGAGCATGGCGCGAGTTGGACGGTAAATGGCAGCCTCGCAAATAACGGGAGCATACTGGTTGTCGGTGGCCTCATTACCAATCCAGTCTCCAGTTCGCTGACGAGCGGCACGATGACCCAAGATAACGGTGCGATTACTGCCGAAGGCTACGGAGCGACTGTGACCATCAACGGTGATTACATCGGCAACGATAGCATTCTTAATTTCACCCAAGGAGCCGAGATTACGACCAATGGAGATGTAAAACTAGGGAATGCCAGTGGGCACGGGCTTACTGGCTATTTGCAAACAGGCGCAAACTGGACGGTGAACGGAACTTTTTCCGTTGGAGCCGTGGGATCTGCCTCCTTGTCGATGTCGGGTGGCATTCTAACCACGGGCAACGCTACCATCGGTTCTAATAATGGTGGTGTGTCGCTTGCCCCTGGGGATAATAATGATGGTGCCATATGGCATGTTAATGGGACGCTTGCGGTCGGATCAAGCACCCCAAGCACCGTGGGCCAACTGGAGATTTTGGGTGGAAGCACTCTCGACGCGGCTTCAGTGAGTGTCATGAAAACAGGCGTGCTGCGTATTACCGATTCAACTTATGCCGGACATGTGGACCTGATCGGCGGCAAGCTGGAGCGCAATGGCACTGTGGGCAGCCTGACAGTTTCAAACGGTGGTTTACTCAACCCGAATAATTTCGATCAGGAATATGTTTTTCATCCGATTGAAACCCTGCACGTCACCGGCAATGCGGAAATGGGCACGCAATCGTTTTTCCGGTTCGATATATCGGCGGCGGCAGGCACGCCCGGAACAGATTGGGATTTGTTGACGGTGGGAGGCCAACTGACTTTCTCGGCGACCAACGCACAGCCGTTTACGCTGCTTGTTTCTGGTTATCTGCCGGATTTCGACCCCGATCAGAGCTATGTATGGGATTTTATCCAAGCCGGTTCGGTCACGGGCTTCGACGCTTCGATTTGCGCGATAGATCTCAGCTCTTTTTATAACAGCTATACAGGCACGTTCGGAGTAGTGCAGGATGGCAACAATATCGCGCTGAGCTACACAGCCGCCGCCATCCCTGAACCCGCCACAGCCGGGGTGCTGGGTGGACTCGCGGTTTTTGGTTTCGTGCTGATACGCGGTTCGCGGCAACGTCAGGAAGCAAGTAACTTTTAGCACCGGGGCGATTTTCATTCTGCCTCCGTGCTTGTGCCCGAGGGGGCGGGGCAGTTAGCGTCTCCGATTCTAAAATTATGAACCGCTCTGTCGCCATCGTAGGCCGGCCCAATGTCGGCAAAAGCCGCCTGTTCAACAGGCTGGCGAAGAAGCGCATTTCCATCGTTCACGACCAGCCTGGCGTGACCCGTGACGTCATCACCGCCGAGATCGAAGATGGTGCCTACACGCTCATGGACACCGGCGGTCTCGGCTTTACCGACGGCAATGTCACGCCCGCCGCGTTGACTGCCGCTTCCGAGCTGCAAGTCGGCTTCGCCATCGATTCGGCACAGCTCATCCTGTTCGTTATCGACGGACTCGAAGGCCTCACCTCACTAGACACCCGCATCGGTCAAATGCTGCGCAAGTCAAAGAAGGATGTCCTTTTGGTGATCAACAAGGCCGACTTCGACGACTCCAAGGTGGACAAGGCCGAAGCCTACCGTCTCGGCCTTGGCGAGCCGTTTCTCGTCTCCGCCGAGCACGGCACGGGTGAATCTTATCTCCGCGAAGAGATCATCAAGCGCCTCGGGCCTTCGCCCGAAGAGACCGAGGCCAAGGATAAGACCGCTGCCGACCCGCTGTGCGTGTGCTTCATCGGCCGTCCGAACGTGGGCAAATCATCGTTGAGCAACCGTCTCCTCCAGAGCGATCGGCTCATCGTGAGCAACGTCCCCGGCACCACGCGCGACGCCGTCTCGCTGCCGTTCGACTTCAAGGGCCGCGATGGGAAATATTATCCCTTCAAGCTCATCGACACCGCCGGCATCAAAGCCGCGACCAAGCTCGCGTCGCCCGTCGAGTATTTTTCCCGTCTGCGTTCGCTCGATTCGATCAAGGAAACCGACGTGGTTTTCCTCGTGCTCGACGCCATCGACGGCGTGACGCAGCAAGACAAGGCCATCGCCGGCGAGGCCATCAAAGAGCGCAAGCCCATCGTCATCGTCATCAACAAGTGGGACATCGTGAAAGACGCGTTCAAGAAGCGCCTCGATCCCGACTGCGCGCCCGAATGGGGCCTGCATGACTTCAAGACCGAGCGCGAATACCGCCTCAAATACGAGCGCGCGATTCTCGCCAATCTGTTCTTCACGCCTGGAGCGCCGCTGATTTTCGTGTCCGCCATGAGCGGCTACGAGGTGGACCGCATGCTCAATGCCGCCGTTAAGCTGAATCGCATCCTCGATATCAAGCTACCCACGGCGAAGCTCAACAAGGTCATCGGCTACCTCGCCGAGCGCACGCCGCCGCCCGCTGTCGGCGGAAAACGCTTCCGCGTTTACTACGCCACGCAGACCGGCAACCGGCCTTTCCGCATCAAAATTTTCTGCAACCGCGAGGAGAAACTCACCGAGCAGTATCGGCGTTATCTTGAGGCCGGCCTGGTTGACGCATTCGAGCTCAATGGTTGCCCGATGTATTTTGAACTCGTCGGCAAAGAAAAGCACGAGGAGGGCACGCCTTACTCCGGCAAGGCCAAGCGCGCCGCGCTTGAAAAGGCCCGACTCGAACTTCCCGAAGCACACATTCCCAAATGGAAAGAAGGCGAAGAGGCCGCTTACGAAGAAGACTCCAAACATGAAACCCTCGAAGACTGATTATCGCGGTGGCGAAGCCCTCGCGTTCTCCACCAAAGCGCTCGAACTCGTCGTCACCAAGGACGTCGGCCCGCGCATCGTTTCCCTGCGCTCCAAAGCCGGAGCGAAGGCGGGCAACCTGTTTCTGGAACTGCCCGCCGATGAAAAACGCTATCATGGCTACTACCTGCGCGGCGGCCACCGTCTCTGGCATTCGCCCGAGGACATCGTCCGCACCTATCAGCCCGACGACGAGCCGCTCGCGGTAAAACCGCTCAAGAACGGCGTCGCCCTCGCGCAACCCACCGAGGCGGCGACCGGCCTGCAAAAGGCCATGAAGATCGAGCTGGTCGGCGAACGCACCGTGAAGGTCACGCACGCCCTCACCAACAACGGTCTCTGGACGGTTGAGACCGCGGCCTGGGCTCTCACCATGTTGCGCGGCGGCGGCTACGGCGTGCTCCCGCTCCTGCCCAAAGGCAACCATGCCGATGGCGATTTGCTCCCTGGCTATTCGTTCGTCCCCTGGACCTACACCGATCTGTCGCTGCCCGTGTGGAACCTGCGTCGCGACTTCATCGGCATTGATGTCAAGAAGGGCAAGGAGGCCCAGAAATTTGGCATCACCAACTATCCCGGCTGGTCGGCTTACTGGGTGGAAGGCGTGACGTTTGTGAAATACGCGCCGGTCATCAAAGGCGCGACCTATCCGGATCTGGGATGCGCCTTCGAGACGTTCACGAACGGCGAGATGATTGAGTTCGAGACGCTCAGTCCGCTGGTCAAACTCGCCGTCGGCGAAACCGTTTTCCACACCGAACATTGGGCCGTGCTGGACGGGTTGGAAAAGCCTTCGACTGATGCCGCGTTCGCCGTCCTCGCCGAGACCGTCGGCAAGTGGATCAAAACGCTGAAATAATAGGTAGGGCGGGACCGCTGGGCCCGCCGTGATTGAGGAACTACTTCGAACCGGACGGCCCAGCGGTCCGCCCCTACCTCAAAAATGGCTGCGCCTCTGAACATCGTCTTCCTCGGCTCCGACCCCATCGCACTTCCTCTGCTGGAGTGGCTGGCAGGCGAGGGCGCTGCGGTGAGCCGGGTGACGGCGGTGTTCACGCAGCCGGATCGTCCGGTCGGTCGCGGACAAAAGATAACGGCCAACGCCATCAAGACCTGGGCGCTCGCTCGCGGTCTGCCCGTTTATCAGCCGGAAAAACTCACCGAGGACGTGCGACTGCAACTTGCCGCACTCGCGACTGACGTCGGTCTCATCATGGCCTACGGGCACATCCTTAAGCAGGCGTTCATCGACACGCCGCGACTGGGCATGCTCAACCTGCACACGTCGCTGCTGCCGAAATATCGCGGAGCCTCGCCCATCCAGACCGCCGTGGCGAACGGCGAGCGCGAGACGGGTGTGTCTCTCATGCGCATCGTGAAACAACTCGACGCCGGTCCTGTGGCCGATGCTGAACGAGTTCCCATCGGCACGCACGACACTGCGTTGGAGATTGAGTCGAAGTTGTCCGCCGCGTGCGTGCCGCTGCTTGCGCGGGCGTTGCCAAAACTGGCAGCAGGTGAACTCGCGTTTACGGAGCAGAATCACGCCGATGCGACGTTTTGCCGAAAACTGGTTAAAGAGGATGGCGTGCTTAATTTCGAAGAGTCGGCTGCGGTGCTGGCCGCGCGCATCAACGGTCTTTTCCCCTGGCCTTCATGCAGCGTGGAGATCGCCGGACAGTCGGTGAAAATCGGTCTCGCCGATGACGTGGATGGCTCGGGGACTCCGGGTGAAGTGCTGGGTGCCGATGACCAAGGTCTGCGAGTCGCGACGAGGATGGGCGCGGTGCGTTTTCTGCGGATGCAACGCCCCGGCGGAAAAATGCTGGGCGCGGGAGAATTTTTGCGCGGATTTCCCGTTGTTGCAGGCACGCGACTGCTATCCAAGCCCATGCCGACGTTGGTTAGCTTTTAGCGGCCAGAAGCTCCGTCACCCAGCGGCGGTGCGGACCGGATAGCGTCAGGGTGTCGATCTTCGATACGGCGACCCACACCAAGCCTTCCGCTAGCTGTCCGCGCGGCGGCGGTGCGCGATGAATGGACTCGGTAATGGCGAAACGCGTGATGCCGCGTTTTTTCTTCGCGACGAGCGTCGTCTTGTCGAAAGTTGCGGAGGCGAGTCCGATGTGTTCGGCCGTCGGCAGCTCGTGCAGATTGGCGAGGCGTCTGGCACCTGCCGCCGTGCGATGAAGCAGCAGTTTCCGGTCGCGAACGCACCAGACTCGCGTGACGGCACGCTGTTCGATGACCTTGGCTGTGAGCACGGGAAACGACTCGGGATCGCCGTGTTTCGATCCAGCGCAAAACGCGAGAACAGGGCACACCGTGCAGAGTGGATTTTGCCGGTGGCACACGGTCGCGCCGAGTTCCATCATCGCTTGGTTGTGATCGCCGGGAGCATCCGGGTTGAGCACGGCGTTCGCGAGCGGCGTTAAGGTTTTGACCGCGCTGGTGCCGTCTTTGAACTCCGTGGCATTGGCCGTGAGCCGGGCGAGCACACGCACGACGTTGCCATCGACGACGGCCGTCCGCGTGCCGAACGAAATGCTGGTGATCGCCGCCGCCGTGTAGGGGCCGATGCCGGGCAACTCCCGCCAGCCCTCCGGCGTGGCGGGCGGCGCGGGCATGGCGACGACGGCCTTGGCGAGTTTGTGGAGATTGCGGGCGCGGGAATAATAGCCGAGGCCCTCCCAAAGCTTGAGGACGCGGTCTTCGGAAGCGGCAGCCAGCGTTTTGAAATCGGGGAACGTTTCCAGCCAGCGGGCGAAGTAGGGGAGGACGGTTTTCACCTGCGTCTGCTGGAGCATGAATTCGCACACGACTGTCTTGTAGAGGGACGGCTCGGTGCGCCAAGGCAGGGTGCGCTGATGCACGCGATACCACGAGAGCAGGTTGCGCTGAAAAGCGGTCTTTTGGGCGATGAGTGATTTGGCCACGGTGAAAAAATCAACAAGGCGCAAATTCACCGGCGAAGCCAATGCAGATTCTTTTTGTGCTTTCCGCGCTTTTTGTGGCCAATGGTTCCATGCCAAAAAAGCCGGACGCCGACTCCGACCAACCCAAGAAGCTCAGCAGCTACACCATCAAGCTCGACGACAGCCAGATGGAGGCCCTGCACGCCATCTGCAAGGCGCGCCACTGGGATCCGTTCGAGGTCGCCTACACGCGTTTCGCCTACAAAGCGGAGTCAGCCAAGATCAACCTTTCCGCCTACACGAGCGGCAAGGTCGTCATCGCCGGCAGGGGCACGGAGGACTTCGTGCGAGACGTGCTTGAACCCGAAGTGACCAAGGCCGCGAAGCTCGGTTACGACGAGGTGCTGCATCCCGACTGGTTCGAGGCGCATGCGGGGCTTGATGAGAGCGGCAAGGGAGACTTTTTTGGCCCCTTGATCGCCGCCACCGTGATCGGCCAGAAATCCATGATTGAGGCCTGGCGCAAGGCGGGCGCCCAGGATTCCAAGAAGATGTCCGAGGCCAAGATTATCGAACTCGACCACATCATTCGCAACACCCACGGCGTGGTTGTGAAGGTGTGTTTCTGCGGAATGCCGAAATACAACGAGCTCATGGCCCGCCCGCGCGCTAACCTGAACCTTCTCCTGGCCTGGCAGCACGCCACGGCACTCTCGCAGGCGCTCGTCGAAAAGCCCGTGAAGTGGGGCTTGTTGGACCAGTTTACCGAACAACCCCTCGTGCAGCGCGAACTCGCCAAGAAGAAGGTCGAAAACTTCGAGCTTCGCATGCGCACCAAGGCGGAGTCCGACCCGGTGGTCGCCGCGGCCTCCATCGTGGCCCGCGCGGAGTTTGTGCGGCAGATGCACCAACTCTCCAAACAGTTTGGCGAAAAGCTCCAGAAGGGCGCTGGTCCGCTGGTCAAAGCACAGGCGCACGCCATCATCAACAAACTCGGCGTCCATGCGCTGAAAGATTACGCCAAGCTTCACTTCCGCACCGCCTACGAGGTCGTGAAGGAGGCTGGCAAACTCGGCGAACTCCCGCTGCCGGAGCCCAAGGAACGTTTCGGCTTCGGTCGCGACTGATTTTATCGTTCGCATGGCCACCCCCAAGCGTCGCCAACTTCGCGGATTTGATCTTAAGCAGATCGAAGGCGTTTCCGAACTCATCGGCGTGGATGAGGCGGGTAGGGGTGCGCTTGCCGGTCCGGTCGTGGCGGGGGCAGTGCTGGTGACGCGCGCCTTCCTCGAAGGGCGCTGGGCGGCGACCAATGCCTCACGAATCAACGACTCGAAGCAGCTTACGGCAGCCGAGCGCGATGCGTTGTGGTTTGATTTCGAAGCGCTGATGGCCGAGGGGCAGATTCACGCGACCTTCGGTGTCGCCGATGTCATTGAGATCGAACAGGTCAATATTCTCGGGGCGACCAAACTCGCTATGCGACGTGCGCTGGAGGGCATCCATCCGCCCGGTGTGTTCGAAAAACCCGCGACAGAACCCGATCTTTTCGCTTCGCCCGAGGAAATCGCCGCCTTCCGGCCTCAAGTGTCGTGCCGGATCATCGTGGACGGTTTGAAGCTCAAACATTTTCCCTATCCGCACACCGGCGTGGTGAAAGGCGACGGCCGCTCGCTGTGCATCGCGATGGCCTCGATCATCGCCAAGGTGACGCGCGACCGGCTAATGAACGACCTCGACGCGCAGTTCCCCGGCTACGGCTTCGCCCAGCACAAGGGTTACGGCACCGAGGAACATCGCGACGCCGTGCTCCGTCTCGGACGTTGTCCACAGCATCGCGAGTTGTTTCTTCGGAAACTGATTGCGGGCCGTGTTGATCCGGCGCAAATGGACTTTCTGGGAGGCGAGGAGACATGAACGCCGCATTGCCTCCCGCCTGCCACTCGGCTTTCTAGGCATTATGGCTGGCAAGAAACACACATCGCTCGACCGCGTCCTCGGGCGGCTCGATTCGCTCGACCCGGTCAATCTGAACAACCTGGTGCAGCGCCTCGTCCGCGAACACGGGTTGTTTGAAGATATTTTCAACACACTGCAGGAGGGAGTCCTGGTCATCAGCGCCGACGGTGAAATCGAATACGCCAATGCCGCCGCACATCGGCTGATCGGGCTGAATACGGATGATCTCACCGGTTCCATCCTTTGGCGGCTGGTGCCCGGATTACGTTCCTCGCTGGAGGCGGCGCTCGACGACGCCGCGCCGGTCATGCCAATTGTTGCCCGCGAGATTCAACTTACCTATCCCGAGCCGCGCGTTGTGCGGCTTTACATGGTGCCTTTCAAAGGCGAAGGGAGCGGAGCCGAGCGGCGCTTCGCCGTTATTCTTTCCGACATCACCAGCGAGAAACAAAGCACGGAGGATCGTATCGAAAGCGAGCGCTCCTCATCCATTCTGTTGCTGGCTGCCGGCGTCGCCCACGAGCTGGGCAATCCTCTCAACTCGCTCACAATCCATCTCCAACTCATTGAGCGAAAGCTCAAAAAGTTAAAGGCGGCCAAGGACAAAGAATCCGCCGCTTTGGCCGAGTCCATTCGCGTGTGTCAGGAAGAGGTTTCACGGCTTGACGGCATCATCACCAATTTTCTCGGAGCCATCCGGCCTAGTCCACCCGATCTTGCCGAAACCAACCTCGCCGAGGTGCTCGCCGAGGTGCTTGGCTTCCAGCAGCGCGAACTTAAGGATCGGGGTATTCAGGTCGAGGTGGAGACGCCGTCCGTTCTTCCAGTGGTCATGGCCGACCGCAACCAGCTCAAACAGGTCTTTTTTAACATCACGAAGAACGCCATGGAGGCGATGGGGCCCGGCGGCAAGTTACGCATCCGCACGCGGGCGGATGACGACAACGTCTATCTTCTCTTCGGAGACACTGGTGCGGGCATCAAACAGGAGGATCTGGCGAAACTTTTCCAGCCCTACCACACGACCAAGACCGGCGGCCACGGCCTCGGTCTCATGATCGTGCAACGCATCCTTCGCGAGCACGGCGGTCAGGTTGGCATCGAAAGCAAGGAAGGCGTGGGCACGCTCGTGACCCTGCAGTTTCCCCAGAAAAATCGACGGGTGAAAATGCTCAGGTAATCAGGCTCGGCCCGGAAGCCGAGTCGCCAACTCGTTGAAATGTCTGCCGCACACGCCTTGACCCAGGGGCGCTTCCTCGCGTTTATTGAGGGATGCTTTCTAGCGTGCTCATCGTTGATGACGAGAAACACACTCGCGACGGCCTTCGTCAGGCGCTCGAGGATGATTATGACGTGTCGGTGGCGGCCAATGCCGAGGAGGCCTTTAACCAACTCGAATCACAGGAGTTCGATGTGATTCTAACCGACTTGCGTATGCCGGGAAAATCCGGCCTCAAGGTTATCGACAAGGCTCTGGCCCTGCCGAACAAACCCGCGGTCATCATGATGACCGCCTACGGCAGCATCGATTCTGCCGTCGAGGCCATGAAGCGCGGCGCGGTCGATTTTCTTACCAAGCCGGTCAACATCGAGCGACTCGAAGTGCTCATCCAACGCGCACTTAAAACCAAGACTCTCGAGGTCGAAGTGAAGCAGCTTCACGAGCGACTCGACGACAAATTCAATTTTAACGGAATCGTCGGTCATTCCGGCAAACTCCAGCAAGTGATCGACAAGGTGAAACTGGTAGCCTCGTCCAAGGCCACCATTTTGATCGACGGCGAGTCCGGCACGGGCAAGGAGCTGATCGCGCAGGCCATTCATCAATCCAGCCCGCGGGCGCGGGCGCCGTTCATCGCGGTGCATTGCGCGGCGCTTTCTGAAAACCTGCTAGAAAGCGAAATTTTCGGACATGAGCGCGGCGCCTTCACCGGCGCGATGGAAAAGCGCATCGGTCGCTTTGAGGCGGCCGACACCGGGACCCTGTTTCTCGACGAGATAGGCGAAATTTCCGCATCCACCCAGGTGAAACTTCTGCGGTTTCTTGAGACCAAGGCCATCGAACGAGTGGGCGGCTCCAAACCGATCGACCTTGATGTCCGTCTGGTCGCCGCGACTAACCGCGACCTCGAAAAATTGGTGCGCGAAGGAAAATTCCGCGAAGACCTTTTTTTTCGTCTGAACGTCGTGCGCATCACTTTGCCTCCGCTGCGGGAACGCACCGAGGACATTCCTTTGCTGTTGGGTCATTACATCCAGTTTTTTGCCAAGGAAAACGGACGTCCGCCGCTGGCGGTTGAACCGGGCGCCTTGCGTTATCTTCAGGCATACCCCTGGCCCGGAAACATTCGCGAGCTCCGCAACTTCGCGGAAAATGCGGTGGTGATGCACCGGAGCGGCAAGCTTACCGAATACGATCTTGAGCCAAAATTCAGGGGGGCAACCGTGCTGGCATTGCCTTCGAGCGCCAGCGTATCGCCAGCGTCAGACGCTGCTTCCCGCCAGCCGGTTGTTGTTGCGGGAGGATCGCTTTCGGTGGAGGAAAATGAAAAAAGGCTGTTGAGGGAGGCCTTGATCAAGTCGCGCGGGAACCGCACCAAGGCCGCCCAACTGATGGGCATCAGCCGACGCACGCTTCATCGTAAACTGTCGCAGTGGGCCGAACTTGATGTGATTGATCGTTGAAGGCAGCTTAGGGGTTGCCTCACTGTTGGGGGGGCTTTTGATGAAGCATAATCATTATGCGTTTTGCCACCCTGTGTTTCTTGGCCGTCACTCTTTTGCAGCCGTCAGCTCGCGCCGATGTGCGCGTGGTGGGATGTGATCTTCTCGGGAAAGGGTTTACCGCAGATCTGACTGCCTATTCAAGGCGGAGTGATCTGGACGTGAAGCTTGATCTGACAGGCAGCGCAAGCGGTTTGGAGCAACTCAAGGCGGGCAAGGCCGACCTTGGACTCCTTCTTTTTTCGCCGGATGAAAAGAAACCTGGAGATACCTTTATCGTTGTCCCCGTTGCGTATCAGACAGCGGTGGTGGTTGTGCCGACATCACTGCCGCTCAGTCAGATTTCTTTTGAACAACTTGCCGCAATCTACGGCGATCAGGCTGATTTTTCGATCAAACGCTGGGGTGACCTCAACGTGACCGGCGAGTGGGCCAACCGCAACATCCTCCCAAACATCACCGGGCCAAGCGGCGGTTTGAGCTATGACCTTTTTCGCTACACGGTCCTGCGAACACCGAGTCTCAAACCGCTTGTCGCCCGGCAAGACAGCAATGAAGCGACCTTGAAGCGCATCTTGGGGGATGAAGGCGGGATTGCGATCATGGCCATGCTGCCGGAAAATCAAAACGGGCTGAAAGCTCTTGCGGTCGCCCGAAAAACAAACGACGTGCCCTTTGGTCCCACCCCTGAAAATATCCAATCCGGTGATTACCCCATGGGTCTTCCGCTTTATCTTGTCTTCAAAAAAAGCTCAACGAAACGCATCCAGTTGGTTCTTCGTTATCTGCTGAGCGAAGAAGCGGTTCCTCTCTGGAAAAAAGCCGGACTGGTGCCGTTGCCCGTCCAGGCGCGCAACCAGCAGATCTTTGATTTGGAAGTTCTGTAAAAAAGCTGTTGACGAAGCGGGGGTGTGGGCTTGTTCTCCACCTCTCTCACGCAGGCGTAGCTCAGTTGGTAGAGCACCACCTTGCCAAGGTGGACGTCGAGAGTTCGAGTCTCTTCGCCTGCTCCATTTTAAGCCCTCCTCAAGGAGGGCTTTTTTGTTATTTGGAGAGGATTGAGGTTATATGCCTTGTCGGCTGTTTTTCATCTGGCCACTGCGCGGACGTTTGGTTGCCTCCTATTAACACTTCTAACTTCAACCAATCCAACTATTTTCCACCTTGAAAACCACCATTCCTGACGAACTTAAGGCAGATATTCCCGCCAACAAACTGGGTAAGCTTTTTGCCGCAACCCCAGTCATCATGACGGTGATCGCCACCATGCTCGCGGGCCTCGCCTCCAGTGAGATGACCCGCGCTCAATACGACCGCTCGCTCGCCGCCCAGCAGCAGTCCAAGGCGGGTGACCAGTGGAGTTTTTTCCAGGCCAAGAAGCTCCGCAGCGCCCTCCAGCGCAACACGCTCGACATGGTCGAGAACACCTCCGAGGTGCATCCGCTCAACGTCGAGGGTCTCGCCGCCCTCCTGTCCTCGGGGAAAGCGCAGGCCGTGCTCGCTTCCGACGACGGCAAGCGCGCACTCAAGGCCCTGCAAACGGGCGAACTTCCCCAAATCCCGCCGGCGCCTGCGATGGACGCCGGCATCAAGGCCGCGCTCGACGCCCTGCATGAGGCCAAGCCCGACGCCACGGTGTTGGCGTTGCTGGCGCCGGTTTCAGAAAAGTCGCTGGCGGATGCGTTGCAACTGTCCGAGGACCGCGCGCGCGCGTCGGATGCGGCCACTGCGCCGATCAGTCAGGCGCTGGACACCATTGAAAAGGAGTTGGTCAGGCAAAAATCCCTGTTGTCCGTGCCCGACGCTGCGGTGACCGTTCTGAGCCGTGATTTTACGGCGGCCCGCCTGCGGGTGAACAGCGTGCGCTACGACACCGAGGCCCGCCTGAATCAGGCCGTGGCCAACATCTACGAACTGCAGGTGCGCAAAAGCAATGTCTCGGCCGAGCGGCATCACAACCGCAGCCAGCGGTTCTTTTTCGGGATGCTCGCGGCGCAGATGGGTGTGATCATCGCGACTTTTGCGATGGCGGCGAAGCAACGCAACTTGCTCTGGTCGCTCGCGGCCGGCGCGGGCGTTGTGGCCATCGCGTTTGCCGTTTACGTTTATCTTTACGTTTGAGGCGGTCGGCGCGGGTAAAACGTCCGCGCCGACTTGGGGTCACTCCTCGAACCGAGCGATGATCTCAGCCGGGGTGACGCCGTGGGCGCGAAGCGTGCGCAGACTGAGGGCATCGTGGCGTTTGGCCAGCCGCTCACCTTTGTCGTCAAGCATCAGAGGGCAGTGATAATAGGCAGGCGCGGTGTGACCGAAGGCGCGGATGAGCAGGAGCTGCCGAAAGGTCGAGCGGATGAGGTCGGCCCCGCGCACGACTTCGGTGATGCCGAGTGCGGCGTCGTCCACGGCGCAGGAGAGCTGGTAGCTGGGGACGTCGTCCTTACGCCACACGAGGAAGTCGCCGAAGTCACGTCCGCACACGGCCTGTTGCGGGCCGAAATGGCCGTCGGTGAAAGCGAGGGTCTCTCCCACGGGCGCGCGGAAGCGCCAGTTGCAGTCGATCACATCGCCGAGTGGCGGCAGAGGGGCGTCGGCGAGCGGGCGGAAGTGCGGCGGGTAAAGGGGTTCGTCGTCCGCGCCGCCCTCGTGGGGAGCGGCGACGGCGTCGAGCACGTCGCGGCGGGAGCGGTGGCAGGGGAAGATCAGGTCGGCGGCGTGGAGTTTGCGGAGGGCGGCGCGGTAGAGCGGGAGGCGCTCGCTTTGAATGATAACGGGCTGCTCCCAAGCGAAGCCCAGCCAGCGCAGGTCTTCCAACATGGCGTCCACGAAATCGAGGCGAAAGCGGGTGGCATCGAGGTTGTCGTTGCGAAGCAGGATGGTTCCGCCGGCTTCGCGGGCGCGCGTGGCGGCGACCCAGAATGTGCGGGCGTGGCCTAGATGGAGAAAACCTGTGGGCGAGGGGGCGAGGCGGCCGAGGTAGGTGGAGGCTGAGTTGACCACTGATGACCACTAATGGGCACTAATCCTGAAAAATTCAGTCTTAAAGAGTGTTCTTTCGTGTTCATTGGTGGTTTCAAAAAACTATGCCGAAGTTCCTCTGTGTCTATTGTTCATCAAGCGCAAAACTCGCGCCCAAGTATTACGACGCGGGCGAGCGCCTGGGGCGTGAGATGGCAGCGCGCGGCTGGGGGCTGATCTACGGCGGCGGCAACGCAGGGCTGATGGGCGTCGTCGCGCGCGCAGTGAAGGCGGAGGGCGGACACGTGGTTGGGGTGATCCCGGATTTTATGACTGAGCGCGAACTGGCCTACCACGAGGCGGACGAGCTCGTCGTGGTGGCGACGATGCGAGAGCGCAAACGCATCATGGCGGAGCGGGCGGATGCGTTTGTGACGCTGCCGGGTGGGATCGGCACATTGGAGGAACTCACGGAGATCATGACGGAGCGCTACCTCAACCTCTCGACGAAGCCGCTGGTGCTCGTGAACCAGGACGGGTTTTACGACGACCTGCTGCGTTTCTTCGAGCGGATGGTGAGCGAGAATTTCAAGTCGCCGGGATTGAGCGATCTGTTCGCGGTCGCGCCGACGGTGGAGGACGTGTGGCGCTGGCTGGAGCGGCCCAAGGAGTTTACTGCCGATCCGTTCTGGGGCGGCAGGCGGTAATCATACCAACGGTGGAACGTGTTTTAACGCCAGAGCGGAACAAGGTCGGCGCGACGGACCCAGCCGGTTTGGCCGTTGGGGAACACGAGGCGTTGCCAGCCGAGGAAAGTTTTGTCGGAAATCGCCACGAGGCCCGGGGTGAGCGCGGAGGATTTTTGCGGGGCGTCGAGTTCAGTCGGGATGGAGCGAAGCGTGGCGGGCTTGACGATGAAAACGGCTTCGGCATCGGCCAGCAGGCCGTAGAGCCGGAGGCTCGCGCCGGCGGCGAGGGCGACGACGAGCGAAACCCAGAACAAAATCCAGGCGGCGGGTTTCAGGCGGTCGTGGCGGGTGTAGGCGAGCCAGAACCACAGGCCTAGCGCGAGCGAGACAAACCAGACGGCGGCGATGAGCGTCCATTGCCAGACGGCGGGCGACGCGAGGCGGACGAATGAATGAAGGGGATCGTCGGCGAGGAGCGGCATGACCTCGGCGGGGTGCAGGCCGGCGCCCTTGAGGGTGAACTCCAGGTTCCAGCACACGGCGGGATTTTGCGGCTGCTGCACGAAGGCGGCAAGAGCGTGGCCGGAAGCTTCGCTCCAGCGGTTTTGCTGCACGAGCGCGAGGGCGAGGTTGTGGTGTGCGGTCCAGTCGGTTGGCGCGGATTCGAGGGCGATGATCCACGTGGATTCGGCAGCGGCAAAATCACCCTTGGCGTAGGATGCGCGGCCGTCGGCCGCGAAGAGTGAAGGGGGAATGGTGAAGGCGGAAAGCAGAAGGAGGGCGGCAACGCCAGGGAGCAGGTTGCGCGGGAGAAAAAGTTGAAACACGGAGAAGGCGGGCACGTGCTTGGCGGAAAGCGCTTCTTTGGCGCGGGAGACCCAGTCTTCGGAAAGGCGGGCGTCGGCACGGTAGAGGACGCGGTCGGATTCCGCCCAGAGGACGGCCCAGGTTTCGGCGAAAGCGACGGGTGTTCCGGGAACGGATTTGAAGGCGGCGGCGGTGGGCACGGCGAGGTCGAGTTGCCAAAGTATGGCCGTGTCGCGCTGCCATTGTTGGAGCAGGGGGAAAATCTGCTCGGGGCTTGAGGTGTTGCGGATGGCGGTGAGAGTCGCGGCCATGTGGATGCGCGCGGTGCGCTGGGGTAGGCGCGGATCGGTCGCGCGTGCACGGCGAAGAGCGAGGGTAATCCAAATGGTCAACGGACACAGCACGGAGGCCAGCAGGCAGGCGAGTAGAGTCGACGATGCGAGCGGGGTGGACGCGGATGAGGAAGACGGGAGCGGGTCGCGGGGGATGGCGGACGGTGCGACGATTTCGGATTTGGGATTCCAGGTTTCGGATTTAACGGAGTCCATGTTTCCATTTTCCGATTTCCGGTTTTCAGTTTCCGGAACAGAGGCGGCGCCGGAGATGGTGATGGTTACGGGTTCGCTTTTGAGCGTGCGATAGGTGCCGGTCTTGGGATCGAAATAACTAAGAGTGACGGGACCGAGAGTGTAAGAGCCGGGCTTGGTGGGGACGAGCACGACGTCCCCGGTGAGGCTGGCGTCGAAGAGGGCGTTGTCCTTGTTGGTGCGCTTGGCCTGGGGTTGGACGATGCGGAAATCTTTCGAGACGCTGCGCGGCGGAAGCCCTGAGAGATCGGGCCAGTTGCCAGTGCCGTCGAGGGTGAGCGTCCACGTGACGGGCTCGCCGACGGAGGCGGTGGCGGGAACGACCTTGGAATCGAGAGTGAACTGGCCGACCGCGCCTGTAAAATCAGCGGGAGCGGGCAAGGGCAGCGGACGGACGAGAAGCGTGGCGGGCTTCGAAGAAACGGCAAATTGCTCCAAGTTGGGGCGGGAGAAAACGCTGAAGACGGAGGTGCCCGTAGCTAGATTGACGAGTTGCTTTGCGGGATTGAGCGTGACGACGCCCGCCGACTTGGTGGAGGCGCGGGTTTTATAGAGGACGGAGACGCGTTCTTCGCCGTTGAGGGTGGCGCTCAGCAGTTCAGGTTTTTCCCAAGGTTCAATGGTTAGCGGCGTGGGATTCCAATCAAGCTCGCTGCCAAGTTGGTAGAAGTAGCGACGAGTGGCATTGAGCGTGTAGCGAAGCGAAAAGACCTCGCCGGCCCAGACGCCATCGGGCGGGGTGGTGAAAGCCGACTGGGCAACCGCATCAAGCGACAGGTTGGACTGACCGACGGTGGCGTCGCCGATTTCAAACATGGCGGGGGCGACGTGCAGCCGGCCCTTGTCGGTGGCGACCTCGAAGGCGGGTATGGTGATCGTCTGCTTGCTCGTGGGGCGAACTTGGTAGGTGAGCGAGACGGTCATCGAACGCGTGGCGCTGCCGTTGATGATGCTGAAGGAATTTTGTTCGTTGCGCGACGAGCCGCCGATGTCGAGACTGGGAATGGCCGGTAGGGTGACGTTGCCCTTGGGTTCGCACTGTTCGAAAATCAGCGTGAGGTCGCTGGATTGGTTGAGGGCGAGCGTGCCGCCGGCGGGTTCCCAGCGCACGGTTTGGGCGCGGAGGGAGACGGCGAGGAGGAGAGGGAGGCAGAGAAGGAGGCGGAGCATCGGTTTTACCAATTGTGGCCGGAGCGGGCGGGGGCCTTGGAATTTGGATCTTGGAGGAGTTGGTAGAGTCGGGCGGGGGAATCCTGCTGGCGGATTTGTTCGAGGTTTTGCAGAGGAAGCTCCAGCGAGGGGTCGAGCTGGGCGGCCTGGTCCTTTTGTTTGTCGGACGTGCCCCCGACCTGCTGCATCTCGCCTGGAGGCGGGGTGGAGGGTGAGGTTGATCCGGAAGGGGCTGGCGAATTTTTTTGGTCGCCTTTCATATCACCGAAGGCGGATTGCCCGCCGGGCTTGGGCGGCTGGTCCTTGGGTTGTTCGGGGGAGTTTTGGTCTTGGTCGCCCTGCGCGTCGCTTTTCAAGGAAGAGTCCTTCGAGTCCCTGGGGGATGAACCATCCTTGTTCTGATCTTGTTTGGGCGACTGGGAGGAATCGGTTTTCTGATCCTGATTCTGGTCGGATTTGTCCTTCTTGGAGTCGTCGGACTTGTTTTTGTCGGGCTGTTTCTTGTCCTGTTTTTTTTCGTCCTCCTTGGGCGGATCTTTTTTTTGGAGCAGGGCTTCCAGTTTTTCGCGCAGGCTGGTCCAGTCGGCGGCCTTGGCGTCGAGGGAGCGCCCCGCCTTGACGCCGGCGATGGCGTCGTGAACCGGGCCGTGGGGGACAGGTTGCTGCGTGGACTGGAGGCGTTCGCCGTATTCGAGGGTAGAGTTTGCGAAAGAGGCGTAATCAGCGGCGCTGATGGTTTCGCGGGAAGAAAGCTGGCCGACGAGCTTGGTAAGTGGTGCGGCGAGCGGGTCGGCGGCGGCGAAAACGCTGTGAGGTAAAAGGATCAGGAAAAGAAGGAGGGCGGCGGCGAGAGGTTTCACGACTTCCTGAGCCAATCGCAATGCGCGGGGCTTGGGGTGGACAGGGAACTCGCGCCAGAAACTCCAGACGAGAAAGAACAACGCGGGGGCGAGCGCCCATTGATAGCGTTCAGCGAGGCGGACGCGGCTGACGTCCTTAAATTCGCCGCGTTTGCCTTGATTGATGGTGGTTTGGATAAGCTGGGCCAGGTCAACCCACGAGCTGGCGTCGGTGTAAACCCCGCCAGTCTTGTCGGCGAGTTCATGGAGAGTGGAGTTGTTGAGCTTTGAAAGCACGACGGCACCGCGTTCGTCTTTCATGAAACCACCCGCGCCGTCGGGGATCATCGAGCCATCGGCGGTGCCGACACCGAGGGAGATCACGCGGATGCCCTTGGTTTTAAGTTCGTCCACGTGTTTGTGCCAGTCGTCGGACTGGGCCTCACCGTCGCTCAGGACGATGAGAAAGCGGTCGGCTGCACCGGAGGCGCCGAAGGCGGCGATGGAGGTTTCGAGGAGGGCATTGTAGTTGGTGCCACCTTCGGGTAGGAAGTCGGGACCGAGCTGCGGGAGAAACTCGCTAAGAATTTCGTAGTCGGAGCTGAGCGGGCTTTGAAGAAAAGCCGTGCCGGAGAAAACGACGAGGCCGACGCGTTCGCCCTTCAGTTGTTCGAGGAGACTGGTGATGAGCAGGCGGGAGCGATCGAGGCGTGTGGGTTTTACGTCGGTGGACAACATGCTCCGCGAGAGGTCGAGGGCGATAAGGATTTCGCGGGCCTGGTCGAACACGGGCTCGTCGATGCGCCCCCATTGGGGACGGGCGAGCGCGACGATGGCAAGGGACAAGCCGAGCAGGAGACGCCACCGGGAGCTGCGTCTGAAGGAGACATCACGGACGATGACGGATGATCGACCAGCCTCGGCACGCAGGATTTTCGGATGGTCGTTCTCCGCGCCTGAAACACGACGGAGCCGCCATTCCCTGATCGTCAAGAAGACGGGGATGAGCAGAAGCCAGAAAGCGTGTGGCCAGTAAAAACTCATGAGGAAAACGGAGGGGCGGACATTGAAGGTCGGCGAGCGCGGATGAGCAGTGCGGCCAGAAGGAGACAGGCAAGGCCCGGGGCGGCAAACCAAGTGAAAAGCTCGGTGGTGAGCAGGTAGCTCTTCGACTGGAATTCGATTTTTTGAGTGCGGTCGATGGACTTGAAGGCCGACTCGATGGCCTTGGTGTCGTCGATGCGGTAGTATTGTCCTCCTGTAGTCTGGGAGATGTTGATGAGGGCGTTTGAATCGAGGTCGGCGACGATGCGGCGGGTGCCCATGCGGTTGCCATTCTGGTCGAAAACGGGGAACGGCACGAGGCCGTCGCGTCCGGCGCCCATCGTATAGACGGGAATGCCTCGGCTCTTAGCGATTTGCGTCGCCTGTGCCGGCGCGAGAGAACCGCGGTTGTTGGCGCCGTCGGTAAGGAGGACGACGAATGCGCCCTTGCGCTGGGCGCCTTGCTCGCGGGCGGCCTGTTCCAAGCGGGTGAGGGCGATGCCCAGGCCGTCGCCGATGGCGGTGCCGTCCTCGATGAGGCCGATCTTAAGGCGGGAAACTTGGCGAGCGAGCCAGTCGTGGTCGAAGGTGAGCGGAGCAAGCGTGTAGGCGCGGCCCGAGAAGACGACGATGCCGATGCGGTCGCTCGGGCGTTTGTCGATGAAGGCCTGGATGACGGGCTTGATTGCCTGAAGGCGATTGATCGCTTCGCCGTTTTTTTCGTAATCCTCCGCGAGCATCGAGCCGGAGAGGTCGATCGCGAGCATCAGGTCGTAGCCCTGGCTGTGGACCTCGCGCTTGTCCTCGATGCGCTGCGGGCGGGCGAGGGCGATCACCAGCAAAACGAGGCCGGCCACGGCCAGACCGGCGGGCCAGCGGGATGAGGCCGCGAGCGACGGGCGGTGCCAGGCGGCGGCGAACGGGACGAGCAGCACCGGCACGGCACGACGCCCGCGCAGCCACAGCACTAGCGGGAAAACCGCGAGGGCGAGCAACCAGAGGGGATCGTGGAGCGTGTAGGGAGGCATGGGTCAGCGACGCATGCGCGCGTGGAAAAACTTCACAAGGGCGTCGAGGCGGTTTTCGTCGGTGCCAACTGAGAGTCGGCTGAGGGCGTCTGGGAAAAGGGTGCGCCAGACGGAGTCGCGCCCGGCCTTCCATTGGGCGTGAGCGGCGCGTTCGGCGGTGGAGTTTTCCAAGTTGACGAGACGCCCGCTCACGGGGTCGTAGGCAGCGAAGGCGTCCTCGTCGGGCAGGGCGCGTTCCCACGGATCTTCCACGCGGAAGCCCATCGTCTGGTAACGCTGCTTGATCACCGCCCAGCCCTCTATCTCGTCGCGCGGAGGGAAGTCGCCGAGCCAGATGAGCACGCTGTGGCGCGGGGCGGTGCGAGCGATGAGGCGCCAAGGAATTTGAGATTGGGGATTTTCGATTTGGGATTTGAGGGCGGGCGCGGGCGCGCCAAGGAGCGAGGCGGCGGCGTGGAGGATGGGGCCGCGTCCTCGCACGGGTTCGCGGAGGGTGTAGCCGTCCGGAGTGACGTGGACGAAGCCGACGCGGTCGCGGTTGACGGCGCCGAGCATCATGACGAGGCCGGCGAGTTCGAGCAGGGCCTCGCGCTTGGACTGCGCGCCGGAGCCGAACTGGAGGCTGGGTGTGTCCTCGAGGAGAATCATCACGGTAACCTCGCGTTCCTCGACGAATTTCTTGCGGTAGGGTTCGCCGAGGCGGGCGGTGACGTTCCAGTCGATGTCGCGCACGTCGTCGCCGAACTCGTATTTCACGACTTGGTCGAACTCCATGCCGCGTCCGCGGAAGGCCGAACGGTATTCGCCGCTGAGGACGTTTTCCACGGCGTGGCGCACGCGCCACTCGAGCTGGCGGAGAAGGGCTAGGGGGCTGGCGGGGACGGGGGGAGATGGAGCGTCGGATGGCACGATCAATAAATCATTCTCGTTCTCTTTCTCGTTCTCGTTCTCGGATCGAGTGGTTCGGAATGAGAGAACGAGAAAGAGAAAGAAGAACGAGAATGAGTCGGAGGTCAGACTTCAGGGACGGGGGTTTGCTTGATCACCTGGGCGATGAGCTGGTCGCTGGTGATTTCCTCGGCCTCGGACTCGTAGGTAAGGCCCACACGGTGGCGGAGGACGTCAGGGGCAATGTCCTGCACGAGCGTCGGCGTGACGTAGTCGAGGCCGCGTAACCAGGCGAGAGCCTTGGCAGCCTGGTAGAGCGCGAGCGAGGCACGGGGCGAGGCACCGAAGGTGAGATAGCGTTTCTTGCCGGCGGCGGGTTCGGCGAGGGCGCGGGTGGCGCGCACGAGGGCGAGAATGTAAGCCTGCACGGCGGGTGAGAGGTGAACCTTGTCAACCTCGCCGCGGAGTTCGAGGAGCTCGGCGCCGTTGGCGACGGCCTCAAGGGCGGGCTGGCGGGTGACCTGGCCCCAGCGTTGCATCATAAGTGACTCTTCGGTGGCGGTGGGGTAATCGACGAGCAGCTTGAACAGGAAGCGGTCGGTCTGCGCTTCGGGGAGCGGGTAGGTGCCTTCCTGCTCGACGGGATTTTGGGTGGCCATCACGAAGAACGGCTTGGGCAGCAGGTGGGTGTGACCGCCGATGGTGACTTGGCGTTCCTGCATGGCCTCGAGCAGGGCGCTCTGGACCTTGGCGGGGGCGCGGTTGATTTCGTCGGCGAGGACGAGGTTGGCGAAGATCGGGCCGCGGTGTGGGGTGAAGGCGCCGTCCTTGGGGGAGAACACCATGGTGCCGACCACGTCGCTGGGGAGCAGGTCGGGCGTGAACTGAATGCGCTCAAACTGCACGCCGAGGGCGGTGCCGAGTGATTTGATAAGCAGGGTCTTGGCGAGACCCGGCATGCCTTCGAGGAGGACATGGCCGTTGGCAAGAAGCGCCACCAGCAGGCGCTCAATGACGGCGTCCTGGCCGATGACGGCCTTGCCGATTTCGTCGCGAAGTTTCTGGGACCAAGTGGGACCGGTGATCATGGTTTGGGCGAAAGTATGTGGGGTATTGGCGAGGAGGATAGGACTCGCTTGCGCAAAAAGTGTTTCGTGAAAAGAAATGGGGGCGCGGTGGATTTACCAACTCAAATTCAAGGGCGGCTTGATGCGCTGGGCGTGATGGCCGGCGACGTGGAGGAGCATTTTATCCGCGGGTCGGGTCCGGGTGGGCAGAAAATCAACAAAACCTCGTCAACCGTCCGGCTGCGTCACCGTCCCACAGGCGTGGAGGTGCGTTGCCAGCGAGAGCGTTCACAGGCGGCCAACCGCGAGACGGCGTGGGCCGAGCTGTGCGCCAAACTGGAGGCGGTGTTGCGCAAGGCCGAGACGGAACGGCAGCAGGCGGTGGCGAAAATGCGCCGCACGAACCGCAAACGCAGTGCGCGGCAGAAGGCGATTTCGGTGGCGGGCAAACGCCAGCGGGCCGAGATCAAGGCAGGGCGTGGACGGCGGCTGGGCGAGTGAACGGGCGCGACGAACGCGATGGCTACTCCTTGCGGCGGTAGGTGACGAGGTAGCGTTGCGAATCCAACTTCGTCGCGAAGGCGTCTGGCGTGATACCGTCCAGACCGTAGCAGATGCGCATGCGGTTGCCGAGGAGTTGGTAGATCGACGCGAAGATGCGTCCGGCGTTTTCGCCATGCTGGCTCGTGAGCGTTAGGCGTGCGTGGCCGGATTCCACGTTGATGAGTTCGTAATGGCCGCGGTCGTGGTGCTCGCCCGCAAAACGGACGGCGTATTTGCCCGAGCGAAGGGTAAGCTCGATGCGCTCGATCGCCAAGGCGGGCGCCTCGACGCCGTCGAGTTCGGCGCGGACAGGCAGCCAGAGACCTTCGATCGGGTGATGAGCGGCGGGCATGGACGGATCAACCTTCACTCTCGCTTGACGACGCGGGGAGGGATTTCTTGGCCTTGGCGCCGAGGGTCTTCAGCTCTTCGACTTGGCCGAGGAGATTGCCAGGGCCGGTCTTCAGCTTGCCGAGCGCATCGTCATAGCTCTCTCGGGCACGGGCGAGGTGTTTGCCGATTTCCTCAAGATCGGCGAAGAGACCGGCAAATTTGTCGTAAAGGCGGCCGCCGCGGTCGGCGATGGCCTGCACGTTTTTCGACTGGCGATCCTGTTTCCAGAGGTTGGCGACGGTCTTGAGCGTGACGAGCAAGGTAGGTGCGGTGCAGAGAATGACGCGGCGGTCGAAGGCCCACTCATAGAGGACGCGGTCGTTTTCCAGGGCGAGCGTGAAGGCGGGCTCGAGAGGGACGAACATGAACACGTAGTCGGGCGTGAAGAGTTTGCCGGTGTCTTCGTAGCGCTTGTCGCTGAGCTGCTCAACGTGGGTGCGGACGGCGCGGGTGTGCTCGGCGGTGGCTGCGATGCGCTCGGGATCGGCGGAGGCGTTGACGGCGCGTTCGTAGGCGACAAGCGAAACCTTCGAGTCGATCACTAGGTGTCGCTGGTCCGGCAGGCGCAGGACGACATCGGGACGGAGGCGGCGGCCGTCGTCGGTGGTAAGGCTTTCCTGCGTGAGGTAGTCCTGTCCCTTGACAAGGCCGGTGGATTCGAGGAGCCGGTCGAGGATGAGCTCGCCCCAAGCGCCGCGGGCCTGCGACTGGCCTTTCAACGCGTGAGTGAGGGCGTGGGCTTCGTCGGTGATGCGGACGTTGAGCTGGCGGAGCTGCTCGATCTGGGTCTTGAGGGCGGTGCGGTCCTCGCCGTCGGTCTTGTAAACGAGATCGACGCGCTGGCGGAAGTCGGTCAGCTGCTGGCGGAGCGGATGCAGGAGGGCTTCGACCTGAGTCTTGTTGTGGTCGGTGAACTTGGCGGATTTTTCCTCAAGAAGTTTAGATGCGATGGCCTGAAACTCTGTCTGGAGGGTGGCCTTGAGTTTTTCGGCGTCGGCGAGGTAGCGGGCGGCGAGGGTTTCGCGTTCTGCGAGACGTTGTTCGCCGGCGGCGAGCTGGGCGGCGAAGGACGCGCGCTCGGCGGCGAGGGATGAGTTGAGTTGAGAGTTGAGGGTTGAGAGTTGATCGAGGGAGGCCTGAGCCGAGGCTAGATGGGAGACGAGGCGGGCGTTTTCGGATTCGCGGGATCGGAGGCGTTCGCCCAGTTTAGTGTTCAAGAAGAACCACGCGCCGGCGGCACCGGCGACGACTGAGGCGAGGGCGATCAAAAACGTGTCCACGGAAACCAGCGTGCGATGGGAGGCGGGCGCGTCAAAGGCAGAAACGCGTCACTGTGCGTTGAAGAGCTCGGTGATGACGTCTTCAAGCGGAATGTCCTCGATGGTGATGTCGGCGACGGGGCCGGTGGTGAGGATTTCTTGGGAGACCGCGACAACGTTTTCGGCGGCCACTCGGATGGTGAACTTGCCCTCGGCCTCGTCGCGAACAGTTTCGCCGTGGAGGGAGCGCCAGGTGTCGGGGAACTTTCCATCGGCGGGGAGGAAGGTGATGATTTTCTTTTTGCTGCCGTCGGCGTTTTCGAGGCGCGCGAGTTCGCCGTCGTAGATTTTTGAGCCCTTGTGGATGACGATGACACGGTCGCAAAGTTCCTTGATGTCGGCCATGTAGTGGCTCGTGAGGAGGATGGTGACCTTGTGCTTACGGTTGTATTCGCGAAGAAAGCGGCGGACGGATTTTTGGGAGATGACGTCGAGGCCGATGGTGGGTTCGTCGAGAAAAAGGACGCGCGGCCGGTGGAGCAGGGCGGCGATAAGCTCCATCTTCATGCGTTCACCGAGGGAAAGCTCGCGCACCATGACGTTAAGCTTGGCGCGCACGTCGAGCAGGTCCACGAGTTCGTCGAGGGTCTGCTGGTATTGATCGGCCGGCAGGCCGTAAATGTGGCGTAGAAGCAGGAAGGATTCGATGGCGGGCAGGTCCCACCAGAGCTGGTTTTTCTGTCCGAGCACGAGGGCGAAGAGGCGGCGGTAGGCGTTTTCGCGTTTTGTGGGGTCGTGACCGGCGACCAGGGCGGTGCCGCTCGTGGGGTAGATCAGACCTGAAAGCATCTTGAGCGTCGTGGTCTTGCCGGCGCCGTTGGGTCCGAGGAAGCCGACGAGTTCGCCTTCGGCGATCGAGAATGAGATATTTTTGGCAGCGGCGATCTCCTCAAATTCGCGTTTGAACAGGCCACGCACGCCGCCCCAGAAGCCGGGCTGTTTTTTATAGGTGCGGAAGACGCGGGTGAGATTCTTAACCTCAATCATGGATTAAAGTCGGAAGTAAAACGCAAAGGGTCGGTGACGCAAAGGGTAAGATGAACAAGTTGCACAAAAAAGCCGCCAGAGTGAACCGGCGGCTTTGAATGAATGACGCTACAGGCTTTAACTCACTTGCCGGACTTCTTGGCCTTGAGGCGCTCGCCGGTGTTGAGGATGCGCTTGCGGAGGCGGAGGTTCTTCGGGGTGACCTCGAGGAGCTCGTCCGACGCGATGTATTCGAGGGCGCGCTCGAGGGACATCTTGGCGGCGGGGATGAGGCCGGTGGCCACACCCGAACCCTGCGAACGGAAGTTCGTGAGGGCTTTTTCGCGCACGGCGTTGCAGGAGATGTCTTCGTTGCGGGGATTCTCGCCGCAGATCATGCCTTCATAAACCTGCTCGCCGGGCCCGATGAAGAGCTTGCCGCGTTCCTGAACCATCAGGAGGGCGTAGGTGGTGGTTTCGCCGGCTTCGGTCGCCGTGATCACGCCGGTCATGCGGGTGAGCACTTCACCGGCATACGGGCCGTATTCCTTAAAGAGATGGCTCGTGATGCCGCGGCCGCTGGTGGCGTTGATCACGTCGATTTCTAGACCGATGAGGCCGCGGGTCGTGATGGTGGCCTCGATCATGGTGGTGACCGTGAGCTTTTCCATGTTGGTGAGCTGGCCCTTGCGGTTGGCCAGGTTCTGCATGATGGAGCCGACGCACTCGTCGGGAACCTCGATCCAGACGGTCTCGTAGGGCTCATGGCGAGCGCCATCGACGATCTTTTCAATCACGGTCGGGCGGGAGACGAGGATTTCAAAACCTTCGCGGCGCATGGTCTCGACAAGGACGGCGACTTGCATGGTGCCGCGGGCCTTGACGTTGAACACGCCGGCGCGCTCGGCGTCGTCGATGTAGATGGAGACGTTGGTCTTCAACTCGCGCATGAGGCGCTCGCGAATCTGGCGGGAGGTGACGAGTTTGCCTTCCTGGCCGACGAGCGGGCCGTCGTTGACGGAAAACTGCATCTCCAGCGTGGGCGGATCGATCTGGGTGAAGGGGAGGGCGTGGCCGTCTTCGCGCACGTCGAGAGTGTCGCCGATGTCCACGTCTTCAAAGCCGGCGAGGCCGACGATGTTGCCGGCGTGGGCCTGATCGACCTCGCGCTGGCCGAGACCGGTGAATTCAAATATCTTGGTGACCTTGGTGCGGACCTTCTTGCCGCCTTCATTGTGGCGGACGACGAACATCGGGTCGCCGACCTTGATGATGCCGCCGAGAATCTTGCCGACCGCGATACGACCGACGTAGTCGGACCAGTCGATGTTGGAGACCAGCATGTGGAAGGGCTCCTCGGGTTTGGCGAAAGGAGGCGGAACGTGGTCGATGATCGTCTGGAAGAGAGGGGTCATATCCTTCTTCTCTTCGCCGAGGTGATACATCATGTAGCCGTCGCGGCCGGAACCGTAAACGACGGGGGCGTCAAACTGCTCCTCGGTGGCCTCGAGTTCCATGAGGAGTTCGAGAACCTTGTCATACATCTTGGCCGGGTCGGCGTTGGGGCGGTCGATCTTGTTGATGACGATGACGACCTTGAGGCCGTGGGCGAGGGCTTTACGGAGCACGAAGCGCGTCTGGGCCTGGGGGCCGTCATAGGCGTCGATCACGAGGAGAACACCGTCCACCATGCGGAGGGCGCGCTCGACCTCGCCGCCGAAGTCGGCGTGGCCGGGGGTGTCGAGAATGTTGACGATCTTGCCCTTCCAGTGAACGGAGGTGTTCTTGGCCTTGATCGTGATGCCCTTTTCTTTTTCGAGGTCCATGGAGTCCATGGCGCGGACTTCGACGGCTTGGTTGGCACGGTAGACACCACCTTCCTTGAGGAGCTGGTCGACGAGGGTGGTCTTCCCATGGTCAACGTGGGCGATAATGGCGATATTGCGGATGTTCTGGTTCATAAGCGCGGAGGGCGTTCGGTCTTTGGAAAAGGGAAGAACGTGCGGAGCGGTTTCGCCCTTGGCAAGGACTAAGGCGCGCCGTAGTATCCTAATTTGAATTAAGTCTTTTCTGCCTGATAGTTTGGCACAAAAAAGTAACAATGAACCCACGCCAACGCGGTGAGCTATTGAGAAAGCGATTTCGGGCACTTGGCGGCATCCCTTTTCCAAAGGCGAAAGGTCAACGCATTGAAAAATCACCACCCAAGGGTAACGGCTACCAATTGCGTCCATTCCCCGTTTTGCTTCAAAAGCGTCGTTGCGAGTGGGTGAGCAAACCGGACGTGGTCGTCATGAAACCATTGGGACACGGTAAACACCGAACAGGGCAAACCATGCTTACACGATTTGCCGAGAAAGCTCCGAAGAAGTTGAGACGCAATCCGGTCGCGCTGGCTGCTTACCCTTTGTAAGCCTTGGATGCTATGGCGGCCCGCACCGCCGGTAAGAGGTGACGTGACGGGATGAATCGCCAATACGCTGATAGCCTCGATCTGGCGGGCTTTCCATTCTCCTCTGGATAATCAAGCATAGCAACGCGTGGCCTTCGCATGACCTTCCAGTGCAGCCTTACTCGACGTAACGCCGAAGCATGGTTGTGACCTCCTTAAGGTCGCGCCGTCGTTGTTCGGGGGTGTCGGCCTCGCCTATGCAGTGCTCGACGTGCTCTACGAGGATTTTTTCAGCGAGAGACTTCAAGGCGCTGCGTGCGGACACGATCTGGTTCATCACTTCGGCGCACTCGTAGTCACCGGCCACCATCGACTCAACGCCCTTGAGCTGCCCGATGATGCGGCGCAACCGGATCTGAAGGGCGCGCCGGTCCCCTTCGATATTAGCAGGATTGTGTGACATGCAAGGAGCTTGGCCCTTGGGAGCGCCAAGAGAAAACAAATAAACTTGTTAATATGGGGGGTGGGGGTATGGAGCACCTATGGATATTTCCCAGATGCTCCAGCAAGGCGGCGACAATGCCTTTGTCTTCGTTCCCACCGCGATCCTGCTGGGTGCGCTCCACGGCCTTGAGCCGGGCCATTCGAAAACGATGATGGCAGCCTTCATCATCGCGGTTCGAGGAACCATTGTTCAGGCCGTTCTGCTTGGCCTTTCCGCGGCTATCTCCCATTCGCTTATCATCTGGGTTCTCGCCGCCGGAGCCTTGCATTTCGGTTCGAGCTGGAGCGCGGAATCTACCGAACCCTACTTCCAAATCGGATCAGGCATCATGATCGCCGGACTTGCGGCCTGGATGTTTTGGCGCGTGCGGCGCGATCAACGCATGGCAGCGGATCACGCGGTCGAGCATGAAAAAGAGGGGCCGCACCACGGGCAGTTCATCGACACGGGCCATGGTTTTGTCGAGGTGGAGGTGTTTGAGACGGGAGTCCCCCCGCGTTTTCGCCTCCATTTTTTCGATTCGAGCAAGAATCCCAAGGACGCGACGAAGCACGATATTCTCCAGATCGAGACCCGTCGAGATGGCGGCTTGACCCAGATTTTTGAATTCAAACGTGTCGAACAAGCGGATGGTGACAGCTTCTTGGAGTCGCTCTCGGAGATTCCTGAACCCCACGCATTCACTGCGATCCTGACGCAGTCCCATCACGGTCACGATCACCGCTACGAGATCGTCTTTACAGAGGACGCGCATCACCACCACCATCACGCCGATTTGAGCAACCTGACCGCGGGAGAATATGCCGACGCGCACGAACAGGCGCACGCGGCGGACATCGCACGGCGGTTCACGAACCGGACTGTCACGACGGGCCAGATCATCTGGTTCGGCGTTACCGGCGGACTCATGCCGTGCCCCGCCGCCTTCACCGTGCTGCTGGTATGCCTGCAACTGAAGCGATTCACCCTCGGCTTTGCCTTGGTGGCCGCGTTCAGCCTGGGTTTAGCCCTGACGATGGTGGCGTCCGGCGTGTTTGCCGCTTGGGGCGTTCGCCACGCGGAAAAGCGATTCAAGGGCTTCGGTAAACTCGCCCAACGTGCCCCCTATGTATCGGCGGTGCTGCTCGGTGGCCTTGCCACGTTTTTCATTGTCCAAGGCTGGCGCCATTTGTTGTGAGCGGCGCTTCGCCTCTGTCTTGGGGGCATTAAGTGATTCATCGGCCATTGCGTAAAACGCCGTTACGCCAAGTAACGTAACGGCATGTTACGTAAACATACCGAGGCTTGCGCACTGTGTAATACCAATATCCTCTAACTAATACACTTTAGGCTGGAGCGCCAGAGTTTACCTGATCGGCGAGCCAGGAGTGGATGAGGGAGGAAACCGCCGGTTAACCTATTGGGGACCGATTCCGCGGACGTGACCTCCCATGCGTCTGATCGAATGGGAGGTCGTCTTCTGATCGAAGGGACGGAGCGCCGCCTTACTTCATGCCGTCCATGCCCTGCATTCCACTCATGTCATGCTTGGGCGCCGCGACCGGGTATTGTGCCACGATCTGCTCCAGAATGGCCTGAAGCTTTCTGAAGCTCAACGCCGTCGCGGCCTTGTCATTGGCGTCGCCGGATTTGTCCAAACGGTCGGCAAGTGCGGCGACAAATTTGGCGTTCGCCTTCACTTTGCTGAGTTTATCGGATGCCAAATCGCCTGATTT
>JANYJB010000077.1 GCA_025361935.1 Verrucomicrobiota bacterium
AAGTAGTCCATGTTGAGAGTTAGTCCGAGCAGTTGATTATGGTGTGTTGGTTATGGTTTGTGTTGGCAAGCCGTGGCGGAGGGAAGGCCCGGCTTGGCGGGCCTGACCGCAGCCAGGGCTTGGAGAGGTTGTCTGTTGGACGAAGCGTTGCGGCGACTGATAACCGAGCGAGCTATGAGGTCTCGTGGCGTTGTAGTCTCGGCGGAAGTCCTCGATGACGACCCTTGCTTCGCTGAGGGTGTAGAGCTGCTCCCGGTTCAGGCATTCGTCGCGGAAGCGGCTGTGGAAGCTTTCCACGAAGCCGTTTTCCCACGGACTGGCCGGGGTGATGTAGATCGTCTTGATGTTCTGCTCGGCCAGCCAGCGCTGGAGATCCTTCGCTATAAACTCCGAGCCATTGTCCGAACGGATGTATTCCGGCGCACCGTGCTGCGCCACGGCGGCTTTCACCAACTCGATCACGTCGGCCGAGCCGATTCGCCTTTCCGGTCGCAGCACATGCACTTCCTTCGTGTATTCATCCAAGACGGTGAGCATGCGCAGTGTTCCGCCGATCGCCGTGGCATCGGCCACGAAGTCCCAGGTCCACACATGCCCGCGATGCGTCGCCCGCGTGGGCAGACCCGTGGAGACGCCTTGGCGAACCTGTTTCTTACGGGGTGGCGGCACCCTCAAGCCTTCGGCCCGGCGCAGCCTTTGCACCTGCTTGCGACTGGTCTGCCAGCCTTCCTGTCGCAAGAGAGCCACGATCCGTCTATACCCGTATCTCGGGTGTTTGGCTGACAACGCGTGGATCTTCTCGGCGAGCCGACTTCGTGCTGCGCCGGGCGGCCGCTGGCGATATCTCAGGGTCGCCCTGGCCAGTCTTAAATACCGACAGGCTTTTCGCCCGGAGCACAGGCCCTGTTCCATCACGTAGGCCACCATCTGCCTTTTATGCCCCGGGCTTACCATTTTTTTGCGTTCACCGCCTCCAAGACCCGGTTCTTCAGCAGTGAGTCCGCCAGCATTTTTTTAAGCTCCGAGTTTTCTCGCTCCAGGTCTTTCAGTCTTCTGGCTTCCGGGATCTCCATCATCCCGAACTGCCGCTTCCACCGGTGAAACGTCTGCTCCGAGATGTTCCTCTCCCGGCAGACTTCCACTATGCTCAGGCCCGCGTCGGCCTCGCGCAGTATCCGTATCTTGTCCTCCGTCGTGTAGCGTTTTCCTTTCATGGTCTGGGTTCCTTTTATCCCCCGGACTAACTCTGTCACTGGCCTAGTTTCTGGCGGTCACCTCAGCAGGTCGGGCCAAAGGGATATCTAGACGGACTTCACGATGGCGGCAACGGCCATCGCCGCCGTGTCCGTGTGCGATAGCGTGAGCAGGACCGACGTGCCGCCCACCTGCCGGAGCAACGCCTGCCCTTGTTCATCGAGGCGCACGAGCGGTTCATGGCGTTCGCCGTGATAAACCGACACGGATTTCCAACCCAACTCCGCCCCGATGCCGGTGGTGAACGCCTTCGACACGGCTTCCTTCGCCGCAAAACGAGCGGCGAGATGTTTATGCGGAAACTTCATCCCGAAGCAGTAGGCACGCTCCTCGTCGGTGAAAACCCGGTTAAGAAAACGGTCTCCCTGACGCTCCAGCACGCCCGCGATACGCGCAACGTCGATCAGGTCGGAACCAAGACCGAGCAGCAAACCGCCGGGAGGCAGGGAAATGAGGCGCGGCTCGCTCATGGGTTCATCAGCGCTTTCATCGTCCGCACGGCTTCGGCGATGCCGGTGGAAAGCGCACGACTGACGATCGTGTGGCCGATGTTGAGCTCGTGGACGTGGGGCAGTGTCCGGATTTCCATCACGTTTGAATAATTGATGCCGTGGCCGGCATTGACCACCAGACCGGCCGCATGAGCGGCGACGGCGCCTTCGCGCAGGCGGGCAAACTCGGCGGCGCGCTGCGGCGTGTGCCAGGCATTGGCCCATGCACCCGTGTGGAGTTCGACCCAAGGAGCCCCGAGCTTGGCGCTGAGCTCGATCTGCGCAGGGACGGGATCAATAAAAAGACTCGTGATGATCCCCGCAGCGTTCATCGCATCCACGCAAGCCTTCACACGGTCGCGGTTGGCAACCACGTCCAGCCCTCCCTCGGTGGAAATCTCCTCGCGACTTTCGGGCACGATGCAGACGGCATGCGGCTTGAGCTTGAGCGCGAAGGCGATCATCGCGGGCGTGCAGGCCATCTCGAGGTTAAGCGGCGTGCGGCCAAGTTCGCGCACCCGCCACACATCGTGATCCTGAATATGCCGGCGGTCTTCCCGGAGATGCAGCGTGATGCCATCGGCTCCCGCCGCCTCTGCCTGCAACGCGAATTGCACAGGATCGGGCTCGACCGGACCGCCCTCGGCGGGGGCATAACCGCGATAACGGGCCTGCCTGACAGTCGCGCAGTGGTCTATATTTACACCGAGGAGAATCATGGGATGTGGGACACAAACAGAAATGTCTTAGTCAGGAAATCAGGAATATGCCCCGAATTTTCCTTCCTGCGACCGCGAGTTCAAGATTGGTTCGGTTAAATGACCAAGCCCGCATCCAAGCCGGAAAACATTTTCCTCAATCTGATTTTCAACATCGCCCTGCCGTCTTTCGTGCTTTCGAAGCTCAGCACGGCGGAGCGACTCGGGCCGGTGTGGGGGCTGGTCGTGGCGCTGGCATTCCCCTTGGGTTACGGTGCCTGGGACTACGCGAAACGCCGCCACGCCAACTTTATTTCCATCGTGGGTCTGGCGAGCGTGCTGCTGACGGGCGGACTCGGGCTGATGCACATCAGCGGATTTTGGTTTGCGGTGAAAGAGGGCGCCGTTCCCGCAATCATCGGCCTAGCCGTGCTGGCTTCACTGAAAACCAAAACTCCGCTTGTCCGTGCGATTCTCTACAACGAACAAGTCATCGACATCGCCCGCGTGGACGCGGTGCTCGCGGCCCGCAACAATCGTCCGGCCTTTGACCGGCTGCTGGTGCAAGCCAGCCTTTTGCTCGTGGCTTCGTTTCTGCTCAGCGCGGTGCTCAATTTCCTGCTGGCACACCACCTTTTGAAAAGCCCGGCGGGCACTCCTGAGTTCAACGAAGAGTTGGGTAAAATGCACCTGCTGAGCTGGCCAGTGATCGTGCTGCCCAGCATGGCGATGATGATGTTTGCCCTGTGGAAGCTGCTTCACGGCATCAAGGTTCTCACCGGGCTCGACATGGATGAAATTTTTAAAACCCCGCCCGAAAAACCGAAAGGCGGCACTACCGCGCAGGATTCTGAAAAAGCCGGAAAATAAAAAAGCCGGACGAGAATGTCGTCCGGCTTTTTAGCGAATCGTCCTGCACCAAAATCAGCGCATGTTGATCGGAACGTAATTGCGCTGCGTCGCGCCGGTATAGATCTGGCGCGGACGGTAGATCTTGAGCTTCGGGTTCTGGGCGACCTCGTGCCACTGGGCGACCCAGCCGGGCATGCGACCGATGGCAAACATCACCGTGAACATGTTCAACGGGATGCCAAGGGCGCGCATGATCAGGCCGGAGTAGAAATCCACGTTCGGGTAGAGTTTGCGGCTGATGAAATACTCGTCGCTGAGGGCGACCTCCTCGAGTTTCATCGCGATGTTGAGAAGCGGGTCGTCCTTGATGTTGAGCGAAGCGAGCGCCTTGTAGAAGGAAGTCTTGATGATCTTGGCGCGCGGATCGTAGTTGCGGTAAACGCGATGCCCGAAGCCCATGAGGCGGTCACCCTTGCCGGACTTGGCGGCGGCAATGAACCGGGTGCCGTCGTCACCGTCGTCGTGGATATTTTTCAACATCTCAAGCACGGCCATGTTGGCGCCGCCATGAAGCGGACCCCAGAGGGCGTTGACGCCGGCGGAGACGGAAGCGAAGAGGTTGGCTCCGGCCGAGGCGACCATGCGGACGGTCGAGGTGGAGCAGTTTTGCTCGTGGTCGGCGTGAAGGAGAAGGAAGAGATTGAGCGCCGAGGCAACCTCGGGCGTCGGCACGTATTCGTTATACGGTTCGGAGAACATCAAGTGGAGGAAGTTCTCACAGTAGCCGAGGTTCGGACGAGGATAGTTGAACGGCAGACCGTTGTTAACGCGGTATGAGTGCGCGGCGATGGTGCGAACCTTGGAAATGGCGATGGCGGCGGCCTCATCGAAATGCTCGAGATCGCGCTGATGGTTGTTGCTCGCCAGATGCGGGTAGTAGGCGCCCAGGGCATTGATGCTCGCGGAGAGCACGGCCATCGGATGCGCATCGCGGGGGAAGCTTTGGATGAAGCGAAGCATCCCCTCGCGCAGAGGAGCGTGCTGGGTCAGAAGATGGGAAAAACGGGAGCGCTGCTCCGAGGTAGGCAGTTCGCCATGCGTCACGAGGTAGGAGGTCTCGACGGAATTGGACTTCTCAGCGAGCTGCTCGATGGGATAACCGCGATAGCGCAAGATACCAACCTCACCATCGATATAAGTGATGTTGCTTGTGCAGGAACCGGTGTTGCCGAAGCCGTCGTCGAAAGTGATGTGGCCGGTTTCGGCGCGCAGTTTTCCTATATCGATCCCTTTTTCACCTTCGGATCCCGTTATGACCGGTAGTGTAACTTCTTTATCGTCTAGTTTCAGGGTAGCAAAGTTCGCCATAGAACAACGAACAGAGCAAAAACCGCACCGGATGCAAAGCAAAGTCGCATCACGCCATGTTACTTCCCCGCATCAATTAGCACGGACCGCTCGGGAGTTTAGTAAAAGTATTGCCCAGCCCCACCCATAAACGACGGTTTAAGTCGGAATCGCGGCTGAAGGCGCGGCCACAGCGGCAAAATTGCGGTAGATTTGAAGGCCCTTGGACTGGCTTTTCTCAGGGTGAAATTGTGTCGCAAAACACCGCCCCCGGGCAATCGCCGCCGTGAAAACGCCACCGTAGTCACACTCGGCTAGGACCAGCGAGGGATCGGCGGGGACACAGTGGTAGCTGTGCACAAAATAAAACGCCTCCCCTTCGTTCAAAAGCCCATCCGCCAGCGCAGATTTGGTCTGGGTAAAACGCACGGTGTTCCATCCCATGTGCGGAATCTTGAACTCTGGCGGACGTCGGAAACGCACCACCTTTCCGGGGAAAATGCCCAACCCCTGGACGTTACCCTCCTCCGAAAACTCAAAGAGCGCCTGCATCCCGAGGCACACGCCGAGAAACGGACGGTCCGCGGCGATCCAGTCGCGCACGGTGCCCGCAAGTCCGCTGGCCTTGAGCGAGGCGACACAGTCTTCCAACGCCCCCACGCCAGGCAGCACCAAGCCATCGGCGCCCGTCGTCGCAACATCGGCGGGCGTATGCACGATCCGCACGTCCGCCCCGACGGCTTCAAGGGCCTTGGTAACGCTGCGCAGGTTGCAAATGCCGTTGTCGATGACGGCGATGACGGGAGCGGCCATGCGACCGGTTAAATCTTGCCCTTGGTCGAAGGCAACTGGTCGGCCGCACGCGGCTCGATCTGCGTGGCCATGTCGAGCGCGCGGGCGAGGCCCTTGAAGATAGCCTCGGCGACATGGTGAGGCTCTTCGCCGTAAATCAGCGTGACGTGGAGGTTCGCCCCGAGCGCGTTGCTGAACGCACGGCAAAATTCCTTCACCAAGATGATATTGAAATCACGCACGAACTGCGTCGGCGCCTCGACCTGATAAGCGAGGTGCGGACGTCCGCCGATGTCCACGACGACACGCGCCAGCGATTCGTCCATGGGCAGCAGGAAAAAGCCGTAGCGCTTGATGCCGAGCTTGTCGCCGAGGGCCTTCTTAAAGGCGTCACCGAGCACGAGACCGACATCCTCGACGGTGTGGTGATAATCAACCGCGACATCGCCCACGCATTTCACGTCGAGGTCGAACAAGCCATGCTTGGCGAACAGCGTGAGCATATGGTCGAAAAAGGGCACGCCGGTGTCTATTTTAGACGCGCCCGCGCCATCCACCGCGAGGGTGATCGCAATGTCGGTTTCGGCGGTTTTTCGGGCCAGGGTTACGGTGCGGTTTTGAGCCATGCTTCGATTGCTGAGTTGACGGCGAACATCTCGTCGTCGCTGCCGACGCTGATGCGAAGGAAAGAGGCGGTCAAGGCGTGGTTGGGGAACGCCCTCACGAGGATCTTGCGGCAAAGCAGGAAGTCGTAGAGGGACTTGGCGACCACCGGGCCGCTTTCGCCGCGCGCGTTCTTGGGCTCCGTAAAGATGAAATTCGTTTGGGATTCATAAGTGAACCAGCCGAGCTTCCCTGCCCATTCGCCGAGCCAGTAATCGCGCGTGCGAATAATTTTCCCGATGATTGCGTCGTAGTAACCGGGATCTGCCAGCGCGGCCGAGGCGGCGGCCTGCGAAAGGCGGTTCACGTTGTAGCTGTCGCGCACACGGTCGAGTAGGTCGATCACACTGGCATCGGCAAGCGCGTAGCCGACCCGAATACCGGCAAGCGCATGCGCCTTAGAGAGCGTGCGCGTGATGACGAGATTCGGGTGCTTCGCGAGAAGCGGCACGGCGTTTTCCTTGGCAAACGGAGCGTAGGCCTCGTCCACCACGAGCACACCGGAAAATGTGGTCAGCACCGCCTCGAGTTCGGCATTGCCGAACGCGACTCCGGTGGGCGCGTTGGGTGAAGTAAGAAAAAACGCACGCGCACCGGAGGCGGCTATTTTTTCGACGGGCAGCCGCATGGAGCGGTCAAACTCGATCACGCTTGTCGCGCCGTCGTTGATGGCGACAAGCACCGGATAAAGCGAATAGCTGGGCACCGTGAAGCCGGTCGCCGCCGCCGGCCCGCCAAAGACGCGGACGAGCAGGTTGAGCACATCGTCGGAGCCGTTGCCGATGAGGATATTTTCCTCGCGCAGGCCGTGGATTTGGGCGATCTGCCGCCGGAGCGGCGTGCTCTTGGGATTCGGGTAGAGACGAAGGTGCTCGCCGTCCTCAGCCAGCTCGGAGCGGATGGCGTCGGCCACGCGCGGGCTGGGCGGATACGGACACTCGTTGGTGTTGAGTTTTACCCAGCCGGGCTCGGTGGGTTGCAAACCGGGCGTGTAGGCATGGAGCTTGGCAACATGCGGAAGCGCGAGGGAGGAAAGATCAGTCATGTAGGAGGGAGCTTGCTCGCGATAGAAGGTTCACGAAATGACGGGAGTTTATGGATCGCCTGCAAGCAGGCTCCTACAAAGCACGGATCTTCACCGAGCGACCGTGGGCATCGAGTTTCTCCATCGAGGCAAAGGCCGAGACCACCGGCTCCCCTTTTCGCAAGGCGGCTTTGTCGTAGCGGATGACACTCGTGCGCCGCATAAAATCAGCCACGCGCAGCCCGCTAAAGAAACGTCCGGCGCGGCCAGTGGGCAGCACGTGGCTCGGACCTGCGGTGAAGTCGCCAAGCGCGGTCGCGGTGTAATTGCCCAGCATGATGGCGCCGGCCGTGGTGATGTCGCGGAGAAGTGTCTTGTGCGCGGAATCCTTCACCAACAATTCGAGGTGCTCGGGCGCGACGTAGTTCGCAACCTTCGCGGCTTCGGAGAGATTCTTCACCTCGATGGAAACAAAGCCGTTCGCAAGCACGCGCTGGGTTTTTTCGGAGCGCGAGATGAGTTTTAACTGCGCCTGCACCTCGGCATGGATGTCGTGCAAAATCTTGCCGGATGTCGCGACGAGATAGATTTTTTCGCGACCCGAACCGTGCTCGGCTTGCGCCAGCAGATCGGCGGCGGCAAAATCAATGCGGGCCGTTTCGTCCGCGATGACCATGACCTCGCTGGGGCCGGGCAGTGAATCCACTCCAACGGTGCCAAACACCTGGCGCTTGGCCTCGCATACGTAGGCGTTGCCGGGACCGAAAACCTTGTCCACCGCCGGCACCGTGAGCGTGCCAAAGGCGGCGGCACCGATGGCCTGCACACCGCCGATGCGGTAAACCTCTTCGATGCCGATCAGATCGAACGCGGCGAGGAGGCCGTCGGCGATTTTGCCTTGGGAGTTGGAGGGCGTGAACACGGCGATTTCGGGACAACCGGCGATCTTTGCCAGCGTGGCCGTCATGAGCACGGTCGAGACGAGCGGCACCTCGCCGCCGGGAACATAGAGGCCGACACGGCGGATCGGGTGGTTGATCTCGCCGACTTGGGCGCCGTGCTTGTTTTTGCCGAGCCAGTCCTTGGGGAGGCTCTGTTTATTGAAAGCGACGATGTTTTCGTGGGCGGCCAGAAGAGCTTTGCGCTCGGCGGTGGGCAGGCGCTTCACGGCGGCGGCGATTTCCGTCGGCTTTACGCGGAAATCACGGGCGCGAAGCTTAGCGCCGTCGAACTTGGCGGCGTAGTAAGCCACGGCCTCGTCACCACGTTGATGCACGTCCGCGAGGATGGCGGAGACGGCATCTTGTATTTCCTTTGGCACGGCGGCACCGCGGCAAAAGTCGGCCAGTTCAGAGTCGAAGGATTTGGAAGCAAACTGCAGGGTTCGCACGGTTAAACAGGTATTCGATCCAAATCTACCCAGAGCCGGTCTCGGGCGCGAGACGCAAATCCACTTTTACCCCGATTTACCGTCCCACAATCGGCACAGCAAAAATACTGTCGGCGAAGATTTCGTTCACCGTTATCTTGTCAAAAACGATGGTGATCGTGCGCGTTAAACCAGTGGGCAATTTACTTTCAGTAATAATCTTGCGGGGGAATTTGATGCCTTCGACCGTGGTGTCGTCCCGCTCACGAATGAGCACGCCGTTTTCCGTTTCCGTGAGCAACAGGCGCCCTGTTTGCTGATCAAAATATCGGTAGAAAAGCACCCCGTTCCCGTGGTCGAAACAAAGTTTGCGGCAGACCTTGCCGTCAATTTCGATGGTTCCCAAGTCTTCGATTTGGCCGCCGATCCGCTCGATACCCTTATAGAAGAATAAATTTTCCCACACGTTGGCGCGAAGGCGCTCTATCTGCTCCTTTGAAAGCAGGGTCATGCGCCAGCGGGCGGAATCCTTGGGGTCTTGTTCGCGCTGCCAGGCATCATAGCCGTCCAAGGCGGTTATCTCGATTTTGTCGGCCGAAGTGGCGACGATGCGCTGCTGGCTAGATTTTTGGAAGATGATCTCGATCGCAACGGTCACAGTTTTGGGCCGCCCTTTTTCATCCATAACCGTAGTTTCGAGGTTACCGGCATAATGCACCGATTTGAGGGTGTTCAACGCCGACTCGTCGCCCACCGCCGCCCGTGCCTTGGCGATCACCTCATCGACTCCGGACGCACGCATGCCAAGAGAGAGCAACGCAACCAAAGCAAAGAAAGCGGTGGAAAAACGCAGGGATATTTTCATGGGTCACGGGAAACTCATTCCCACTCGATAGTCGCGGGAGGCTTGGAGCTGATGTCCAGAAGCACGCGGGAAACGCCGCGAACCTCATTGGTGATGCGGGAGGAAATCTTCGCGAGCAACTCGTAGGGCAGTCTCGCCCAGTCGGCGGTCATGGCGTCGCGGCTCTCGACGATGCGAAGCGAGATGACGTCGGCGTAGTTGCGCTCGTCACCGATGACACCCACGGACTTCACGGGCAGGTAAACGGCAAAGGACTGCCAGACCTTCCAGTAGTAACCGGACTCCATCATCTCATGCTGGAGGATGGCGTCGGCGGCTTTGAGGACGTTGAGCTTTTCCTGAGTGATGTCTCCCGCGACGCGCACGCCGAGACCGGGACCGGGGAAGGGCTGGCGCCAAACGACCTCGCGGGGGAGTCCGAGGGACTCGCCGACGGCGCGCACTTCGTCTTTGAAGAGTTCGCGCAAGGGTTCGAGGAGTTTGAGTTTCATACGCTCGGGCAAGCCGCCCACGTTGTGGTGAGACTTGATGAGCGCGGCCGGGTTCCCTGCGATGGCGACGGATTCGATGACGTCAGGATAGAGCGTGCCTTGGGCGAGCCACTTGGCACCGCCGATTGAGCGCAGGGATTTTTCAAAGACCTCGACGAAGGTGTTGCCGATGATCTTGCGCTTCGCCTCGGGCTCGGAGACGCCGGCGAGACGCTTAAGGAAGAGCTTGGACGCATCCACCACGCGGAGATCGATGTGAAAGTGGTCGGCGTAGAGTTTTTCGACCTGTTCGCGTTCGCCGGCGCGGAGGAGACCGTTGTCCACAAACACGCAGGTGAGCTGTTTGCCGATGGCGTTGTGAATGAGCGCGGCGGCCACGGAGCTGTCCACGCCGCCGGAGAGTCCGAGGAGCACGCGCTCCTTGCCAACTTGGTCGCGGATCGTCTGCACGGCGTGCTTGATGTAGTCTCTGGTCGTCCAGTCCTGCTTGGCGCCGCAGATGCCGAGGAGGAAGTTGCGGATGACGTCGATGCCGCGCTCGGAGTGAAAAACCTCGGGGTGAAACTGAATGCCGTAAAAGTTGCGCTTGCGGTCTTCGATGACGGCGAATTCGGAGTTCTCGGTGGTGCCGATGGCGGTGTAGCCTGGAGGCAACGCGATGAGGCGGTCGCCGTGGGAGTTCCAGACTTTGAGTTTTTTGGGCAGGCCTTTGAAGAGACGTCCGGGTTTGGTGAGGGTGAGGACGCCGTGACCGTATTCGCGGTGAGTGCTCTTTGAAACTTTGCCGCCGAGGAGATAGCCTTGGAGTTGGATGCCGTAGCAAATGCCGAGGACGGGCACGCCGAGTTCAAAGAGGGCCTTGTCAGGCATGGGCGCGTCCTTAGCGAACACGCTGCTCGGGCCGCCCGAGAGGATGATGCCGATCACGCCGTCGGCCTTCAACTGCGCGGCCGGCGTGCTGAAGTGGTAAATTTTGGAGAGGACCTGGCACTCGCGAATACGGCGGGCGATGACCTGGGTGTATTGAGAGCCAAAATCGAGGACGGCAATTGTCTGGGACATGAAAAAGTGGGACGCCAAAGGCGCGCGTTGGACGTAATTTAAAGCAGGAAAAGTGCGCGACCGGGGCACCGTGTGTCAATGCGGGCCGGATGTCCTGCGTTGTTAGAATTTAAGCCTGGCATTTTCCGTTCCGCAACGCGGGCAAACGCCAAACTCCAAGACGCCCTGAGCGGCATAAATATGCTCACAGTGCTGGCAGCGAAAGGTGGTCTTGCGCCGTTCGATCTCGAAGCGGGCGTGGTCGCGGTGGTCGTAGTAGAGCCACATGCCAAGAAAAACCGCCGCAACGATCAGACAGTAGATGAAGGCTGAGATTTGGAGAGCCATGGCAACTAGGTTAAACAGGACTATTTCACCGCTACAATCGCCCGTAAACGGGCTCCTACAACCGGAAAAGAAAAAACGCGCCGAAGAAGAACTTCGGCGCGTTTTGAAACGTGAGACAAGCGCCCGTGCGCTTTGCCGTGTGCTTAGGCTTGGGCAGGAGCCTCGGCGGCGGGGGCCGCTTCGGTGGTCTTGGCGGAAGCCTTTTTGCCTTTGGCGGACTTCTTGGTCTTCTTGTAGCCAGGATCGTCGGCCTTCACGAACTCGATGAACGCCATTTCGGCGGCATCACTGATGCGGGGCAGAGCGAGCTTGTAGATGCGGGTGTAACCGCCGGTGCGGTTGACGAACTCCTTATACTTTTCGTTGAAGAGAAGGGTAACGGCATCTTC
>JANYJB010000062.1 GCA_025361935.1 Verrucomicrobiota bacterium
GCCACAACGCCAACGCTTCCTCCTGGTATTCCTTGCTGTATTTCTGCCGACTTCCCGCCGGCCTTTCCATCTGGGTCTTCATTTGGGTTTCCTTTCGCTTTTGACCCTTTCCTCCTGTCCGTCAATTCGGGGCAACCCCAACCTGACCCTTTTTGGGGCCTCCGGAGTTGCTCAAGGCGCGCGCGTTTTCCTATTCGCTGGTCATTCTGGAGCACCCGGCGCTTGCGTTGAGGGAGTGCCAGGATGCGACGGCGGCGGCGGCGGACGAGAGTCTGGAGCGCGGCTCCAGACGCTGAGCGGACGGTTTTCTCCGGAGGGTAGGGCGCGACCGCTGGGCGCGCCGGTTTGATATCGCATGAACTGGACTATCCGCGGCGGGCCCAGCGGTCCCGCCCTACCTCGAATCGCGTTATTTTACGAGGGCTGCGGGTGTGGCGGGCGGGAGATACTGGTCGATGATCGGTTGGATGGCGTCGGCCCAGATTTCGTAGCCTTTGGCGGAAGGATGGAGGAAATCAGGCATGATGGCGGGGCTCATCGTGCCGTCGGCGTTGAGGAACTTGTCCCCAAAATCAGTGAAGATGATTTTTTTGCCGTCGTGGAGTTTGGAGATGGTTTCGTTGATGGCCTTGATGCGGGCGCGGGAGGGGTCGTCGGCTTTCTGACCGCGTGGGAAGATAGCCTGGAGGAGAACGACGGCATCGGGGCTGCGCGTGCGGTAATCTTGGACGACGGCGGCGACGCCCTCGGCGATCTCGGCGTCGGTGTTGACGGAGAGATTGTTGGTGCCGATCATGAGGGCGATCAGCGTGGGCTTGAAGTTGTCAATCTGGCCGTTGGCGAGGCGCCATAGGACGTGCTGGGTGCGGTCGCCGGAGATGCCGAAATCAAACGCACCGAACTGGGCGTAGTGCTGTGCCCAGACATCCTTGCCCTTGGTTTGCCAAAAATCGGTGATGGAGTCGCCGTCAAATACGAGCTTGATGGAAGCGGCGACGGTCTGAGCGCGGTCGTTGGTGGCTTTGACGCGCTGGACCCAGTCGAGCTTGGGTGCGGCGACGGCGGCGGAATTGACGCCGGGAGGCGCGGGCGGAACGTAAAGATCGGCTATGGGCCATTTGGCGGAAGCGGCCTGGACCACAGAGGCGGCGGCGAGGAGGAGAGAGGCGAGGAGGATTTGGGGTTTCATGGGGAAGATTGTTTTTATGGTGTGATGGAAATCAGGCCAACTGAAAATCGGACGGCGGTTTTCACCGCGTGAAACGTGCGGGGGTGCCGGCGTCGGCATGGGGGGCGATCCACACGTAGTAGTCGCCGGGTTCGGTTTTCCAATGTCCGGCGCGGTCGAAGAAGCCGAGGGCCTGATCGTCGAGAAAGAAGGTCACCTCGCGTTTTTCACCTGGGGCGAGGTGGATGCGTTGCCAGCCGCGCAGTTCCTGCTCGGGGCGGGCGCCCTCGGAGCAGGCGAGATCGTGGATGTAGAGCTGCACGATTTCATCGGCGGCGCGCGGACCGGTGTTGGTGATGGTCGCGGTGACGACGGGGGGCGTGTCGGCGCCGGCGGAGGGGATGACTCGGGCGGGGCCGTAGGCGAAAGTCGTGTAGGTGAGCCCGTAGCCGAAGGGGTGGAGTGGCTTGTGCGTGAGGTCGCGGTAGTCGCGTTTGTCGGGGCGGCCGGTGGTGTAGCCGTTGTAATAAATCGGAACCTGGCCGACGGACCGGGGGAACGTGATGGGCAGGCGGCCCGAGGGCGCGATGTCGCCGAACAAGACGTCGGCCAAGCCGTTGCCCGCCTGCACGCCGGGGTGCCACGCATGCAGCCACGCGGCGCCGGCGGGGAGCGCAGGAATCACCAGGGGACGTCCGCTGAAGGTGACGAGGACGACGGGCTTGCCGGTGGCGGCGACCGAGGCGAGGAGTTCGTTTTGGCGACCGGTGAGGGTGAGGTCGGCGCGGGAGGCGAATTCGCCGGACCAGCCGCGAGGTTCGCCGAGGGCGAGGATGACGACGTCGGCTTTCTGGGCGGCGGTGACCGCGGTGGCGATGTCGGCGGATTTTGTTTTCTCCGCCGAGGTGTCGGCGACGATGGAGCCGTCCATCAACGTGCGCGTGCGCGGTGCCCTTTCGATGAGGTCGCAGCCGTGGACGACTTCAAGGGTGGTGCCGGGGGCGAGCTTGGCGCGCAGGCCGGCGGCGAGGGTGACGACATCCTGCCCGCGTCCCATGCCGGGCCAGGTGCCGAGCATTTCCACGGCGTCGTCGCCGAGCGGACCGATGAGCGCGAGGTGTTGAACGTCCTTGGCGAGCGGGAGCACGCCGGGGTTTTGGAGAAGCACGGCGGAGCGGGCGACAGCCTCGCGCGCCAAGGCGACGGCATCGGGCTGGAGGAAAGTTTTTTCGGGTTCGAGCGCGGGCGTGAAGGGGTGCTCGAAGAGGCCGAGTTGAAATTTCACGCGGAGAACGCGGCGCACGGCTTCGTCGAGGGTGGCGAGCGTGACGCGGCCCGCGTTAATCTCGGCCTTGAGGGTGTCGCGGTAGGTGGAGCTGACCATTTCCATGTCGTTGCCTGCGGCGAGCGAGCGGCGCGCGGCCTCGGCGGGCGTGGCGTTGTAGCCCCAGGCGACGCTTTCGGAGACGCCTTCCCAATCGCTCACGACAAAGCCGGTGAAGCCGAGGTCGCCGCGCAGGACATCGGTGAGGAGGTGAGGGTCGCAGACGACAGGAATGCCGTCGTTTGCGTTGAAGCTGCTCATGACAGTGAGCGCGCCCGCCTGCACGCCTGCGCGGAAGGAGGGCAGGTGGAGGTTGCGCAGCATGAATGGCGTGATCTCGGTCATGTTGTAGTCGCGGCCGCCGATCGCGGCACTGTAGCCGATGTAGTGTTTCAACGTAGCGGCGACATGGCCGGGCGAGCCGGCGTCGTCACCTTGAAGCCCGCGCACGGAGGCGGCGACCATCCGGGAATTGAGAAGCGGGTCCTCGCCAAACGTTTCCGCCACGCGACCCCAGCGGGCGTCGCGGGCGAGATCACACATGGGGGCGAACGTCCAGTCGATGCCGGCCGCGCGTGTTTCGCGGGCGGAGACGGCTTGGGCGCGCGCGACCAAATCCGCGTCCCACGTCGCGCCGAGGCCGAGGGGGATGGGGAAGGTGGTGCGAAAGCCGTGGATCGCGTCGTAGCCGAACATCAGCGGAATGCCGAGGCGCGACTCGTCCACGGCGATATGCTGCATCTGATTGCGGATGCCGACCGAAAGCGCCGGGGCGATCGCCAGGATGAACGAGCCCATGTTTCCGTCGCGCACCGGGTTGCGTTGCGGTCCCTCGGCGTGGCTCTTCTCGCTGATGCAGCCTTGGGAGAGCTGGCCGATTTTTTCGGCGATCGTCATGCGGGGCAGCAGGTCGGCGACGCGGGCGTCGGGCGTCAGTTGCGGGTCACGATAGGGCGCGGGAGTATCGGCCATAAGAAGGGATGTTGCGAGGAGCGCGCCGACAAGGGTCGCGACTCGAAGGGTGATAGGAATGGAGAAGACCATGAAGGCAGGCGCGGAACGCGACAAAGGTTGAGAAGGGGGTCCCACCAAGCAAACAACCCTGCGCGCCGAGACAATAGCCTTGTTGACTTCGGGGCGGATGCGTAGCCCTCAACCATGACGCCCACCCGCAAGGGATCCTTTCATCTTTTCAACCTGGCCGGCATCAACGTCCACCTGCACTGGTCGTGGTTTCTGGTGGCATTCTACCAGATTTCCACGCGGCCCGATGCCTACTCCACGCCGCTCTGGAAGGTCGCCGAATACCTGTCGCTCTTCCTGATCGTGCTGATGCACGAGTTCGGCCACGCGCTGGCCTGCCGGCAGGTGGGCGGAACCGCCGACCAGATTGTCCTCTGGCCGCTCGGCGGCGTCGCCTACGTGAACGCCCCGCAGCGTCCGGGTGCGACGCTTTGGAGCATCGCGGCGGGGCCGCTGGTCAACGTCGCGCTGGTGCCGGTGTTTCTTGGTCTGGTGTGGCTCGACCGCGCCAACGGCTGGATTACGCACGCGCCCGACCTGCACCGCTTCGTGCGGCAACTCGCGTTTATCAACGCGGGTCTGCTGATTTTTAATCTTCTGCCGGTTTATCCTCTCGACGGCGGGCAGATCCTGCGTTCGGTGCTGTGGTATCCTTTTGGCCGTGCACGCAGCCTGATGATTGCGACGATCCTGGGCTTTGCGGGCGGGCTGGGACTGCTAGTCTGGCTGGTGTTGAGTCAGGGTCCCGACGATACCTTTTCGGACCTGCTCTGGCCGCTCGCGTTGCTCGCGTTCCTGCTTATGAACTGCTGGTCGGGCTTCAAGCACGCGCGCGACCTTCAGAAGATCGCCAAGCTCCCGCGTCATGCAGAGTTCAAGTGCCCCTCGTGCCACGCCTCGCCGCCCGCCGGCCGGTATTGGGGGTGCGGACAGTGCGGGCAGCCGTTCGACATCTTCGCCGGCGGGGGAACGTGTCCGCATTGCAATGCGGCGCACGATATGGCGACGTGCGTGGACTGCGGGAGTAGAAATCCTTTGGAAAGCTGGAAAAATCCCAAGCTTTGACGCAGCCGTGTTTTCCCTCCAAGCCATGACCATCGTGCTTTCCATGCGATTCATGAAACCGACCGGACTTTGTCTGACCGCCATCGCTCTCGCAGGGCTTGGGGGATGTTCGTCGCCGTCGGGCAAATCAAACTATCAGATTCAGGAAACCGGTAGCGCGCCCCGTTCGTATCGGCCGCTTTTGGTGAAGAATTCCTGTTTCGTCGAAGCCGTCCATTTCTGCGATTTTTATTTGGTTCGGCAGGTAGGCGGAGTGGAAGGCTGGGCGAAGGTGCTGGAGTGGGGATCCCTTCAAAAGGACTCCACGATCCGAGGCGGTCATGCGGTTACGGTTTACCAGTTGGGAAACAAGCTTTGGGTTTACGACATCAACAACGGTTTCCTCTCCCTCTCTCCGCCAGTGGACAAGAAACTCGATCTCACGCTGGTCACCCCGCAGATATTCAAGCGCTATCCGGGGATGAACCCAACCAACGTGTGCTACGTGGACGCGCTGCCGCAGTTTCCGGAGAAAAACGCGCCGGTTTACACCCTCAAGGCGGCGACCACCCAGGAATTGCATGACGCGCTGGAAGTCGCGATCGAGCTGGGCCGTTTCCGTCCCGTGCGCGTGGTGGAGTTCATCGCCCCACTCGATTCCTACCTGCGACCCTGCGCGGCCACGATCTTCAAGTATGGCGACAAAATCTGCATTTACTCGCCGCTGGCCGGAACGCGCGCGCTGCCGGCTCCGCAGGAGGGCGTCGACAATCTGATGGTGGCGCAGGCGCTCGTGCTCTCGGCCTACCCGGATGCGAAGGACGTTAAGTGGTTCCAGCCCGCCAAGGCCACGGTCATCCGCTGAAGGAGGCCGCCATGTCCGCGTCGCTCCCGGTCATCGCGCATGTGGACGCCGACGCGTTCTTCGTGTCGGTCGAGCTGGCGCTTCGTCCCGAGTTGCGCGGCAAAAAAGTCGCGGTCGGCGGCCGCGAGCGAGGCATCATCGCCTCGGCCAGCTACGAGGCGCGCGCGTGCGGCGTCTATACGCCGATGCCAACCTCGCGCGCGCTGGCGGTCTGCCCTGATCTGATTCTGCTGCCGCACGAAGGCGACTACGGCGGCGTCTCCGGCAGGATGTTCGACCTGTGCGAAACGCTCACGCCGCTCGTCCAGCGCAACTCCATCGACGAAGGCTATCTCGACCTCGGGCCGTGCGGCTTTCAATCCGCCGCCGCAGTCGAGGCGGCGGTGCGCGGCCTGCAAACGCGCATCTGGGACGAGTTGCGGATTCCCGTCTCGATGGGCCTCGCAACCAATAAGCTCGTTGCGCAGATCGCCTCGAAGCTCCGCAAGCCGAGCGGTTTCGTGGTCGTGCCGCCGGGCGACGAGGCGGCGTTTCTAGCGCTGCTCGACATTGGCAAGCTCCCCGGCGTCGGCGCGAAAACAGAAACCGTGCTGCAGACGCACGGTATCTGGAAAATCCGCGATCTCTTCACGAAGAATGAGCGCGAGCTGGAAGCGTTGCTTGGACGCGCCTGGCCGGCGTTTCTGGCGATGGCGCGGGGGGAGGACGACCGTCCGATCAAGACCGCGCGCGAGGATGCGAAGAGCTACTCGCAGCAGGAGACCTTCCGGAAGGACGTGGGCGATTTCGCCGAGATCGAGCGGACGGCCAAGGGCATGATCGACGCGCTGCTGGCGGACATCCGGGCGGACGGCAAACGCGTGCGCACGATGACGGTGAAGGTGCGTTACGGGGATTTCACGCAGGAGACGGCCGGGAAAAGCCTGCCCGAGGCCAGCGATCTGGAGCAGCCGTTTTACCCGTTGGCAGGAGTGTTGCTCAGGCAGGCGTGGTCGAAGCAACGCCCGCTGCGCCTGGTGAGCGTAAAGTTTTCCGGCGTCGAGCACGGGGCGCGGCAGTTGGATATGTTTGCGCAGACCGACGAGAAGCGCCGCCAGCTCGCCGCCGTGCTGGACAAGATGAACAAGCAGGGTGGACGGAGACCGGTCGTGAAGCACGGGCACCAGCTCGGCGGGAAAGACTGACGAAAGCATTTGGATTTCTCGCGGTTTCGTGTCCCCTTGCAGGCAATCATGAAGTCACAGGAACTCCTCTTACGCATCGAAGCCGGCAAGCGCGCGGTGCTCGCCCAGACCGCGCTCATGCATCGCGACTTCGGTCAGGTGAAGAGCGAATGGAAATACGACGGCACGCGCGTCACCGCGTCTGACGTGGCGATCTCGGAAGAGATTTTCCGCGAGTTGGGCGCGCAGTTTGACGACGATTATTTTAGCGAGGAGCTAACGATGACCGAGGAGCCGATTCCGCTGGCCAAGCGTTTTGCGTGGGTGCTCGACCCGATCGACGGCACCAACAACTACGCGACCGGAATCCCCTACTGCGCGATCTCACTGGCGCTGCTGGAAAACGGCATGCCTGTTTACGGCATCGTTTATGACATGGCGCGAAAAAGCCTTATCCACGGCGGCCCGGGTTTCGGCGTTTGGGACGGCGAGCACGCGGCGCACGTGAGGGCCACTCCTCCCGATGCGCACAGCATGATCGGGTTTCACAGCCCCTACGACCGCGCCTTCGCCCATCACGCGTCCACCTTGGTTGAGAACTTTAAGATTCGCGGGCTTGGCAGCAGCACGCTGCATCTCGCCTACGTCGCCGTGGGTCTGCTTGAAGGCACGGTGGATCACAACGTGCGCATCTGGGACATCGCGGCGGCCGTGCCTTTGGTGTGGGCGGCGGGCGGCGAGGTGCAGTTTCTCAACGGCGAACAGTTTCCGATGAAGGTTTTCAACCTGAAGATGGATCGCATCCAGTTCATCGCGGGCAACGCGGCGATGTGTGCCAAGCTCCGCGCAGTGTTGAAGGTTTAGCGTTCTCTCGTGGGCGCAAAAAAGCGGCGACCGGTTAAGGCCGCCGCTTCGGGTGAATCGCTCAGACCATGTAGGTCTGCAACGGCACGGGGTCGATGACCTTGGCGTTGGGCATTTTGATGGCCAACTGCTCGGCGAACCAAGCACGGGCGGGCGGATCACCGTGGGTGAGGATGACGGCGCGGGCGTGGCTCTGAATGGCAAATTCCAACAGCTCTTCGCGGTCGGCGTGTCCGCTGAGCTCGTAGCGTTCCACGCGGGCGCTGACGGTGGTCTTCACGTTGGCGGTGGCGAAGAGGAAGTCGTCGCCATGCTTGGCCGCAAGGAGGTGGCCGCCGGGTGTGTCGGGATCGCAGTAGCCGACGAAGCCGATGGTGTTTCGCGCGCTGCCGAGGAGACCGGAGGCGAGCGTGTAGCTGGGCGTGCGCTCGACCAACATGCCGGAGCTGATGATGTAGAGGGCGTTTTGCTTTGGGTCCTCGCCGGCGACCAGCTTGCGCGGGGCGGGCTTGATCTGGAGATCTTTGATGACGCTGCGGCTGAACTGCACGTCCTTGGTCTTGCGGGAAATCTCGTCGAAGTAATCAGCGAGGTCCATGCCGAGGCCGGCGGCGAAGATAGGGCAGTCAACAAGGCGTCCGAATTTGCGGGCGTCGTGGAGAATCGAAAGCACCTCTTGCATACGCCCGAGGGCGAATACGGGAAGAAGGAAGGAGCCGCCGCGCTGGATGGTGTCGTTAATGGAGGTGATCAGGCGGTTGACCTCGTTGATGCGCTCCTTGCCGACGGGACGCTCGGTGGTGCCGCGCGTGGTTTCGATGCAGATGGTGTCGAAGTGGCCGGAGGGAAACTGCGCCCCGAGGAGGGTGCGCTGGTTTTCGAATAGAACGTCGCCGCTGAAGAAGAAGTGGCGGTGTTTGTGGTGGATCTCGACGGCGGCGGCACCGGCGACGTGGCCGGCGCGGTGAAAGAGGATGTCGATCTCGTCTTGGCCATCGGCGCTGCGGACTTTTTTGACGTGGCCGAAGGGCAGGCCGACGATGCGGCCGGCACACTTGTCGATCTCGTCGTGGGTGAAGAGCGGGTAGTCGGGGATGTTGGCCTCCTCTTTCTGGCGCATCATCACGTTGGCGGAGTTGTGCAGCATGCGCTCGATGAGCATGCGGCTCGACTGCGTCATGAGGACAGGCGTGTTCGGATTCTGGCGCATCGCGACCGGCAGGCTGCCGATGTGGTCGAGATGGCAGTGCGTGACGATGATGAGGTCCAAGCGGACGTCTTTGATCAGCGAAAGGTCGGGCGTGGCCAGGCGGCCGGCCATCTTCGGGTTCAACCCGCAGTCGATGAGGATGTTTAGTTCGCCAATCTTCACATACATGGAGTTGGCGCCGATACCGCCGTTGCGGTTCAAATCAATAAGCTTCATTTAGAATCGGTCAGAAGGAAGCACCCCGCCGGAAGGCGCAAGCGCAAGTTTAGGTGAATAAATGCCGGCGATAATGGCTAAATGCCGCAAGGCCCGGCTGTCTCGGGCGGCACTGTCATGTCAAATGGAGGCAAAATCACGTGGATGCGGCGCCCCAAATCATCAACCCCGTGAAAACTTCCGTGGACGCGCGCATCGCAGCCGGTGATGTGGTAGCTGTTGTAGGAAAACTGTTCGCCGGGAGCAAGGCGTGGGGTCTCGCCCACGATTTTGTCGCCCTCGATGACGAGTTGTTCACCGTCGCGATTTTGCACGACCCATTTGCGACCAAGGAGCGTCACGGTGTGGTCGGAGCCGTTGTGCAGCGTCACGAAATAAACAAACGCATGCGGCTTGTCCGGAGGCAGAGTCTTGCCGCCGTGGTGATAGACGAGTTTGTCGAGGCGGGCGGTAAGGCCGGGTAATGCGAGCGAGGCGGACACGAAGCGTAAAGAAAGCACCATGCGGGCGTTTGCAACCGCGACGTTGCCATGATCGCCGCCAAACCCTCAACGTGAACGGCTCATGACGTTGTCAGATTACTTCGGCGTGTTGCTGATGGGCCTTCTCGGCAGCGGGCACTGCATCGGCATGTGCGGGCCGTTCGCGCTCGCCGTGTCGGCGGGCTCGGGCAACGCCGCCACGATGGTCGCCCGCCAGGTCGCCTACCAGATCGGCAAGGCCACGTCCTACCTGTTCATCGGTCTCGTGCTGCTCACGCTCACGGAGCTGGTGAACGCCCGCGATCCGCTGCTCGGCCTGCAAAACCTCCTCGCTGCCCTCACCGGCGCGGTGATGATCGCCGCCGGACTCGCCTACGCGCTCGAATGGCGGCTGCCGCCCGCGTTGGCCCGCCGGTGGCAGGGGGGCGCGGTCTGCGGCGCGATGTCCGTCCTTTGGCGTTCGCCCTCGCTCTTGAAAAGCCTTCTCATCGGCTGGCTCAACGGCTTTCTCCCATGCGGCCTCTCGCTCACCGCCATCCTCTATTTGGTCAACTACGGGAAAATCGAGGCGGTCGTCGCCGGCTCGTATGTCTTCGGCCTCGGCACGCTGCCCGGCCTGCTGCTCCTGGCCTTCGCCGGACGAAAAATCAGTCTTAATTCCCGCCGCTGGCTCCTCCGTGCGACCGGCGTGGCGCTGGTTGTCTTCGGTGTGCTTACCGTCCTGCGCGGCAACCCGTCTGTCGAAACGTGGTTTCACCAGCACCTGATGTTTGGCGCGGGCGAGGGTAGGACGCACGCCCACTCGCACTGATTGCTTGCCACTTAATTTTCCGGGGCGCACAAAGCCCCTTTCTTTATGCAAAAACTGGCCCTTCTCTCGGTGAGCGACAAAAGCGGTTTGGTGGACTTCGCCACCGCCCTCGTAAATCAGCACGGCTACAAGCTCCTCTCGACCGGAGGCACCGCCAAGCTCCTCGCCGAAAAAGGCCTCCCCGTGACCGAAGTCAGCCAGCACACCGGATTCCCCGAGATGATGGAAGGCCGCGTAAAGACCCTCCACCCGAAGATCCACGGCGGTCTCCTCTGCCGCCGCGACAAGGCCGATCACCTTGCCGCCGCCGCCGCCCACGGCATCGACCTCATCGACCTCGTCGTCGTCAACCTCTACCCGTTTGAACAGACCGTCGCCAAGAAGGACGTCCACTTCGAGGAAGCCATCGAGAACATCGACATCGGCGGCCCCTCCATGCTCCGCAGCGCCGCCAAGAACCACGAAAGCGTCACCGTGGTCGTCGATCCCGCCGACTACGCCCTCGTGCTCGCCGCCTTCGCCGCGCCCGACACGTTGCCCGCCCTCCGTCGCAAGCTTGCGCTGAAAGTTTTCCAACGCACGGGAGCCTACGACACCGCCATCGCCGCCTACCTGGAGAAACAGGCCGCCGAGACGCCCGACCTCGCCGCCCTCAGCGGTTATCCCGAAAGCCTCACGCTCTCCTACAAGAAGGCCCAGTCTCTCCGCTATGGTGAGAACCCCCACCAGCAGGCTGCGCTCTACGGCACCTTCCTCGACCACTTCCAGCAGCTCCAGGGCAAGGAACTTTCCTACAACAACATTCTCGATATCACCTCCGCCACCTACCTCATCGGCGAGTTCGAGAAGCCCACGCTCGCCATCCTCAAGCACACCAACCCCTGTGGCGTCGCCTGCGCCGACACCCTTGAGGCCGCCTGGGAAAAAGCCTACGCCACCGACCGACAGGCCCCCTTTGGCGGCATCATCATCGTCAACCGCACCCTCGAAGCCGGCCTCGCGAAAACCATCTCGGAAATTTTCACCGAGGTCATCATCGCCCCGCGCTACACCGACGAAGCCCTCGCCATCTTCTCCAAGAAGAAAAACCTCCGCCTCATGATCGCCAAGGAAGGCGTCGGCGCCGACTCCCTCTACGACGTGCGCTCCGTGATCGGCGGCCTCCTCGTGCAGGACCGCAACAAAATCCTCGGCAACCCGCGCGACTTCAAAGTCGTCACCAAGCGCCAGCCCACGCCGGAAGAGTGGGACAGCATGATGTTCGGCTGGCGCGTCTGCAAACACGTCAAGTCCAACGCCATCGTCTACGTGCGCGACGAGCAGACCCTCGGCGTCGGCGCCGGCCAGATGGCCCGCGTGGATAGCTCCCGCATCGCCGTGTGGAAAGCTGGCGAAGCCAAGCTCGACCTCAAAGGCTCCGTGGTGGTGTCCGAGGCGTTGTTCCCCTTTGCCGACGGCCTCATCGCCGCCGCCGAGGCGGGCGCGACCGCCGCGATCCAGCCCGGTGGCAGCGTGCGCGACGAAGAAGTCATCAAAGCCGCCGACGAACGCGGCATGACGATGGTCTTCACCGGCCTCCGCCACTTCAAGCACTGAGGATAGGATCGGGCTAGCGGGGCTGACCGTTCTAGCGTGAGACTCGCCTATTTCTTCATATCGAGCAGGAACGTGTCCGCGACGCGGTCGTCCTGATCGTAGTTCACTTGCACGGTGAGGGTTTTGCCATCGAAGATTGCCTCGGGGGAGATGCCGCTTTGCTTGAGCATGACTTTCAGCATCTGGGCGTCCGCCTCTTCGGGTTTGATGGGGCGGGGCGTCTGGCCCGCCGACTTCACGCCCTGCACAAACGTGAAGATATCCACCTGGTTGCCGTTCTCTCTTTTCGTGGATGACACCGGCGTGCCCAATTCCTTGAGGATTTCCGCCCGCGCCACACCGGTGCGAATCACGCTCACATCACGCAGGTCGGCCGACTTTTTGGTCGAGGCGCAGCCGCTCAGCGCGCCCGCTGCAAGCACGACCGTCAGAGCAAGCCAACCGCCACGCAACGACCGGACAAAAACGATGTTCATAAGCATATACGTGCAGACCGCCGCACACGTTCTCCGTTCCTATTTTTATTCGCTTGGTATCAAGTCTTCCGTGGCAGGATCTTCATTGCCATCACGCTTTCTTCACGAAGCGGGCCTTCAGCATGTAGGAGATTCCGTCGATCTTGCAGTCGATCTCGTGGTCGCCGTCCACGAGGCGGATACCCTTGGACTTGGAGCCGGCCTTGAGCACCTGCGAGCCGGTAAGTTTGAGGTCTTTGATGACGGTGACGATGTCGCCGTCGGCGAGCACGTTGCCATTGGCGTCCTTGATGACGCGCGCGGCCTCGGGGGCTTCTTTCTTGGGCCATTCGTGTCCGCAAGTGGCGCATTCCCAGTGGTCGGAAAGGCTGAGGACGTCATCAAGGGTGCAGGCGGGGCAGGGGGGCTTGGCGGGATCGGACATGAGCAGGAGTTATTCGCGGTCAGATGCAGGAGTCCAGAGCTTACGTTTGACCTGGTTTTAAGTTTCCAGCCAAAGGTAAACGCGGAAATCCGGCCGCAAAAAAAGCCGCCGGGGTGAACCGGCGGCCTCAGAAGACCGAGAGGTTTAGCCCTTCTTTTTCTCCTGCTTGGCGAGTTTCTTTTCCTTTGGGGTGAGGAGGGGTTTCTTCTTTGTTTCTTTTTTCGAGTTTTGGGTCTTGGCCATGATGGTGTGCGGTTGATTTGTCCCGCGCGGAATGCGTTCGGGATGAAGTTGAAATAACCGTTAGCGTGAGTGAGGCAACCCCCGAAGAACGCAACCCACGTGCGAGGTTGAATCCGGCTTGTTTTCCAACACTGTAACGCCATGCAACGCCTTCCCTTGGTTTCGCTTTTTGCGGTCATCGTTCTTGTTCTGTCAGGCTGTGTGACTAATCCCGACACGGGCCGGTCCCAGCTCATGCTCGTCTCGCCCGGGGAGGAGGCGTCGATGGGGATCGCGTCGTTCACGCAGATAAAGCAGCAGGAAAAAATCTCCGCCGATCCCGCCGCCAACGCCCGCGTGCTACGCGTGGGCCGGCGCATCGCCGCCTCTGTGGGGCGCGAAATTCCCAACGCGCAATGGGAATTCGTGGTGTTCGATTCGCCCACCGTGAACGCCTTCGCCCTGCCGGGCGGCAAGGTGGGCGTTTACACGGGCCTGCTCAAGCTGGCCGCGACTGACGACGAGCTCGCCATCGTGATGGGCCACGAGATCGCCCACGTGACGTCGCGGCACGGCGCCGAGCGCACCTCGCAAAACTACGCCATCGCCGGCATTGGCGCGCTTGCGGCCCTGGGGATGGAGGCGAAGCAGGTCGATCCCGCGAAGCGCAACATGATCCTCGCGGCCTACGGCATCGGCTCGCAGGTGGGCTTTGCCTTGCCCTATTCGCGGCTTCACGAAAGCGAGGCCGACAGCATCGGCCTGAAGTTCGCCGCCGGGGCCGGCTACGATCCGCGCGCCGCCGTGACCTTCTGGCGGAAAATGGCCGCGCAGGGCGGGCAAAAACCGCCGCCGTTGCTCTCGACGCATCCCTCGGACGCCGACCGGATCAACAATCTCCAGCAGCTCGCCCCGCGCTACATGGCTCTCTACGAGCAGAGCAAGCTGAAGTATCAATAAAACCGGACGCGAGCGTGCCAGGTTGTGGTTTCCGCTAGCCGACGGCGTGTGAATCACTCACCGTTTCCAGCATGTTTGACCCGATTGAAAAGCTGAAGGAGTTCATCCGTCATCCCAGCGTCTCCGCCGATCCCGCCTTCAAGGAAGGCATGAAGGGTGCGCAGAATTTTGTCACCGATCTGCTTTCGTCCATCGGCTTCGCGGTGGAAGTCGTGAAGACGGACCTGCATCCGATCATTCTCGCCACGCGGGGCGACAATCCCGCCTGGCCGCACGTGATCATCTACGGGCACTACGACGTGCAGCCGGCCGACCCGCTCAACCTTTGGAAGACACCCGCCTTCGAGCCGGAGATTCGCGGCAATCGTCTCTACGGGCGCGGCGCGGCCGATAACAAGGGGCCGCTCATGACGCACATCTCGGCCGTCGCCCGCCTGCTGGAGCGCCGTCCCGACCTGCCGCTGCGCATCACCTTCATGATTGAAGGCGAAGAAGAAATGGGCAGCCCCAGCTTTCCGAAGTTTCTGGAACGCTATAGCGATCAACTGAGGCAGGCGGACTTCGTTTTTCTGTCTGACACGGGTATCCCGACGCCTGACCAAATCGTGATCACCTGCGGGCTGCGCGGGCTGGTGCTGTGCGACGTGGTTGTGACGGGGCCGAAGAGCGACCTTCACTCAGGGTTGCACGGCGGCGTGCTACGCAATCCCATTCAGGCCGTGACCGAGTTGTGCGCTTCGTTGCACTCGCCAGACGGCCGTGTGGACATCAAGGGATTCTACGACGATGTGATGCCGGTCGAGGAATGGGAGCGGGAGCAGATCCGCAAGCTCGGCACCGATCCTGAAAAATACCGCGAGTTTCTGGGCATCCCGGCATTTCACACGCCGCCCGGATTTACGCCGTTCGAGGCGACGCGCGTGCTGCCCACGCTGGAGTTCAACGGCATCGGCGGAGGCTATCAAGGCGAGGGGACAAAGACAGTCATCCCGAGCAAGGCGTTCGTGAAGATAAGCTGCCGCCTCGTGGCCAACCAGAAGCCGGAGAAAATTCGCGCGCTCCTCTACGCGGCCATCCGCGAACGCATGCCCAAGGATGTGACCTTTGAGATCATCGACCAGCACGCGGGCACGCCCTATGTCGTGGTGCCGCCGGACCGCGCCAATACTCCGAAAGATCAGTCACCGGTGCTTGCGCGGGCATTTCGCGCGGCGGACGCGTCCATCGCCGAGGTCTTCGGCAAGCCGCCGCTTTATCTGCGAGAGGGCGGCAGCGTGCCGATCATCGCCGACATCAAGCGCGTGACCGGTCTGGACTCGGTAATGATGGGACTTTTCCTGCCCGAGGACAACCTGCACGCCCCGAACGAGAGCTTTAATCTGGACGTGATGAAGCGCGGCATGGCGGCGTCGGAGAAAATCCTTGAGGCCGTCGCACGGGGTTGAACCGGCTGCGGTTCCACACGCGGCGTTTGGGCACAAAAAAGCCCCGGAGCAGTCCGGGGCTTTTGAACGTCACAGGGACGAAGATTACTTCTTGAGGACGACCAGCTCGACGCGGCGATCCTTGGCTTGAGTGGCTTCGTCGGCTTTTTCGACGGCGTCGAGGCTGCCCTTGGAGAGGGTCTCGAGCTTGTCGGCGGCAACACCGAGGGTGGCGAGGTATTCCTTGACGGCATTCGCACGGCGATCACCGAGGCCGAGGTTATACTCGGCGGTGCCCTTCCAATCGCAGTGGCCTTCGAGAAGGAGGCGGGCCTCGGCGTGTTCGTCGAGGAACTTTTTGGCGGCTTGGAGCTTCGGGCGCTCGGAGGTCTTGATACCGGACTTGTCGAAGTCGAAATAGACGGTTTCGGTCGCGAGAGAGGTGCGATCCTGATCGCCGACGGCGGCGTTGGCACCGCCGAGATTAGTGCCGGGGGCGTTCAAATCACCGACGTCGCCGGGGTTGATGCCGCTGCCGCTGGGGCCTATCATGGTCGAGGACGGATCGGGGCGCTTGGGCTTTTTGGAGCAGCCGGTCAGGACGACGGCGGCGGCGATGGTGACGAAGCAGAGTTTCTTGGTGAGCAGATTCATAGGTTGGATAAAGGCGACGTGGTTTGACCTTATTGAACAATCGTTTTGGGTCGGCAAGTCATTTAACTCACTTTGCGCTCAAACCGTGTTTCCCGCCGCCGCTCCCCATTGCTTCCTCTTTGACAACGGTTCCCTGCGCGCCGAGGCAACGCTCAGTCTGCGAAAGGCCGCCCAAGCGCTTTCCCGAGAGCTGGGTCGGCCGGTCGAGGCGGTCTCGCTTCTTCATTCTTCGGGGGTTCCGCCCCAAGCTTTGGGCGGAGAACCTGCCCGTCTTTTGGAAACCGCCCTGTTGGATTATTTCAAAGACAACCCGTCGGGTGATGTTGTGCTGTCGCCGTTGTTTTTTGGACCAAGCGCGGCTTTGACGGACTATGTGCCGGAACGGGTCAAGGCGGTGAAAGCCAAATTTCCCGTCGCCGTCGTCCGGCTGGCTCCGCCGTTGATCAATATTGCCCAAAAAGACGATTGCCGGGTGGCTCACATGCTTGCCGACCAGGTGCGGGCGACGGCTCGCTCGAAAAACTGGAAATGTCCCAAGATTGTGTTGGTTGACCACGGGTCGCCGCAACCTGCGGTGACAGCGGTGAGAAATTATCTGGCGGATCAGTTGCGCGCCGTGCTGGGCGGAGAGATCGCCGCGCTCGCCGCAGCTTCCATGGAATGTCGTCCAGGACCCGCCTATGCCTTTAACGAGCCGTTGTTGGCCACCGCGCTTCGCACACCCCCTTTCAACAAGGGGGGAGTGATCGTTACGCTTCAGTTTCTCGCGCCGGGAAGGCACGCCGGGCCGGAGGGTGACGTGGCGCAAATTTGCTCCGCAGCTCAGCTTGACTCACCCGGCCTGAGCACCGCGATGACGGAACCTATCGGCCAAGACCCGCGGTTGGCTTCGTTGCTCGCGGAAAGAGTGGGAGAGGCGGTCTTGCTTTGAACCAAGAGCCCGGCTGCGCCCAGTGGATGCGGGTGGATTATTGCGGGTTCTTGGGCTGAATCAGGCCGACATCGAGCGCGTAGCGGGTAAGGCTGGCGACATCGTGCAGGTTAAGTTTCCGCATCAAGTTGGTGCGGTGGTTGTCCACCGTCTTGACGCTGATGCTGAGCTTGGAAGCGATTTCCTTGGTGCTGTGGCTCTCGGCGACAAGCTGGAGAATCTCGCGTTCGCGGTCGGTGAGGAAATCGGCGGTGGTGCTGGCCGCGGGGTTGGCGACGACGTTGCGCAGGAGGGAGGCGACGGCGGGGCCGAAGTAGGTGCCGCCGTTGGCGACTGTCTCCAGACCTTTTTTGAATTCGAAGAGACCGGCGGTTTTTTCAACGAAGCCGTGGGCGCCGGCTTCGAGCATCTCGCGGACCAGGACGGGATTTTCGTGACCTGAAAAAACAAGGACGCGGACGTTTTTGAGCTGCTTGGAAAGACGGCGGAGCAGGTCCACGCCGTTGAGACCGGGCAATTTCGCATCAAGCACGAGCAGGTCGGGTTTTACATCAAGGCACAAGGTGAGCGCGCTTTGACCGTCGCCACTTTCGCCCACCAGTTTATAGCCGGGATCGAGCCTGAGTATCTCGACGAGCATTTCACGGATGGCGGTCTGATCTTCGATTATAACAAGGCGTTTCATGTAGGCTGGCCGAAAAAATTTAAGCGGGTTTGATGGGAAGTCATCCCGCGAGCGAAATAAAAAGCGCGTCGTTCCATTGACGCGATGTTTTTCTAGGTCGCTGGTGGCAATTTAACATGGTCGCCGTCTGTAAAAAATTCAATCACGGGAGGTGGCGTTTGTTTCAAACCCGTGTGTTGATCGCGGGGCTGTGCCTGATGGTTCCGGCCGGCTGCGTCGAGACGCCCCCGGATTCGGCATCCAAAACGGCGCCTGCAACCGACGTGGGCAGGATGCAGGCGTGGAGTGATGCCGAGGCGGTGGCGGCGATGGGGCATGGACGCCTGACGGTGATCGGCTCGGGTGAATCCATGCTGCCGGTTTACGGCGAAGGCACGGCGCTGGTGTTGAGCAAAATCAGTTTCGATTCCCTGAAGCCCGGAATGCAGGTGGCCTACGTGAACGACAAGGGGCGCCAGGTCGTGCATGTGCTGGTGGATTTCGACGCCGCGAACGGCGGCTGGCGGGTGCGTGGGCTGAACAACGAAAACGACGATCATTCCCGGGTGACTCCGGGCAATCTCCTCGGAGTGGTTTACGCCTCCTTCGCTCCGGGCGAGGGCGTAAAGTAATTCGTGCGATCGCCGTAGGGGCAAACGCTTCGCGTGGATGGTGGGTCGACCGGGATTCGAACCCGGAACCAACAACTTAAAAGGATGCTGCTCTACCATTGAGCTATCGACCCATGCCAGCCATCACCTCTGGCTTTTGCGGCCAAAGGGAGGGCGTTACTACGGGAGATTTTCGGCTGGCGGCAAGACAAAGTTTATCGGTTTCCGAGGCGTGCTCTTTGACGGCGGGGCGGATGTCCCGTTTTTACTCCGCCGGCGCACGGTCGCCTTTGACGCCCTTCGATGAGTTAAAACCGCGATATCATCAACTTGGTCCAAAAATCGCTATGGGGGATTAGGGGTTATCCCTTATGCATGCTTACTGACAACAACGCTTCTCCTTCGCGTAAACGAGTTCTCGTGGTGGATGATGATGAATCGCTCTGTGAAATTTTGAGTCGGTTACTGGAGCATTTGGGCTATGCGGTTACGTGCCTGCACTCGGCGATGGCCGCCCTTGAATTCTGGAAAAGCGAAGGGGAGGGCATTTCTTTGGTTTTCACCGATGTCATGATGCCTGGAATGGACGGCCTGAGTCTGGCCCGCGAACTGCGCCAAAAAAGTTCCGGAGTGCCGATCATGCTCTTGAGCGGACATATCAACGACGACTCCCGCTGGATCGTGAGCGAGGAGGGGTTTTGTTTTCTGCAAAAACCCTTCACTCTGGAGGAACTTAAGCGGGGGCTGGGTATGCTTTCCACGATGGGACCGGGGGAGGGAGGCTGACCCGCATCCATGGACGAAAACCTTCTACTCACCGCAGAGACCCTCGTGCTGAGCCGGGACTTGCAGAAGAGCCGCGTTCCCGACGGCGGCTTCGTGCTGAAAAACATCCCGACGCAAACCTATCTTCGGGTGAGCGAGATGCAGTGGCACATCCTCCAGATGTTCGAGACGCCGCAGACGGTGCCGCGTTGTCTCGAGGGCAGCATCCAGCACCGGCTGTGCATCCCGCTGCGGGAGTTCTACGAACTCGTCATCAAGGCCCAGCGCGCTTCGGTGCTATGCTCCGCCAAGGCGGTCCCGAAGACGCGGAAAGCCAGCCAGTGGTCGTTCAGCCTGCCGGTGCTCCCCGTGTTTTTCGCGGGGATTTTTTCCGTGATCGCTGCCGTGGTGGTGTTGGTGATGTTCCCGCCCGTCGTCGTGGTTGAAGAATGGTGGCGGTGGCTCGCGGGCTGGGCGATCTGGGGAGCGGCCCTGAGTCTGGGCAACGTCGCCGCCGCCAGCGTGCTGGCGCGGAAAGAGGGCGAGGTGTATCGCCCGCGTTTCCTGTGGCGGCTCCCGGTGCCGCATTTCTCGGTGGATTTATCCGATGGCTGCATGCAGCCCGCGCGGGTGCGCGAGACGCTGGAGCTCGCGCAATACACTCCGCTTTCGCTGGCGACGGCCGGGGCGCTGTATTGGGGGGGGGGCGTCGCCCTGCCGCTGCTGACGGGGTTTTTCTTCGGGCTGCGTCCGCTGGGAAACGGGTGGCCTGCACGCGTGTTTGCGTTGATGCGCCGCAGGGCGCAGTTGGACACCGATCAGGATTTTCTGTTCTCCCTCAACCGCCGACCCTCGGTTTACTGGAGCGCGTGGTGGAGGGGCATCGACTGGAGATTGATCGGGATCGAGCTGGCTTACGCGGTTTTGTGGACCGTTGGCCTGACCTGCGTGACCATCGTGGCGCTGGGGCTTTCGCCCGGGACGGTTCTGGGTGACTGGAGCTACTGGCGACTATGCCTGCCGTGGCTTGGTGGCGGGGTGGTCCTGATGATCATCTACGTGCTCGCGAGGCAGCTTTGCGATGTCGCGCGGGAAAAACTCAGGCAGTGGCGGCGGCAGGCGAGGCGCGCGTGGATGCGGTGGCGCGCCGAGGTGCATTTCCCGGATACCGAGGATGCGTTGATGCGATTGGTCGCCTCCAACGCGCTCCTAGGGCAACTCAATCTTTATGATCAGGCCCGCATTGCCCGCGCGCTGCGCCCGGCGCAGTTCAAGGCGCGGACCCGCGTGGTGGCGTTTGATCAAAAGCCGGACAAGGTGGGGCTCATTTTTTCCGGTCGCGCGCTGGTGTGCGACCACCTCAAAAGCGGACGGCGCATCCCGCTGGTGAAACTCCACGAAGGGGATTTGTTTGGCGCGCACGCCATGGTGGATTCCGCCCATCCCTCGCTTGAAGTCCGCAGCAGCACGCCGCTGGCGGCGATGATGATGCCCGTGCAGATTTTCCAAGAAGTGGTGATTGCCAGGCTGGGCGCGGCGCTGGCCTACGATTTGACGCACAAGCACGCGTTTCTCTCCCAACTGCCGCTATGCGAGCACTGGTATGGGCATGCCCTGGCACGGTTTTCCAAGCTCTCCAAAGTCGTAGATTTCAAGGAGGGTGAGCGCATCGTGACGGAGGGCAGCGACGCCCTTGCCTTCTACATCGTTTACGAAGGCAAGGCGGGCGTCACGCGGCGCGGGCAAAAGGTCGGGGGCATGCAGCCGGGGGATTTCTTCGGCGAAATCGGCCTGCTGCAAAACAGCAGCGCGGTGGCCGAAGTCACCGCCGTGACCGACATGCGCTGCCTGCAGATCGGCAAGGCCGAGTTCCTTCGCTTCGTTGCCCACAACCACCACGTCGCCTTGCAACTGGAGCGCGTCAGTTCAGAGCGGCTTGGGCGGCCGATTTTCCCGATGTTCCGGCATTCGTTTGAGCCGCGCTAGCGCGGCCGGAACGGGGGGGCTTACGGGACCAAGCTGAGCACGGCGTAGGTGCGCTTGCCTTTGCGCAGGAGCGCATGCCTGCCGTAGAGCAGATCGGCGGGCGTCAGGGTTTTGGCGACGTCGGCGCACTTCACGTTGTTGATATAAACGCCACCGCCTTCGATGTCCTTTTTGGCCTGGCCCTTGGACTGCGAGAGACCGGCGTGGACGAGCGCCTCGGTGAGCGCAAGACCTTGCGCGGCGAGTTGGGTGGAGGTGATTTCCTTCGTGGGAATCTCGCCGACCACGTCGCGGAAAACCTCTTCGGTGGTGTCGCCGATCTCGGCGCCGAAGAGGATGTCGCTCGCCTTGAGCGCGGCGTCGAGCGCGGGTTGCCCGTGCACGAGGCGCGTGACTTCGCGGGCGAGGGCCTTGTGGGCTTCGCGCGGGCCGGGGTTGGCGGCGTGTTTCGCCTCCAGATCCTCGATCTCGGGGCGCGTGAGGAAGGTGAACTTGCGGAGGTATTCGGAGACCTTGGCGTCCTCGGTGTTCACGAAGAACTGGTAGAGCTTGTAGGGGCTGGTCTTCTGCGGATCGAGCCACACGGCGCCGCTCGCGGTCTTGCCGAACTTGGTGCCGTCGCTCTTCGTGATGAGCGGGAAGGTCCAGCCCCAAGCGGTCGCGCCGAGTTTTTTGCGGATGAGGTCGGTGCCGGCGGTGATGTTGCCCCACTGGTCCGAGCCGCCGATCTGGAGCTCGCAGTTGAAGGTCTTCCGCAGGTGGTAGAAATCGTTCGCCTGAAGAAGCTGGTAGCTGAACTCGGTGAAGCTGATGCCGCCTTCGTTTTCCAGGCGGGACTTTACAGAGTCCTTCGCGAGCATGACGTTCAGGGAAAAATGTTTTCCGACGTCGCGGAGGAAATCGAGCAGGCTTACCGGTGCGGTCCAGTCGGCGTTGTCCACGAGGCGGGCGGGGTTGGCGGGCGCGTCGAAGTCGAGGAGCTTGGCGAGCTGGCCTTTGATGCAGGCGATGTTGTGCGAGAGCTGCTCGCGGGTGAGGAGATTGCGCTCGGAGGAGCGGCCGGACGGGTCGCCGACCATGCCGGTGGCGCCGCCCGCGAGGGCCATGACATGGTGGCCGGCGAGTTGGAAGCGCTTCAACGTGAGCTGGCCCATGAGGTGGCCGACGTGGAGGGAGTCGCCGGTGGGATCGAAGCCACAATAAAGCGTGATGGGGCCTTCGTTCAGTCGCTTGGAGAGCGCGTCAAGATCGGTGCAATCGGCAAGGAGGCCGCGCCATTGGAGGTCTTCGAGGAAAGTCATGGATAAACGTGAAACCCAGAGGATTGAGAGCAGGGAGTCGAGAGTCCAGAGCGGAGACGGTGTCCGGCGGATTCCTCTCAGCTGCCCGCCGCAATCAGCAGCCAGGCAACGCCGGTGTTTCAAGGGCGTGCCGGTGCGTGAAACCCTCAACCGCGACCAACGGGAGCGACCAGAGACGCGACGATTTCATGTTTGAGACAAGGAGAGACGCCGATGCGATTCAGGAAACGGCGCCGGGTTGGAAAAGCAATCGGCTGGGATAAATCATCGAAAGCGATGGGAGCCTAAATTGATGAAAGTCGGCCAGACCCGTTAGGCTTGGCGGATCATACAGGTTCATGTCCGGCTAGTGAATCGATCCATTTCTCGGCATCCGCCATACTGAAAAATATCGAATCTCGGCTGTAGCGCTCTGCAAAAACTTGATACTGTCTGCTCACGCCAAATTGAACAGGTCGAGAAACGATAATCGCGGTCGTCCACTTCAAACCTCCCATGATGGGTAGAACAATCTTTTGAATAAGATCATCAAATTCGGTTCCGTTGAAAATTATGACGCAAGTGCGCAGGTCGACTATCGTGCGCCTAATCTTCAAAACTTCGGGATCTGCCAAGTATTGCTTCCAGTAGGTCGCAAGATCGTCGATACGCACTTCGCCCGTCCAAGTCTCATAAATGAGATTCTTCTCGTGATTAATAGTGTAGGCAATGGGCATCAGGTTTTAACTATGGAATCTAAGAAAAGTCATATTGCCCGTTTTTATTAAAATGACCGGATAAAAAATTGTGCACGCCTGCGCATGATTGAGCGGTTCACACGTTGGCGAGGAGTGATTTTAGATCCACGTTTTGCATGATCAGGTTTTTGATCACGGGAATCTTGTCGGTGTCCTGCGGCTGGGTCTTCACCGTCATGCGGTTGATCGTCGAGGTGACGGTGTAACTTTCGCCGGGGGCGGCGATGACGGGGATGTCGGTCTGCGCGAGGAGCTCGGCGAGCTTGGGGTGGGGCTGGATGTCGTTGGTGAGGATGAGGCCGGCGATGGTGCTGCCGCCGGCGAGGCGGGCACTGGACACGGCGGCGAGGATGATGTCGTCGCGGTCGCCAGGGGTGATGATGAGCGTGCCTGGCGTGAGATAGTCCACGATGCCTTTGGCGGTCATGGCTCCGACGATGACGCGGTGGACGCGTTGTTTGGAGCCGCCCTTGCGGCCGTTGAGCCACTGGCCGTCGATATCCTCGGCGATCTGGGTGAGGTTGGGCGCGGAGAGGATTTTCTCGATGGGAAGGACTCCGAGAAGGGGGACGCCGAGGCGCTGGAGGCCGAGGCCGGCGTATTCGCGGACGGTGTTCATCTTCTCGGGTTTCACCTTGTTGAGGATTGCGCCGATGACCTCGACGCCGGCTTTGTCGAAGAGGGCTTTGTTGAGGGAGATCTCGTCGATGGGGCGGCCGATGCCGCCGGGGCAGACGATGATGACGGGGGCCTTGAGGAGCTTGGCGACGCTGGCGTTGGAGAGGTCGAAGACGGAGCCGACGCCGGCGTGGCCGGTGCCTTCGATGAGGGTGAAGTCTTTTTCCCAGGAGACGCGGTCGAAGGCGCGGCAGATCTTGTCCTTCAGCCCGGGGAGGAGCTGAGCGGGGTTTTTGAGGTAGTGGCGTGTGAAGGTGGAGTCCACGGTGACGGGACTCATGCTTTCGATGGGCACGCGGACGTCGTAGATGGTGTCGAGGAGGTAAGAATCTTCGTCAACCTGCAGGCCTTGCACCTCGATGAAGCGCTGGCCGACGGGTTTGATGAAGCCGACGCGGGGATAGATGGATTGGAGGGCGGCGTAGAGGCCGAGGCAAGTGGTGGTCTTGCCGTCGTTCATGCGCGTGGCGGCGACGAAGACCCGCTTGGTGACTTTGTTGGTCGGGCAGCCGAGGAGCGGCAGGGCGGGAAGTTTGAACGGGTTCGTCGAGGAGGAGGCCATGTTTTCAGTTTATGGGCGCGGTAAGGCTGAAGGCGGACGGAAACAGGGGGGCGCGCAACCGCAGGAGGTCGCGCGTCCACGCCTAGAAATCAGATCCCGCCGTAGAGCAGGCGCTGGTCAATGGCTTGACAGCCGACGATGGTGGCGGCGCCGAAGACGTCGTGGGCGCTGGCACTGCGGCTTATCTCGGCGGCGGGCTTGGAGAGGCCGGTGAGGATCTGGCCGTAGGCGTTGGCGCCGGCGAGGGCGTGGACGAGCTTGAAGGCGATGTTGCCGGAGTTGAGGTCGGGGAAGACGAGAACGTTGGCGCGGCCGGTGACGGAGCTGGTGACGCCCTTGGTGGCGGCGACGGTGGCGTCGAGGGCGGCGTCCACCTGGAGTTCGCCGTCGATCTCGATCGCGAGGCCGGCGGCCTTGGCTTTGGCGCGGGCGAGTTCGGTGGCCTGGCGGACCTTCACGAGCGCGGGCTGGTTGGAGAGGCTCTTCGAGGCGTAGCTCAACATGGCGACGCGGGGCGTCTCGCCGGTGAGGTGGCGGGCGATGGTCGCGGTGGAGATGGCGATGTCGCAGAGCTGCTCGGCGGTCGGGTCTGGGATGACGGCGCAATCGGCGAGGAAGAGTGAGCCGTCGCTGCCGACTTTCTTCTCGTCGAAGTCGAGGACCATGAGGGAGGAGGCGGTCTCGACGTGGGCGAGCCGGGGGACGATCTGGAAAATCGGGCGCAGGGCACTGGAGGCGCTGGAAGTGGCGCCGGAGACGAGGGCGTCGGCCTGGCCGGTGACTAGCATGAGGGTGGCGAAGTAGTTGACGTTTTTGACGGCTTCGCGGGCCTCGGTGAGTTTGATGCCCTTGATGCGGCGGATCTGTTCGAGGTGGGTGACGAAGGTCTCGAAGTCCTCGCTGCGCTCGGGCTCGATGATGCGCATGCCCTGAAGGTTGATGTCGAGCTTGGCGGCGGCGGCCTTGATGAGGGTGCGGTCGCCGAGGAGGATGGGGGCACCCATGCGACGGGTGACCCACTGGCGGGCGGCCTGGAGGATGCGGGGGTCGCCGCCCTCGGGAAACACGATGCGCTTGGGGTGACGCTGCAATTTCTCAATAAGCTTTGAAACGATTGGCATAGGAGGATGGCGTGAAAATGCCGTTTGCGGCGGGCAGCGTCAATGCCGCTCGCGGGTAAAGAACTTGCTAACCCGCCCGCCGCCGCCGAAAAACGGCGCGCGTGCCCAAGAAGCTCAGGAACATAGGCGTCATCTCTCTGCTCACGGTGGTCTCGCGAGTCCTCGGGCTCGTGCGGGACCAGTTGAGCGCAGCCATGTTCGGCACGAGCATATTCAACGATGCTTTCGTGACGGCGTTCAGTCTGCCTAATCTGTTCCGGCGGCTGCTGGGCGAGGGCTCGCTGACGGCGGCCTTCGTGCCGATGTTGCAGCAGGAGCTGCACGAGAACGGGCAGGCGGGGGCGTTTGATTTGCTGGGCAAGGTGGTGAGCCGGCTGCTGCTGGCCACCGGCGCGCTCGTGGTGGTGGCGATGGTGCTTTTCAGCGAGGCGCGGCAGGTCGCGGGGTTGGAGGAGCGGTGGTATCTGGCGGCGGATCTCGCGGTGCTGCTGTTTCCCTATTTGGCGTGCGTGTGCGTGGCGGCGGCGTTTAACGCGACGCTGAACGTGATGCAGCGTTTCACGGAACCGGCGCTTTCGCCGATCTGGCTGAACCTGGCGATGATCCTGTCGCTCGGCAGCGCGGGGCTGCACTTCGCGCACACGCCGATGGGCGAGATGTATTGGCTCTGCGCGGGCGTGCTGGCGGGTGGGCTTTTGCAGATGACGGTGCCGGCGGTGGTGTTGATGCGGATGGGCTGGCGTCCGCGGTTCGACTTGGGGCCGTCGGCGCGGGTGAAGGAGATCATCGCGCTGATGGCTCCTGGGCTGTTCGGCACGGCTATCTATCAGATCAACATCCTCGTGAGCCGCCTGCTGGCGTTTTCGCTCACGGTGTCGGCGGCGACGATGATGTTTTACGCGAACCGACTCATGGAGCTGCCCATCGGCGTCTTCGCCATCGCGGTATCCACGGTGGTTTATCCGCTGCTGACGAGGCACGCGGTGGAGGGGAAGTTTGCGGAGATGGCGGACGACTATCGTAAGGGCGTGCGTCTTATCCTGGCGATCAACGTGCCGGCGGCGGTCGGGCTGGCGCTGCTGAGCGAGCCGATCGTGCGGCTGTTGTTCCAGCGCGGCCAGTTCACGGCCGATGACACGCGCATGATGGCGCCGCTGCTCATGCTGTTTGCGGCGGGCATGCCGTTTTTCTCGGTGGTAAACCTGACGGTGCGGGCGTTTTACGCGGTGAAGGACACGACGACGCCGGTAAAGGTGGCGACGATCGATTTCCTGGTGAACGTGGCGCTAAGCCTGATGCTGCGCGAGTGGTTCGGCGTGGCCGGGCTGGTGCTGGCGAGCACGACGGCGATCGTGGTGCAGATGGTGTTGTTGCAACGCGCGCTCGGCCGGCGTCTGCCGGGGATGACGCTGACTCCGCTCGGGCCGAGCATCGTAAAGATACTCGTGGCTTCGGTCGTGATGGGCGCGGTGGTGTGGGCTGGATGGCACTGGCTGCGCGACTGGGATGCGGTCACGGGCATCGGCCGGTTCAAGATGCACGAGGCCGACCTGGTGGCGGCGTTTGGGTTGATTCCGCTCGGCGTGGCGACCTACGCGGCGGTGCTGTGGGCGCTGCGCATCGAAGGGCGAGAAGAGTTTGCCGCCTTACTGCGGCGCGGGCGGAAGACCGCCGGTTGAGCGGAGAATCGCGCGTCATGAAATGGAAAATCGACTGGTTTTTGGCCGGCATGATCACGGCGGTGGCGCTGGCGCGGGTGTTCCCGCATGCGGGCGCGCCGGGCGGCGCGCTGCATCCGGAGCTGGTTAACAAGATCGGCATCGCGCTGATTTTTTTTCTGAACGGAGTGTCGATGTCCTTCGCGGCGATGAAGGCTGGGGCATTGCGCTTGCCGGTGCATCTGGTGGTGCAGGCGACGACCTTTGTGATTTTTCCACTGGTGGGGATGATCCTTTTGGCGGCGGCGGGCGGGTGGGTGTCTCCTGAGCTGGCCGTCGGTTTTTTCTTTCTTTGCGCAGTGCCTTCCACGGTGTCGTCCTCGGTGGCGATGACGGCGGCGGCGCGCGGCAACGTGCCGGCGGCGGTTTTCAACGCGACGCTGTCGAGCGTGATCGGGATTTTGGCGACGCCGCTGCTGATCGGCTGGCGTCTGCACACGACCGGCGCGGAGATGCCTGCGGGCAGCGTGGTCATGGATATGGTGATCTGGCTGCTGCTGCCATTGGTGATCGGCCAGCTCAGCCGTCCGCTTCTCGCCGGATGGGCCCTCGCAAACAAAAAACTCATCCATGGCGTCGATCGCGGCGCGATCCTGTTCATCATATACACTTCGTTCTGCGATTCCATCGTGCGCGGCATCTGGTCCGGGCGCGGCGCGACGGTGGTGGCCGCGGTCGTCGGTTCATTGGTGTTGTTCTGGATGATTTTCGGGATCGTGGGCGCACTGGCACGGGCGGCGGGTTTTAACGAGGGGGACCGGATAGCGGCGATTTTTTGCGGCTCAAAAAAATCCATCGTGGCGGGCGTGCCGATGGCGCAGTTGATTTTTGCCGGCGATCCCAGGTTGGGCATCATCTTGCTGCCGCTGATGGTCTATCACCCCTTGCAATTGGTGATTTGCGGAGCGCTGGCGGGGCGTTGGGCGAAGCGGGCCGGAATCTGAAACCGGCGGGTGTCACGGATTCGTCACGCGGTGCTTGAAATTGGGCGGTTGCTAAACAAATTGCAGGAAATGGGAAGAACCAGCAACGCTGACGAACGCCTGATGACCGCCGCCCTCGACCTCATGTGGGAAGAGAGTTACGGCGCGGTTTCGATCGACGATATTTGCCAGCGGGCGAATGTGAAGAAGGGCAGTTTCTACTATTTTTTTGATTCCAAGTCCGCCCTTTCGGTGGCCGCGTTAGAGCGTTCATCGCAGGAACAAAAAGCAGTCTGGGAGGAACAGTTTTCGACGATGGTGCCCCCGCTGGATCGTATTCGCGCCCGTTGCGATTACACCTATAAAAAACAGGTCGAGATCAAGGCGCGCACCGGTCGGGTGCTCGGTTGCCCGCTCTGCTCGGTGGGATCGGAGATTTGCAATCAGGACGAGAAAATCCGCGCCAAGATTTTGGATATTCTCTCGCGCAAAATCGAATACCTGGCTTCCGCCATTCGGGACGCGCAGACGGAGGAGTTGATCGCGCCGGGCGATCCGGTGGCCAAGGCCCGCTCCATGCTCGCATTCTATGCGGGGATGATCACGCAGGCGCGCATTCACAACGATGCCGAGATGCTCGCGGATCTTGGAGACCAAGTGCTCGCTCATTTGCACGCCAAGATTCCCGTGGCGCACGTGGTCTGAAGCAGGAATGGAAACTATTTTTCGGTGCGCCCCTTGAACTGGCCGCTTTGGCGGCTATGGTGATTTCCAATGTCGTTTTTGAACACGCCGCTCCGTGTCGGGGCTTTCGATATTCCCAACCGTATCATCATGGCCCCGCTCACGCGTTGTCGCGCCAGCGCCGGACGTGTGCCGAACGCGCTCATGGCCCGATATTACGCCCAGCGTGCGCAGGCCGGTTTTATTCTGAGCGAGGCCACGGCGGTCGATCCCATGGGTGTCGGCTATCCGGATACGCCGGGCATCTGGTCGCGCGAACAGGTGGAGGGGTGGAAATTAATAACGCGTGCGGTGCATGAGGCTGGCGGACGAATTTTGCTCCAGTTGTGGCATGTCGGCCGCATTTCCCACCCGATCTATCTCAACGGAGCGCAGCCGGTCGCGCCGAGCGCCATCGCGGCGGCGGGACACGTGAGCCTGTTGCGGCCCCTGCAGCCGTTGCCCGTGCCGCGCGCGCTCGAGCGGGCCGAGATTCCCGGCGTGATCGATGCCTATCGGCGCGGCGCCCAAAATGCGCAGGAGGCCGGTTTCGACGGCGTCGAGATCCACGGAGCCAACGGCTACTTGCTCGACCAGTTTTTGCAGGACGGCACGAACCGACGCACGGACGACTACGGAGGTTCCGTGGAAAACCGTGCCCGCCTCATGCTGGAGGCGGTTGATGCCGCGATTTCCGTGTGGGGCGCGGATCGTGTAGGGCTGCATCTCGCGCCGCGCGGCGATAGTCACGATATGAAGGACTCCGATCCCGCCGCGACGTTCGGTTACGTTGCGCGCGAGGCCGGTCGACGCGTCCTTGCGTTCCTGTGCGCCCGAGAAGGACTGGCGGAGCCTCGGCTCGGGCCGGCTTTGAAGAAAGCGTTCGGCGGTGTTTTCATCGCCAACCAGGGTTTCACCGCCGAAACCGCCGAGGCCGAGATCGCCGCGGGCAACGCGGATGCCGTGGCATGGGGCAAGCTCTTCATCGCGAATCCCGATTTGCCGACGCGCTTCCTGAAGGGCGCGCCGCTCAACACGCCCGACAACGAAACCTTTTACGTCGCCCCCGCAGGTGATCGCAACCGCGGCTATACCGACTACGCTTCGCTTTCTTGATATCAATAACTCTAACATCTTCTTCGCACCATTATGAATCCCATCACCAACGCCCAACTCCTCGACGCCCTCAACTGGCGCTACGCCACCAAAAAATTCGACGCCTCCAAGCAAATCCCCGCCGACACGTGGGCCGCCCTTGAAGCATCCCTCGTGCTCGCGCCGTCGTCGTTTGGCGTGCAGCCGTGGAAGTTCATCGTTGTGGACAATCCCGAGCTGCGCGCGAAACTCGTGTCGTTTTCCTGGGGTCAGACGCAGGTCGTGGACGCATCGCGCCTCGTGGTTTTCGCCCTTAAGCAGAATGTCGGCGAGGATCATATTGACGACTACATGGCCAGCACGGCGAAGATTCGCGGCGTGACCGTCGAGTCGCTCGATCCGTTCAAGAAAGTCATCATGGGCAGCTTCGACGGAGCGCGCGCCAAGGGCTTTCTCGATGTCTGGCAATCGCGCCAGGTTTACATCGCGCTCGGCCAGTTCATGGCGTCGGCGGCGCTGCTCGGTGTGGATACGTGTCCGATGGAGGGCATCGAGCCGGCAAAATATGACGAGGTGCTCGGTCTCGTCGGCACCGGCTACACCACGCTCTGCGCGTGCCCGGCCGGTTACCGTTCCGCCGGCGACAAATACGCGACGACGCCCAAGGTGCGTTTCCCACTGTCCGAGGTGGTCACGCACCTCTGATCAGCGCGCGAACACCTGTTCGCGTTCGTCTTGGGAGAGCTCGCGCCAACTTCCCGGCGCGAGCTTGAGTGCAAGCAGGTCGAGAGTGCCGATGCGTCCACGCACGAGCCGCAGGGTGGGGTGACCCACGGTGGCCGTCATGCGGCGCACCTGGCGATTTTTCCCCTCGGTCAGTTCCAAGGCGATCCATGCGTCGGGCACGGTTTTACGATAGCGCACGGGTGGGTTTCGCGGCGGCAGAGAAGGCGGAGGATCAAGACGGAGCGCGCGGCAGGGCAGGGTGCGGTGGTCGCCAATTTTAACCCCGTGTGCGAGTTTCGCCAAGGCACCGTCGGACGGGATTCGTTCGACCTGCACCCAGTATTCGCGGCAGTGGGCCTGCTTCGGATCCAGCAGTCGTGTGTTAAGGCCCGGTTCGTCGCTTATGAGCAGCAAACCTTCGGAGTCGGCGTCGAGGCGTCCCAACGGATAAACGTCGGGCGGAAGACCGAAGTCGGAGAGGGTTTTCCATGCCGAGCCGGGTTCGGGCGTGAATTGGGAAAGCACGCCATAGGGTTTGTTTAAGGCCAGCAGCATCAGGGTTTGAGAAAAATCTGAAAACGTGGAAACTACAGTCAAAATTTATCCCGTCATGCGCGCCATCCAACTCACCGCCGTCAACGAATTGTCCATCGCGGAGGTGCCTTCTCCCCAGCCGATTCGTGGCGAGGCGTTGGTGCGACTCAGGGCCGTTGCGCTGAACCATCGCGACGTCTGGATAAAACAGGGGCAATACGCGGGCATCGCGTATCCCGTGCTTCCGGGGTCCGACGGCGCGGGGGTCGTCGAAAGTGTGGGGCCGGGCGGCGATCCGAAATGGGTCGGCCGCGAGGTCGTTATCAATCCGAGCTTCGGTTGGGGTGACAGCGAGCACGCGCAACGCGAGCATTTCACGATTCTCGGACTGCCGCGGGCGGGAACGCTGGCGGAGTTGATCGCGGTGCCGGTCGCGCAACTCACAGCCAAGCCGGCGCATCTCGATTGGACTGGGGCGGCGGCCCTGCCTCTGGCCGGGCTCACGGCGTATCGGGCTGTTTTCAGCCGGGCCCAGCTCAAACCAGGCGAAAAGGTGTTGATCAGCGGTATCGGCGGCGGCGTGGCGTTGTTCGCGTTGCAGTTTGCGATCGCGCAAGGGGCGTCGGTTTACGTGACTTCAAGCAGCGACGACAAAATCGCCCGGGCCATCGCGCTGGGCGCAAAGGGAGGGTTTAACTACACGCATCCGGGCTGGGCCAAGGCCGCGGCGCAAACGGGGCACGCGTTCGATGTGATTGTGGACAGCGCGGGAGGCGATGACTTCGAATCACTGGTCGATCTGGCGGCGCCCGGTGGCCGAATTGTATTCTTCGGGGCGACGCGTGGCAATCCACCGGTGCTGCCCATGAGGAAAATCTTTTGGAGGCAGATTTCCTTGCTCGGCACAACGATGGGAAGCCCGGCGGATTGGGCGGCAATGGTGGAGTTTGCGGGCCACCACTTGATTGCGCCTGTCGTGAGCGATGTTTTCCCGTTTGAGAAGGCGGCCGAGGCGTTTGCGTTGATGGAGCGCGGAGGTCAGTTCGGCAAAATCGTCATCGCCGTGTGAAATTGCCGTCAGGGGTGCATGAAGGTGCGGATGTAAAGCTCCTCGACTTTTTTACGCGCCCAAGGGGTTTTCCTGAGGAACTGAAGACTGGATTTGACGCTAGGATCAAAGTTGAAGCAGCGAATTTCTATGATCCTTCCCAGTTCCAGCCAGCCGTAGTGTTCGGAAAGCTTGGTCACAATCATCTCAAGCGTGACGCCATGCAGAGGATCTTTGGATTGAGGCTGGGTCACAGGAAAACAGTAAAAACCGGAAAACTTTGTTTGGGGGACTGGTCAAAAAAGAACTTGAAATTTTAAGGCAGGAATTTTTTAGACAAACGGCATTGATGACCAGCTTGGAAAATGCAGCAGTAGGCAAGGGATGAATCGTGATTTAAATGCCGACCTCAACCGCAATGAAAAAATGGCGTGAGCCAATGGCACCGGAATACATAGCCTAATTAAGATACATATTATTGATTACAAATATTTTACTTTATATGTAATCATTTTTCTAATCACAAAAAACGAACGACGGGGGCCTGAACGGGGGCCCGTTGATTGGGGGAATGGCCTGCTGTCTTAGCCCAAATATCGGACGTGCGGTGGCGCGGGGTTGGATGTTGTCACCATAAATTAACTACTGTTATCGGATCGCAAGTAGTCGTTTGGTCAAGAGCTGGCACACTAAGTGCGTATGGATGGGCATCAGCAAACTATGATTCCCATGGAAAACAATCTGGCCATTCAGCAAATCATGCAGACGCCCAATGTCATTGGGTATGTCCGTTGTTCCGAGTCCGGCGTGGTCATCGAGCAGGAAGGCAATGAAGTCGATGTGCTCGCCAACGTCATCGTGTATTTTCAGCAGATCGCCGTTCTCATCGGCGAATCTTTTGGTTTGGAGCGGTTTCATGAGGCGCAGATTCAAGGGAAATCGCTTATCGTCCTTTGCATTCCCCTAAACGGGGGCGATGTCCTGGGCGTGATTCTTAATTCACGCGCCCGCGTGCCCGAGATACTCGGGCAGATCCGTCAAATCCTTCATCTTTCCTAAACATCATGATGCTCAATAAAGTTTTCGATAATATTCTCGATATTCCCGGAGTAGACGGTGTTTGTCTGTTCAATACGATGGGCAAGGTTTTGATCAACCGCATGCCCTCTTTCATGTCCCCCGACATTTTTGAGGACGGACTGCGCCGCATCACCGCGCTCTATGATACGATGGATGAAAATTTCCTTCCGTGCGACGATTACCTGCTGCGATTTGAAGAGAAATGGGTGCTGTTCCGCCGCGCGGATCAGGTGGTGTTGCTGGTCCTTGCGGCCGACAAGGCCAATTTCATGTCCACGCGCATGGTGACGAATATGGCTCTCAAGCATATCACGCCCACCTTGCTCGAGGAGCTCACGGCGGCGGCGGGCCTGACTGCGCCGCCGGCGGCATCGGCGGCAGTCCAGCCGACATCCGCTTCGGCCGCCCCCTTTGTTGCGCCGGTGGTTACAAAGGAAGTTCTCAAGCCGGAAGCTCCGGCGGCCGTGGCAACTGCCGAACCGGCAAAGCCGCTTCGCATGTTCCGCGGTCGTGCCTATTGAAGAGCATGAAACGAGGCCGCATGACAACGGCAGTATCACGCAAAATTAACGCATGACCTCACAGGCCCTGCTATGTATTCCCGATGCTCGTTTACGTGGTCTTTTCTCCCTTTTGCTGACGGATGGAGATGCCCAGGTTACAGCCTGTCACGATTGCGATGAGTTGAAACGCATCGTTGGATCGCGGTTTTATGATCTTTGCGCGATTACCCTTGATGTCGCTCAAGACATGACCCCGGTCATCACGGCGATCCGCCAGCTTTCGCCGGAGACGCGAATCCTTCTGATCGCGGGCAAGGAGGATGTGGAGCGCATAATCCCCCTCTTTGGTTTAGGGGTGCATGATGTGCTAATGCAGCCGATCAACCCCAAGAAGGCCATAACAGCCATTCAAAAGCTGCTTGTTACCAACAAGAAAGAGGCTTCCGATGTGGCCACGCCCAACCGACCGACGGTCAGTCACGGTGGTGAAGCTTACCGCCCGCAGCACGTGGTTTCTCACAGTGCGCCGATGAGAATAATGATCGCCCATCTTTGGAAACTGAGACAGGAGCCGCTGGGAATCATCCTGAGCGGCGAGCCAGGCGTCGAATTTGAAGTGGTGGCGCGTGAGTATCAGTCGATCTGCGGTGATCCGAACGGGTTTTTGATGGTCTTGAGCCCGCAAGAAATAACAACCGAAGGGTTGTCCACCGCGTGTTCGATGGATCGGCTCAAAGATGGAATGCCCTGCACGTTTTTGGTTCAGGACGTGGATAAACTCCCTGCTTTACAGCAGGACCAGTTGGTCGATTTTTTGAGGCTTTCAAAGCGTCGTTACGATCGAAACAAGCCGCTGCGTTTTGTTTTCACGGTTACCGATGCCCATGAGAATGGGCGTGTGGTTGAAAATCCATTTGTGGAGGAGTTTTTGTTTGCGATTCCCAATCTGGTGAAAATCCCGCCGCTGCGTGAGCGACGAGAGGATATCGAACCCTTGGCCCGCAAGTTGTTGCTCGATCTCACGGCGATTCACCCGGAATATCGCGTTCGCTCTATCAATGCCCTGACGTTGGAGTGGTTGTGCGGGCGTTTGTGGCGAGGCAACTACATGGAGCTTTGCAGTTACCTGCGCCAAGCGGTCATGGAGTGCACCCATCGTGAGCTAAGCATGACGTATTTCACGGCCCGTGACACTGCATCACCGTTTGCCAACCCTGTGCATGGTGCGAAGTCGACCGCTATGCCCGTCCAGCATTCCCATGAGACCCTCAGCACCAAGGCCGAGACTGCCTCGCCGGAAACGAGCGCTCTTGGCAACCTTGGTGTGCCGAAGCCTCCATTAGCGCCGGGCGACACGGCGTCGCCATTTCTTGCCTCAATTCGCCCGCGAATGGCTTTTTGAGAGCCAATGTGAACCAACCGGATATAAAAAAGAGAAGCTTTTAGGCTTCTCTTTTTTATGACTTCACTGAGTTGACTTAAAGTGGTGGCAAAACTCGGAATCGAACCGAGGACACGCGCATTTTCAGTGCGCTGCTCTACCAACTGAGCTATTTTGCCAAAGGACTGAGGGGTAAGAGCAAAGGCCGGGGGCGTGTGGCGTCAATGGGATTTTTACCCGCTCTTCAGCAACGAGGCGAGGTCGGCGAGACTGAGTTTGGCGGTGGTGGCGTCGCTGGCGTCGAAGACGTCGGCCAGAAGGGCGCGTTTCGTCTCCTGCATGTGGAGGACTTTTTCCTCCACGGTGCCGGTGCAGATGAGCTTGTAGCTGGTCACGACGCGCGTTTGGCCGATGCGGTGGGCGCGGTCGGTCGCCTGGGCCTCGACGGCGGGATTCCACCACGGGTCGAAATGGACAACGGTGTCCGCGCCGGTGAGGTTGAGGCCGGTGCCGCCAGCCTTGAGCGAGATGAGGAAGACGGGGATGTCGGGGGAGTTGTTGTAGCGGTCAACCTCGGCCTGGCGTTGTTTCTGCGGCGTGCCGCCGTCGAGGTAGCAGTAGGCGAGACCCTGTTCGTCGAGCTCGGCGCGGAGCAAGCCTAGGAGCGAGGTGAACTGAGAAAAAACGAGCAGACGATGGCCGTCGTCCACGGCTTCGGCGAGCAGCTCGCGGAACGTGTCGAGCTTCGAGGAATGGTCGGCGGAGGAAGCGGGCGCAACGAGACGCGGGTCGCAGCAGATCTGGCGGAGACGCAGGAGCTGGGTGAGGGTGGCAAAGCGGAGCTTGTTTTCGGAGGCGCCGTCGGCGGCGAGGGCGTCGAGTTCCTGTTCGGATTTTTTCTGCCACTCGGCGTAAAGCGCGGCCTGCGCGGAGGTAGGTTCGCAGTAGAGAACCTGCTCGATTTTTTCCGGCAGCTCGGGGGCGACGGCCTTTTTGGTGCGGCGCAGGATGTAGGGGGCGGTTTTGGCGCGGAGACGTTCGTCGAACCAGGCGCGTTCCTCGCCGCGGGTGCCGGTGGGGATTTTTTCGACGTAGCCGGGCATGAGCAGGTCGAAGAGGGCGCGCAGATCGTCGAGGGAATTTTCAACCGGGGTGCCGGTGAGGAGGAAGCGGCTGCCGGCCTGCAAGGTGCGGAGCGCCTGGGCGTTTTGCGTGCGGCGGTTTTTGATATGCTGGGCCTCGTCGGCGATGAGGCAGGAGAGTTCGATGTCGGCGAAGCGTTCGCGGTCGCGGGCGAGGGTGCCGTAGGAGGTGATGATGATGTCGTGGCCGGCGGCGTCGGTAGCTGCGGAAAGACGGGCGGAGCCGTGATGGACGAAGACGCGGAGGTGCGGGGCGAACCGGGCGGTTTCACGGCGCCAGTTTTCGACGAGGGACGCGGGGCAGACGACGAGGGAGGGAAGGCTTTTCTCGCCGAGGGTGGTGAGGAGAGAAATCGCTTGGAGGGTTTTGCCGAGGCCCATCTCGTCGGCGAGTATGCCGCCGAGGCTGTGGCGATGGAGATGCCAGAGCCAGGCGACGCCGATTTGCTGGTAGGGGCGCAGGAGGGCGTTGAGGGACGGGGCGATGGGCGCGGGGGTAAGTTTGGAGAGGTTGCGCAGGGCTTCGCTGCGGACACGCCAGCCGGCGGGCGGTTGGTAGTGCGGGGCGAGTTCGTCGATGAGTTCCTGGACCTCGGCGACGCGGGCGGCGGCGATGCGCCAGGTGCGTCGGGCGGAGGAGGGTGCGGTGGCGCTGCCGGCGAGGGCGCGCTGGGCGGTGGTGAGGCGGGCGATTTTCTCCGGAGGGAGGAGGTAGACGCGACCGTTGTCCTCGACGTAGCCGCGATTAGTGGCGAGGGCGGTGCGGAGCTGGTCGTCGGCCACCTTGCCGGCTTGGAGGCCGAGGGTGAGGGTGAATTCGCCGCCGGTTTCGGCGATCTCGCACTGGATGTCGGCCTCGGCGAGTTTGGCGGTGTTTTTCTCGAAGTTGTCGGTGAAGTCGGCGTGGAACTCGTCGCGCAGGGCCGAGAGGTGGGTGGCGAGAAAGTTGAGGGTTTTGTGACGGTCGCGTAGCCACCACTTGCGGGTGCTGGCGTCGAGGGCGAAGCTGTGGGTCTTTACGAGTTCGAGGGCTGCGGCGTAGCCGGAGTGTTCGCGCGAAGGCAGGCTGATGGCGAGGAAGTGTTCGCTGCCGTCGATCAAAAGTGGCGTCGAGGGTTGGGAGCGTGCGACGGATATTTTGGGCGTCGGCGGACGATTGGACGGGCGTTCAATAGGAGAAGGAGTTTCGTCCAGATGTTCACTTACGCCGCGCAGCCGGGGGCCGATCCAGAGCAAACTCGATTGAGGTGCGTTGAGGAACGCGAAGACGGATTGGCCTTTGAGCGAAGCGACCAGCTCGCGGAGCTGGCTGCGTTTGAGCTGGAGAAAAAGAGGGGGCGTGGCGCCGCCGGCCCAGGTTTGCAGGAGGGCGAGCGCGGGAAGCATTTCTAGTGGTGGCGTGAGGGTGAGGTCGATCTCGGCCTTGAGAGCGATGGCGTCGCGTGGGGCGGCGGCGGCGAGATTGGGAGGAAGCAAAAGGCGCAGCATGACGAGCGCGTCACGCTGCGCACGCGGCCGACGTGGCGGAAGCAAAAACTTCAGCTAGTCGATCCAGCCGCCGGCCGCCTGCAAGGGTGCCGTATCGCCTGAAGTCGAAATCCATGCGGCTAAAGCGTGTTTCCCGGCAGAGGGAAGGTCGGGAGGCGGTCGTGGGAACTGGCCGCTGAATGTGCCGTCCGCGTCTGGTGTGAGCCGAACATTGACGATGTGCAGGGCGATGAAGTCGTGGGCGAGCGTGCGCCCCGCGTTTTCGCCGCCTCGAATCTTGACGAGGACATCGCCGCCGAGCCAAACGACCGAGGCGGTATAGGTTTTTTCGGCCGTTTGAACGACGGGTTTGTAGCCGAGGATACCGCCGCCGTTGGGGTCGCGTTGAATGGTGAGAACACCGGGATAAGCGGGTGGCGGCGTGGCTTCGCCCGGGCGCCATTCTCGGCCTTGGCGAACGAATTCCGGCGTGTAAACATTGCCCGCGCCCCAGTCGGCGGCGTAGGCGCGCTGACGGGCGGCGTAGGCGGGGCGGGCGTAGGCGTCGGGCCAGCCCAGATAATCCCAGTAGTTTATGTGGAACGCCACGGGCACAAAATGGATCCAGAGACCGGCGTCGTTTTTGAGCGTGCCCAGCCATTGTTCGGCGGGCGGGCAACTGCTGCAACCTTCGCTTGTGTAGAGCTCAATCAGCGCGGTGGCGGCGGGACCGCTTTGGAAGGTCTGGGCGGACAAAACCGTGGAAACGAAAAGAAAAACTAGTCTGGGAGAGAATAAATGGAAATCCATGCTGATTGGAGCCGCAATGAAGGGAATTATTCCGCCGGGGAGTGATTAAGTTCGCCCGATATGTCCGTGGCTGGAAATAATCCGGAATAAATCGGGCGGCCGCCGCTCTGACACCCAGATGGAAGCAGATTCATTCACCCAGCTCGTTGATGCGCATTACACGCCGCTTTATCGTTTTGCGTTGAGCTTGGCGCGCAACACGGCCGACGCCTGCGATCTGACGCAGCAGACTTTCTATGTATGGGCGACAAAGGGACACGGCCTGCGCGACGCCTCAAAAGTGAAGACCTGGCTGTTTACGACACTGTATCGCGAGTTTCTGAAGGGCCGACGGCATGGGGCGCGCACTACGGCGCTGGCCGACCTTCCCCCGGGCGAGGAAGATCCGCCGGCCGCCGATGTAAACCTGGCTGTCCAGCTCGACGCGCAACTGGTCGTCGAGGCTTTGCAGGAAGTTGACGAGACCTTTCGGGCGCCACTCACGCTATTTTATCTGGAGGACATGCCGTATCAGGAAATCGCCGATATGCTCGAGGTGCCGATCGGCACCGTGATGTCACGCTTGTCGAGGGGCAAGGCCCAGCTGAGGGAGGTGCTTTCCCGTAAAGAAGCCGGCCGAAAAATTATCCCATTCCCTCTTTCTCAGAGGAAAACGTCATGAACACCACCGAGGCCAAATTCATCCTGCAAGCCTGCCGTCCCGACGGACAGGACTCTACGGACCCGCATTTTGAGGAAGCCTTTGCCCAAGCCAGGCATGATCCTGCGCTCGGCGAATGGCTGGCTCGCGAGAGGGCTTTTGATACGGCCGTAGCCGCGAAGCTCCGCATGGTGCAACCCCCCGCCGAATTGCGTGCAGCCATCCTCGCAGGTGCCCGCATGAGCCGCCCGCAACCGTGGTGGCGCCAGTCGCGCGTGCTCGCGCTCGCCGCAAGCGTGACGCTGGTCTTCGGTCTCGCGGCATCATGGACATTCCGCTCGCCGGCGGGTGACGATCAGCAACTCGCGTTGGGTGTCATGGCCGAGATGAGTTCGCCCGCTCATCACCCCGTCGTATTTGGCGGACGCGGACAGTTGCATGAACTTCTCGCCAGTTCGTCCACGCGGTTGGCCGGCGGCCTGCCGCTGGATTTTAAACAGTTAAAGGACGAGGGCTGCCGGTCGCTGCGCATCGCCGGCCACGATGTGCTTGAGGTTTGTTTTGAGCGCAACGGCAGTGAATTTCATCTCTATGTGGCGCGAGGCGCCGATTTTCCGGGCAAGGCGGCGCCGGGCACGCCGATGTTTCGCGAGCAAAGCCGCGTCGCCGCCGTCTCGTGGCATGATCGCAACCATGCCTACGTGCTCGTGACGGATGGCGGGGCGGACAGTTTGCGGCAGGTATTTTGATTTTTCGGGAATAATCCGGCGGCGTCGCGCTCCCATCTTCACCATGTCCACTTACAATTCATTCCCGCGCACGCTGCGCATCGCCAGTTGGTGCACCCGTCTAGTCGTCGCGGCCATTCTCCTGCAGACGTTGTTCTTCAAGTTCTCCGGGGCGGAGGAGTCGGTCTATATTTTCACCAAGGTCGGTCAGGAGCCTTGGGGTCGCTACGGTTCGGGAGTCGTCGAGTTGGTCGCGAGCATCCTACTCTTCGTGCCGCCGCTCAGGCCCGTGGGCGCATTGCTTGCCCTGGGAACGATGAGCGGGGCGATCTTCTTTCACCTCACGAAACTCGGCATCGTGGTGAAGGACGACGGCGGCACATTGTTTTGCCTCGCCCTCGTCGTATGGGCGGGCAGTGCCTTTATCCTGTGGCTTTATCGCCGCGATCTGCCGGTCATCGGCTCAAAACTTTAACGTATAAGAACCATGAAAACTCTCAGAAATCTTTTATGCGCATTGGCTCTGTTTGCGACGGCACTCGTGGCCTGCGCTGAAAAGCCGGTCAACACGACCTTCCTCGGCGTGGCGATCAAGGGCTGCGATCCGGTGTCGTATTTCACCGATGGCAAGCCGGTGAAGGGCGAATCGGAATTTTCATTCGAGTGGAATGGGGCGGAGTGGCGCTTCGCCACGGTGGCGCATCGAGACCTGTTCAAGGCCGATCCGGCCAAATACGCTCCGCAGTATGGAGGCTATTGCGCCTGGGCGGTCAGCCGGGGCTACACGGCGGGTATCGATCCGGATGCCTGGAGGATCGTAAACGGACGCCTTTATCTGAATTACAGCATAAAAGTGCAGCAGCAGTGGGCCGAGGATATCCCGGGAAATATAGCCAAGGCCGAGGAGAACTGGCCTAAGATACTGAAAAATTGAAATCTACATGATTACCACCAGCGTTCGCGATAATCTGGAAGCCATCGATCAAGCGATTGATCTACTCAGCGAAATTACCGCCGGGCACTACACGCAGCGCGTCCCCGTATGTTTCAACAGTGCGGCGGGCGGACACATGCGGCATGTGATCGAGCACTATCTGAGTTTTTTGCAGGGGCTCGAAACGGGTGAAGTCGACTATGAGTCGCGGCCTCGCGATCCCTTGATGGAAAATGACCCCGGTTACGCGGCCGGCCGGTTGACGGCGATCAAGCAACGGTTGGTTGAATTTGCGGTGGAGAACGCCGATCGTCCGCTGCGGGTTCGGGTGGAGACTGCGCCAGAAGGCGAGTCCGCGCCTTGGTCGAAATCGACCGCCCTGCGTGAGCTCGAGTTTTTGCTTAGCCATACCGTCCACCACTACGCCTTAATCGCGGTCGTCTGTCGTCTGGCGGGGCACGCGCCGCTTCCTGAGTTTGGCATGGCGCCGTCAACGTTACGTTACCTGAAAATGCAAAATTCCGCCGCATGTGCACGCTGACTTGGAGCGCCATCCACGAGGGAGGCTACGAGCTGTTTTTTAATCGTGATGAATTGAACACGCGCGGTGCCGAGCAACCGCCGCGACTGGAAGCATGCGGCGGTGTTGAATTTGCCGCGCCCCGCGACGCCGATCGTGGCGGCACGTGGTTGCTGGCCAATGCGCACGGGGTGACGGTGGCGTTGCTCAATGACTACGCATCGGGGTGGCGTCCGCCGACGGGCAGCGTCGTAAGCCGTGGCGCGGTGGTTTTGGCGTGTGCTTCAGCGGCAAACGCGCAGGCGGCGGTGGATTTGGTAGGGGCCATGCCCCTCGCGAATGTGGGGGCTTTCAGGCTTGTGGTGATTGGCGGGGATGGGATTGCGCGGCGCCTGCACTGGGCAGGGGAGACACTCATGGAGGAGCCGGACGGGATGCTCGCATTCGAGACTTCGTCATCGTTTCAAACGGAGGCGGTGTGTGCGGCGCGGCGCCTGAGATTCGAGGATTTGCTGGATGGACGGGAGCAGGCGACCCGCGAAGAGCTGGAGGCTTTTCACATGACGCACGATGCGCTGAATGGAGCGACATCGGTTTTGATGCGGCGCACGGACGCCCGCACGCGCAGCGTGAGCCGGGTGAGTGTCAGGGGTATGCAGGTTGAAATGCATTATCAGCCGGTGGACGAGAAGGGTGAGTTGGTCGGTTCACAGGAAGCCAGAGTTCATTTCGACCGGTTATGAAAAAGGTTTTTTGGGTTATGGTGATCGGTCTTTTGATGGTGACGTCGCTGGCAGTGTGGGCGGGTGAGGGCGTGAGTGCGATGCTCTGGGTGCTGGCGGTGGGGACGTTGGTGAGCGAGGATGCCGCCTGCATTGGCGGCGGGTTGATGGTTGCGAGTGGCGAGCTGACATTTGTTCCGGTGGTCTTGGCGTGTTTTGCGGGGATTTTCACAGGCGACCTGTTGCTTGTGGCGGCAGGCCGGTGGGGTGGGCGCAGAGCGCTAGCCGCCTGGCCGTTGAGAACCTGGATCCCAGCGAATGCGGTGGAGCGGGCGTCGGAGTGGTTTGCCAAGCGTGGAGCTTGGGTAATTCTGGCGAGTCGTTTTATACCTGGCACAAGATTGCCGACGTATGTCGCGGCGGGAATCCTGCGGGTGCCACTGGTGCAATTTCTGCCGTGGTTTGCGCTGGCTTGTGCTTTGTGGACGCCGCTGCTGGTGGGAGTGGCGATGGTGGCGGGACGGGCCGCGCTTGGCTGGCTGGCGAAGTGGAGCGAAACGAGCGGTGTGTTGCTGGCGTCGGGGGTGGTGGCGTGGTGCGCGATCAAGCTGGCTCTTGGTCTTACGACTTGGCGCGGGCGCAGGTTGTTGTTGTCGCGGTGGAGGAGATTTTCACGCTGGGAATTCTGGCCGATGTGGGCGGTTTATCCACCGGTGGTTGCTTATGGGATATGGCTCGGAATCAAACATCGGAGTTTCACCGTGTTTACGGCGGCGAATCCGGGAATAGGGGCGGGAGGAGGTTTGGTGGGGGAGTCGAAAAGTGAGATTCTTGAGGGTTTGTCGGGAGCAGGCGATGTGGTCGCAGCTTGGAAACTCATTAAGCCAGCGGGAAAGACAGAGCGTTTGGCTGCAGCCGAAGAGTTTGTCGCCAAGCATGGTTACCCGGTCGTGCTCAAACCGGACGTGGGCGAACGAGGAGCGGGTGTGGTTATCGCCGAAAATCTAGAAAAAATGACCGGAGTTTTGGCCGTGGAACCGAGGGCGTTGATCGCGCAGGCTTATGTTCCTGGCGTGGAGTATGGCGTTTTCTATTATCGGCATCCCGATGCGGCGCACGGCGAGATTCTGGCTATCACCGACAAGCGTATGGTGGGAGTGACGGGCGATGGCCGGCGCACCTTGGAGGCACTGATTTTGGCAGATGATCGCGCAGTGTGCATGGCCATTTTTTTTCTGCAAAAGCTCGGGTCGCGGCTGAATGATATTCCTCGAGTCGGCGAACGCGTGATGCTTACAGAATTGGGCACGCATTCCCGCGGTGCGTTGTTTTTAGATGGGACGCATTTGCTTACTCTTGAAATGCACGCCGCAGTGGAGCGGATGAGCCGCACATTTGAGGGTTTTTATTTTGGACGTTACGATGTGCGTGCGGTTTCCGAGCAGGGCTTTCGCCGGGGGGAGTTCAAGGTCATCGAGTTGAATGGACTTACCTCGGAGGCGACGAGCATCTACGATCCAAGTCATTCGGTATGGTTTGGCTGGCAAATGTTGTTCCGGCAGTGGCGGTTGGCGTTTGAAATCGGTGAGGTTAACCTTGCCAAGGGCGCGCGTGCGCTTGCGGTGCGAGAGATTTACTCCTTGGTTAAGAATCAATCGTAATCCCATGCATCCTGCTGCTGAACCCTTGGCTGCAACTGATCGTTATGTCTTGTATATGGCTCGTGAGCCGTCGCAGGTGAAAGCGGCGCAACGCCTGCGTTTTGAGGTGTTCAACCTCGAGATGGGGGAAGGCTTGGCGACTTCGGCGGAGGCAGGGCTGGATGCGGATGTGTTTGATGCGGTTTGCCAGCACTTGCTTGTCATAGAGAACTCGTCGGGCGCAGTGGTTGGCACTTATCGCATGCAGACCGGAAACAATGCGGCTGCGCACCTTGGTTATTACAGTGCCCGCGAGTTTGATTTTAAGCCTTTTGAGGCCGCGCGCAGTGAAATCGTGGAATTGGGGCGGGCATGCGTGGCGGTCGCCCACCGTAATCAAAGCGTGCTAGGGATGCTTTGGAAAGGAATCGCCCGATATGCACAATCGCAAAGGGCGCGCTACCTGATAGGTTGCAGTTCGCTGACCTCGCAGGATCAGTCGGAAGGGTTGGCTGCCTACGCAAAACTTGCGGAATGCGCCCTCGCTCCGCAGGAATGGCGCACAGTGCCTGTTGAAGGGTGGCGTTGCCAATCAAACGGTGCGAAAGTTGAAGCGGTTCCTGTGCCGCGTTTGATGTCCGCTTATCTCGCAGCCGGTGCGAAAATCTGCGGCGAACCAGCGATCGACCGGGAATTTGGAACCATTGATTTTCTGACGTGGATGGATTTACAGGCGATGCCGGAGCGAGTCCTTCGCAAGTTTATGGGCTGAGTCATAAGCTATTTTCACATGAACAGACTATGGGGCTTTGTCCGCGGGGCGTTTCGTCTTTTGGCGCTCTTGCTGGTGCTTTTGGCGTCAATGACGGCGTATGCCTTGAATTCGCGCAACCGACGAGATGCGGTTGCTAAGGCATTATGGCTTCAGCGCGTCTGCCAGCGGATTTTGAGGGTGTTGGCGATATCCTTGGATTCGCGGGGTGAACCCGCCCGCGGTGCGGTCATAGTTTCGAACCATCTTAGTTACATTGATATTGTGGTTCTGGCGGCGGCGACACCGGTTGTTTTCGTTTCCAAAAAAGAGGTGCGGGACTGGCCGTTATTCGGCTGGTTTGCCGAAAAGGCGGGAACGCGATTCATCGATCGGAATAATCGAGGCGATGTGAGGCGCATAGCAGAAGAGATCGGCCCCGTGATAAATGCCGATCTCACAGTTGTTCTTTTTCTGGAGGGAACGACGACTGATGGCGGCACTGTGCTGCCTTTTAGATCGTCGCTGCTTGAGCCGGCTATTGTGCAGGAATGGAAAATCGTGCCGGCTGCCCTAGGCTACACCGTGCCCTTTGGGCGGTCGGCCGGCCGAGAGGTTTGTTGGTGGGGTGATATGACTTTGATGCCTCACCTGTTAAATTTTGCCACGTTGCCTTGCATATGTGCGGCGGTGAATTGGGGCCGAGCAGTGACGCCCATAAAAAACCGCAAGCTATTGGCACAAGAATTGCATTTAGAGGTTGTGACCCTTAAACTCGAATTAAGCTCAATGCGCAACGGGTCGGCGAAATGAAAATTTAGCAACCTTGGGCTTGCTCATGCCAAATATCCGCTTAGGTCTATCCTTCGTAAGATACAACTCACTTGCCGCAGTCAAAATTTCCACATGAAAAAATCGTTCTATTCTCTAGTCATTGCTGTGATTTTATCGTTCGGTTCGCTTTGCGCTAACGGCGCTGAAGCAACGGCCCAAGCCATAGTTCTCAAAATCAAAGGCTCACCTACAGTTGCATTTGCAGGCCAAAGCCAGTCTGCGCTTAAGGTCGGAGATAAACTTCCCCAAGGTGCCACCATTGTCACCAATTCTGATTCCGAAGTTGATATTCAAGCCTTCAACGGTGCCGTGGCTACGATCAAAGCTAACAGCAGCGTAAGCCTCGAGAAACTTTCGGTCACTACTTCAGGCGGGGCTGTCACGAAACAGACGGCACTTCTGAATCTCAAAGTGGGAAAGATTCTTTCAACCATCGACCCTGCAAACCATAAAATCAACGATTACGGTATTCGCACACCCAAAGGTGTTGCGGCCGCCCGTGGCACGGTTTTCACTGTTTCGGTCGCCGAAACAGGCGCTGTTAAAGTTTATGTTACCGATAGCGCGGTTACGTTCTACAATCCGACAACTGGAAAGAGCGTTACTGTGCAACCTGGTCAAGCGATAACTATTTCCAAAACAGGAGAGATATCCACTCCATATACCCCTACCAAACAAGAAACTTCTGAAATTACTGGCGGCAAGGTCGGTGGCGGCAACGAAGGCGGCGGTGGCGGCAACGAGGGCGGTGGCGGCACCACCGGAGTAGATCCGACCCTCATTAACGGCGTTGAAGTGAGTCCGATGAATTAAGCATTTGGTAATTTCTCACCTATCTAAACCGGCACCTTAGGGTGCCGGTTTTTTATTTGGTTTCATCTAGGAACGACGTTTGTCGATGGGTAGTCTTAGCTATCTGCTTCGCGGCTTCTTCCTCGAGAGTTGTTGAAAGATGCTTCGGGGGGCGAGATACTCGCTGGGCGACGGCGGTTTCACGATCAGTTACGATACGATCGCACATTTTATGAATTTGTAGGCGTAGCCATTTTGTCGTTTGGCTCTTTTCTGAATAGTCTGCCGGCCCATAATGATCAATACGGCCAACCTGACGTAAGCGGTCATTTTGTTCGAATTCGGCGGTCGATTCAGGATTGTAAACGGCGTAGGCTTTGCCTCCACCGTTTTTCACCACGGAAAAACTGGGAATATCGCTCGGGCCGTCCGCAATATAGATCATATTTTGGAGTGGGATGCGTCGATCTTCTGGCTTTATGTTCGAGTTAACGTCGATGGCCGGGTTTTTATTCGTGCCTTTGTTGATTTCGAATATGGCTTTGGTCTTGGTTGTGTTGTCGATTACCATGCCTATCTGGGCGATTTCCGCATCAGCCATGATGTCCATTTCCTTCTGCTTAAGAAATCCAGGTTGAAGCGGGTTTTCCACAAATTCGCATCCCCATATGCCATCCACGCCCGAGGCCGCTTCGCTGCCTCTGATCATCTCGGCCAAGCCAGTGCTCACGATGTAATGCTCTAGTAAAATCTCGTGTTTGGCATGCTCTGGTTTTTCCCTTACGAAAGCGCGGCTGCGGTTAAAGAATTCGGGGATGCCCGGATAAAACGTGATATCGGCACCGCATTCATGAAGGACGCGATTATTGAGCCGGGCCATTTGCCCCGAAAGCACATAGGTGAGAATATGGTTTAGGTAGGCAATTTCCCCCGAAATGTGATAACCGCGCTTCTGGTAATGGGACATCAAGCTATTGGTTTCGGCCCAGAAATTAGCCTCGTTGACGCCATAGCGGCGAAACAACGGGCTTTGCATGTATTCAGGTATTAAGGTCTTGTCGAAATCCCAAATGCACGCGATGATGTTCTGAGTGAAAAGAGTCGTGGCCATTGCAAATCAACACCGCTAGGCATAATTGCCGTGCATACGGTTGAACGGTTCGACCTAAGCCGCTCATGCGAACTTTCGCAATGCGCAAATCAAGTCGGCCCTTCGTTTTTACTCTAAGTTTTCATGGATTCTTTGCCTGATATCATTCCGTTCCAGCGTCGGCTCGACGAACTCGACGCGCAGATGGCGGATCCCGGTTTCTATGCAAATGCCCGCAAGGCCGCCGAAGTATCGCGTGAGCAGCAAAAGTTGGTTCAACTGGTCGCCGATTGTCATTTCTATCAGAAACTGGTCTTGGAACTGAGCGAGACCCAAGCATTGATAAAAGATCCGACTAGTGACTCAGAAATGAGGGAGTTGGCCGTTGCCGAACTGCCCGATCTTGATGCGCGTAGCACCGGAATGTATGCAAAGGTTCTAGGCGCGATGATTCCGCCTGAGCCAAGCGATTCTCGAAATACCGTGGTGGAAATCCGTGCAGGCACCGGCGGGGAGGAGGCCGCGCTTTTTGCCGCTGAACTCACGCGCATGTATCAACGATATGCGGAAAACTGCGGCTGGAAAATCGAGCCAATGGGAAGCAGCCTGAGTGAGCGGGGCGGTTTTCGTGAAGTCAGTTTTCTGATTACTGGTCAGGATGTTTATCGTCAGATGAAATTTGAAAGCGGCGTGCATCGTGTCCAGCGTGTGCCGCTCACGGAGGCCAACGGACGTATTCATACGTCAACCGTCACGGTCGCGGTGTTACCCGAAGCGGAAGAGGTGGATATCCATATCGACCCACAGGAGCTTGAGATTAGCGTGATGAGGGCCAGCGGGCCTGGTGGCCAAGGGGTCAATACCACCGATTCTGCGGTAAGAATCATCCACAAACCCACTGGCATGATGGTCTATTGCGCGGACGGACGCTCGCAGCAGAAAAACAAGGCCAGTGCGCTGGCCGTGCTGCGCTCCCGGCTCCTCCAACTCAAGGAGGAGACCGAGCGCGCCAAATATGCGGACGAGCGGCGTAGCCAGATCGGGACGGGCGGGCGCAGCGAACGCATCCGCACCTACAATTTCCCGCAAAACCGGCTCACGGATCACCGCATCGGCCTCACGCTCTACAACCTTCCCCAAGTCATGGAGGGCGCTATCTCCGGAATCATCGAGGCACTGCAACGCGCCGATTTTGAGGAGAAATTCGCCGCGTTGACCGGGCAGCCTTATGTCCCCCGGCGAGCAGCGATTTCCGACGATGACTGAGGCAACCCCGCATAAAACCATGTTATCCCTTTTGGAAGTGATTCAGAAAACGGCGGATTTCTTTGCGAAAAAAAACGTGGAGTCGCCGCGGCTGAACGCCGAACTGCTCATTGGCCATGCGCTCGGGCTCAAGCGCATGCAGCTCTACCTGCAATTTGAGCGGGTGCTTTCCGAGGCGGAGCTTGAAAGCATCCGTCCACTGGTGAAACGCCGGGGGCAGCGGGAGCCTCTGCAATACATCTTTGGCGAGACGGAGTGGTCGGGGCTGCGCTTGAAAGTGGATCGCCGTGCATTGATTCCCAGACCGGAGACGGAACTGCTCATCGAATTGTTGGGAGCGTTTTTGGAGACTCCGCCTTCTGCCATTCTGGATATGGGCACTGGCAGCGGTGCGATTGCCCTGGCTCTGGCTAAAAAATATGAGGGCACCAATGTGCTCGCGATTGACGCGAGCGGCGAGGCGCTTGAGCTGGCGAAGGAAAACGCGGCCGCCCTTGGACTTGCCGGCACCGTTGATTTTTTGCGCTCTAACTGGTTTGAGGCGCTGC
>JANYJB010000050.1 GCA_025361935.1 Verrucomicrobiota bacterium
CGTGGGCCACGGCGAGCGCCGGAAAAAGGGATGACACGAGCTGAGATTGTAGCCGCCACTCGTGCCGTAGCGCAGATGGCCGAGGAGGAGTTCGCCGCCAAAATCGAAGTGCCGCTTTACCGTCTCGGGGAACTCGGGGTGGATCGTCCCGAGCGCGACCTTGTCGTTATACTGACCGAGGAGCGTCTTGAAAATCTTGTCGAGCGGGTTCGATTTCACGTTCCGCTCGCGGAACATGAACGGCTGCCCGGCGGCCGTATCGAGTTTGACGCAAGCCACGCCCGCGCCGTCCTGACCGCGGTTGTGCTGCTTTTCCATCAGCAGGAAAAGCTTGGTGAACCCCCAGAGCGGCGTGCCGTATTTCTCCTGATAATAGGAAAGCGGCTTCAGCAGCCGGACCATTGCGATGCCGCATTCGTGGGTGATCTTGTCGCTCATGAGCAGGAAAGGCGGCCGGCGGCCGGAAAAGACTTACGAAGGAAAGAGGCGGACATGGAAAACGTTGGCACAAAAAACGGCGTCTCGCAGGCGGCGTCCGTCATCCGCGATGCTTGCGACCGGCACGCGTCACGGAGGGAACCGGCGGGATGGTTCGAGAGGTGACGGCGGTGTTGTTGTTCACGACGGCTCAAACAAAACGATGACGCCGCGAATCCACCTTCGGTCAAGGGTTTTTACCCGCGCGGGTGCGGCTCTTGGTTGCGCGGATGAAAACGGGCGTGCTGGTCGAGCAGGCGCTTCTCTTCCACCGCCGTGTAAATCTGCGTCGTGGCGATGTTGGCGTGACCGAGCATTTCCTGAATCGCGCGCAGATCCGCCCCGCCGCCCAACAGATGCGTGGCAAAGGAATGGCGCAGCAGGTGGGGCTTCACGGTTTTGGTGATGCCGGCGCGCTTGGCGTATTTTTTAACGAGCACCCAAAGCATCTGACGCGACAACGCCGTGCCGCGCTCGCTCAGGAAAAGCTGGCTGCCGGTCTTCGGCTTCACGAAATGCGGCCGGGCGGACGCGAGATAAACGGTGAGCGCATCGGCCGCCTTCCCTCCGACGGGCACCACGCGTTCCTTCGCGCCTTTGCCGAACACGCGCAGAAACCCGCTTTCCAGATCAACCTGCTGGAGCATCAGCCCCGCCAGTTCCGACACGCGCAGCCCGCTCGAATAAAACAGCTCCAGGATCGCCCGGTCACGCAGCGCGTGCGGGTCGCCGCCGGACGGCGCCGCCAGCAGCGCATCCACCTCCTTCGTGGAAAGCGTGCCGGGCACATGGCGCACGAGCTTGGGGCCTTGCAACTGCTCGGTGAAGTCATCCGGCCTCACCCGCTCGCGCACGAGGTGGCGGGCAAACATCCGCAGCGCCGAGAGTTTTCGCGCCAGCGTGGCGACCGTGGCCGCGTCCTTCGCGTCTTTGCCACTCACGGAATAAAGCCACTCCATCACCTGCGCAGGCTGCGCGGTTTTCCAATCTTTCACGCCGCGCCGGACGAGATGCGCGGCGCACTGGCGCAGGTCGCTTTCGTAGGCCTCGAGCGTGCGGTCGGAGCGCCCGCGTTCGAGCGTGAGCGCGTTGCCAAAATCACGGATCGCGTCGTCGAGAGCGGCGGGCAGGCCGGCGTCGGGAGCTTCGGGATGTGAGGGAGTGTCGGCCACCGGACACAAAAAAGACGCCGTCAGCGCGACGGCGTCCATTTAAATCAGAGTGCGCACTGCGGGCGCGAATTGCGAAAGAATCAGTAGCGGCGGCGGCGCGCGGTGAACGCGGGCGCGTTGACGTCCTTCATGCGGTAGGTGATACGTGCCTTTTCGAGATCGTAGGGGCTCATCTCCATCTTCACGCCGTCGCCGGCCGCGATCTTGATGAAGTTCTTGCGGAGCTTGCCCGAGATGTGCGCGAGCACGACGTGGCCGTTGGAAAGCTGCACCTTGAACATCGTGCCGGGGAGCACGGCGACGACTTTGCCCTCAACCTCGATCGATTTGCCGTCGGTTGCTTCAGACATGGTGGGGGGCAGCGGAGCCGGAGAGGGTGGAGATCATGCGTTCAGGTCGGTGTATAAAAGCTACTTGTAAGGCATCCCCGCCCCTCGTAAGTCAAGGCTTTCCTCGGGACGCCGGCCTCGGCTCACCCTCCCTTCGCGCCTCCTTCATGCTGCCCACCGCCCAAGACTGCCCGTTTGAAAAACGCTTCCCGTCGCAACTCGTCCGCGACGACGCGTTCTTCATGAGCCTTGCCTACAACCAAGCCATCGAAGCGTGGCGTCAGGACGAGGTGCCCATCGGCTGCGTGATCGCGCGTGACGGCGAGGTCATCGCCTCCGCCCACAACACCGTCGAGTCGTCCAACGACCCGACCGCGCACGCCGAGGTTCTGGCCATCACCCAGGCCGCCGCGCATCTTGGCGACTGGCGCCTCGAAGGCTGCACGCTCTACGTCACCAAAGAACCCTGCCCGATGTGCTCCGGCGCTACGCTCATGTCCCGCCTCAAGCGCGTGTGCTACGCCGTGCCCGACCCCAAGATGGGCTGCCTCGGCGGCGCGACCGATCTCAACGCCCTGCCCCGCGTCAACCACCACCTCGAGCTCACCGCCGGCGGCGTGCTGGAGGACGAGTGCCGCGCGATGCTTCAGGCGTTTTTCAAATTAAAACGCACGTCGGATAAAGACCCTGCCACATCTGCGCCTTAAGTTTTCCTAACAAACACATACCTTCCAACAAACACCCATGAGCCATCCCACCCGTCCCAAAAAAGTCGCCCTCCTCACCGCCGGTGGCCTCGCCCCCTGCCTCAGCTCTGCCGTCGGCGGATTGATCGAGCGCTACACCGAGATCGCTCCCGACATCGAACTCATCGCCTACCACGGCGGCTACAAAGGCCTCCTCCTCGGCGACTCCTACAAGATCGGCCCCGCCGAACGCGCCGCCGCCTCCATCCTCCACAAACACGGCGGTTCCCCCATCGGCAACTCCCGCGTCAAACTCACCAACGTCAAAGACTGCGTGAAGCGCGGCCTCGTGAAGGAAGGCCAGAACCCGCAGAAAGTCGCCGCCGACCAGCTCATCAAAGACGGCGTGGACATCCTCCACACCATCGGCGGTGACGACACCAACACCGCCGCCGCCGACCTCGCCGCCTTCCTCGCGCGCAACAACTACGGCCTCACCGTCATCGGCCTGCCCAAGACCATCGACAACGACGTCTTCCCCATCCGCCAATCCCTCGGCGCCTGGACTGCCGCCGAGCAGGGCGCACGCTATTTCCGCAACGTCGTCGCCGAGCACAACGCCAACCCGCGCATGCTCATCATCCACGAGGTCATGGGCCGCAACTGCGGCTGGCTCACCGCCGCCACCGCCGACGCCTACCGCAAACTCCTCGACTCCGAAGCCTTCGTCCCCGGTCTCGGCCTCTCCCGCGCCAACCTCGACGTTCACGCGGTGTTTATTCCCGAGCTCGCCGTCGATCTCGCCGCCGAAGCTGCCCGCCTGAAGGCCGTCATGGACACGGTGGACAACGTAAACATTTTCATCAGCGAAGGTGCCGGCGTTGAAAGCATCATCGCCGAGATGCAGGCCAAGGGCCAAGAAGTCCCCCGCGACGCCTTCGGCCACGTGAAGCTCGACGCCATCAACCCCGGCAAATGGTTCGGCGAACAGTTCGCCAAGATGCTCGGGGCCGAAAAAGTCCTCGTCCAAAAATCCGGCTACTTCGCCCGGGCCGCCGCCGCCAACACCGATGACCTCCGCCTCATCAAGAGCTGCACCGACCTCGCCGTGGAGTGCGCCCTCCGCCGCGAGAGCGGCGTCATCGGCCACGACGAAGACCAGGGCGGCGTCCTCCGCGCCATCGAGTTCCCCCGCATCAAGGGCGGCAAGCCCTTTGACACGACCGTGCCGTGGTTCGGCACGTTGCTCGCGCAGATCGGCCAGCCCAAGAGCGCGGTCGTCCACGTGAAACACTGAGCGATTAAAACGAAGCTCTGCCAAAGGTGGAACGCGTTGAGACGAAGCCCCCGTCTCAAACAAGCGCGTTGAGGTCAACGCGCTCCACCTCTCGCGCCTTCCAGCCGTCGGCGGCGAAATTCCTTGAGCAAAAGGATTCGCCCCGGC
>JANYJB010000052.1 GCA_025361935.1 Verrucomicrobiota bacterium
GATCTTGTAGAGCAGACCATCCTTGGCCGGATACGCCATCGTTACCGGGTGGCTTTTGATGGTGATGCCGCGCTCCTTCTCCAGATCCATCGAGTCGAGGTGCTGCTCGGTGAGCACGCGCTGCGTGACCGTGTTGGTGTATTCCAGCAGGCGGTCGGAAAGCGTCGTCTTGCCGTGGTCGACGTGGGCGATGATGCAGAAATTACGAGTGAGGGAGACGTCCATGCGGTCAGGCTGAGGGAGTCCCGCTGGCGGGACTGGGAATGCGGTTAAGAAAGGTGAAGGGTCAGCGTGTAGCCGCCCGACCCAGCATTCAAGCCGTCAAATCGGCAAATTCAGCGAAGCTTTTGACGCCCCAGGCCTTGTCGGTGCGCTTGGCGAGACCCGCGAGCACTCCGCCCGGCCCGAGTTCGAGGAAGCTGGTCGCGCCGGCTGCGACGGCCGAGCGCATACAATCTTCCCAGAGCACCGACGAAACAACCTGTTTCACCAACGCCTCGCGGATAGCGTCTGGAGAGGATACGGCTTGGCCGGTCGTGTTGGTAAACACCGTGAGCTGCGGGGCGTTAAACGTGACGCCCTGCAGGTAGGCGGCAAAGGCCGCGCGGGCGGGTTCCATCAGGCGGCTATGATAAGCGCCGGCGACGTTGAGCGGGATGATTTTTTTGATGCCGCGATCCTTGGCGGCGGCGACGGCGGCCTCGACCTTGGATTTTTCGCCGGAGACGATGATCTGGCCGGGGGCGTTGAAGTTGGCTGCCTCGATATCGAACGCGGCGCAAAGGTCGTAAATGGTTTTGCGCTCCTCACCGAGGATGGCGGCCATGCTGCCGGTGGATTGCTCGCAGGCGAGCTGCATGAGGCGGCCGCGCTCGGCGACGACCTTGAGGCCGGTGGCGAAATTAAACACACCGGCGGCGGTCAGTGCAGTCACTTCGCCCAGGCTCAGGCCGAAGGCAAACTTCACGTCGCCAAACTTGCCCTGTTCCTTGAGGATGGCATGCACCGCGAGACCGTGGACAAAAAGCGCAGGTTGGCAGACTTTCGTCTGGGTAAGCTCAGCCTCGGGACCTTCGAAGCAGATTTTGGCGAGATCCCAGCCGAGCACGCGGTTGGCCTCGTCGTAGAGGGCGCGCGCGATGGCGGAGTTTTCGTAGAGCGACTTGCCCATGCCGACTTTTTGGGCGCCTTGTCCGGAGAAAATAAGTGCTGTTGCCATGGTTTTAAGAGAACACGGCTAAGGCCCGTGCCATTGGAAACCAAGCCCTAAAAACCAACGGCGCGCATAGCCGACTCCGCCCACAAAAAAGCCGCCGGAGTGAACCGGCGGCTTTGCATAAGCCAGCGAACGCGTTTGAGACGCGCTGCGCTTTAATAGCGGTAGTGCTCGGGCTTGTAGGGGCCGCCGACGGAGACACCGAGGTATTCGGCCTGGCTCTTCGACAGCGTGGTGAGCTTGGCGCCGATCTTCTCCAGGTGGAGGCGGGCGACTTCTTCGTCGAGGTGCTTGGGCAAGCGATAGACGCCGACGGCGTAGGTGTCCTTGTTGGCCCACAGGTCGAGCTGGGCGAGCGTCTGGTTGGTGAAGCTGTTGGACATGACGAACGACGGGTGGCCGGTGGCGCAGCCGAGGTTCACGAGGCGGCCTTCGGCGAGCAGGTAGATGGTGTTGCCCTTGGGGAAGGTGAACTGGTCATACTGCGGCTTGATGGTGACGCGCTTCACGCCCTTGGCCTGGTAGAGGAGGTCAACCTGGATCTCGTTGTCGAAGTGGCCGATGTTACAGACGATGGCCTGGTCCTTCATCTTCTGCATGTGCTCGAGCGTGATGACGTCCTTGTTACCGGTGGTGGTGACGTAGATGTCGGCGATGCCGAGGGTGCTTTCGACGGTGTTGACCTCGAAGCCTTCCATGGCGGCCTGGAGGGCGTTGATGGGGTCAACCTCAGTGACGATGACGCGGGCGCCAAAGCCCTTGAGCGAAAACGCGGAGCCTTTGCCCACGTCGCCGTAGCCGCACACGCAGGCGACCTTGCCGGCGATCATGACGTCGGTGGCGCGCTTGAGCCCGTCGGCGAGGGACTCGCGGCAGCCGTAGAGGTTGTCGAACTTCGACTTGGTGACGGAGTCGTTCACGTTGATCGCGGGGACGAGCAGCTTGCCCTTCTCGTGGAGCTGGTAGAGGCGGTGGACGCCGGTGGTGGTCTCCTCGGAGACGCCGCGCCACTCTTTCACCATGTCGGTGAAGATGCCCTTCTGGGTTTTGCCGATCTTCTTGAGGAGGTCTTTGATGACCTGCTCTTCGTGGGAGCCGGAGGCGGTGGTGTGCCAGTCGCTGCCCTGCTCCATCTCGTAGCCTTTGTGGAGGAGGAGCGTGACGTCGCCACCGTCGTCAACGACGAGTTGCGGGCCTTTGCCACCGGGAAAGCTGACGGCCTTCCAGGTGAGGTCCCAGTATTCTTCGAGCGTCTCGCCCTTCCAGGCAAAAACGGGCACGCCGGTCTTCGCGATGGCGGCGGCGGCATGATCTTGGGTCGAGAAGATGTTGCACGAAGCCCAGCGCACGTCGGCGCCAAGCGAGACGAGCGTCTCGATGAGAACGGCGGTCTGGATCGTCATGTGCAACGAGCCGGTGATGCGCACGCCTTTGAGGGGCTTCTTGGCGCCGTATTTTTTGCGGAGGGAAACGAGGCCGGGCATCTCGTGCTCGGCGACGTTGAGTTCCTTGCGGCCCCAGTCGGCCAGCTTGATGTCGCGGACGATGAAGTCCTGGCCTTTGGGAACGTTTTTAAGAAGGGAAACGGATGACATGTTTAGATTTAGGATTTCGAAAACTTATTTAACGGCGGCGAGAAGAGCGGCAACCTTGTTGGTCTGCTCCCAAGGGAGGCCGGACTTGCCGAAATGGCCGTAGTTGGTCGTCTGGCGGTAGATCGGTCGAAGGAGGTCGAGCTGCTTGACGATGTCGGCGGGCTTGAAGCTGAAAACCTTCTGGATGGCGGCGGTGATTTTCTCGTCGGAGATCGTGCCGGTGCCGAAGGTATTGACGTAAACGCTCACGGGATTCGGATGGCCTATCGCGTAGGCAAACTGCACCTCAACCTGCTTGGCGAGTTTGGCGGCGACGATGTTCTTGGCGACCCAGCGGCCCATGTAGGCGGCCGAGCGGTCAACCTTGGACGGGTCTTTGCCCGAGAAGGCACCGCCGCCGTGACGGCCCCAGCCGCCGTAGGAATCGACGATGATCTTGCGGCCGGTGAGACCGGAGTCGCCCTGAGGGCCGCCGATGACGAACTTGCCGGTGGGGTTGATGAGAAACTCGGTGTTCTTCGTGAGGAGTTTGGCGGGGAGAACTTTCTTGATGACGTTCTCGATGAGGAATTTTTCGATGGTGGCGTGGGCGACGTCGGCGGTGTGCTGCGTGGAGATGACGACGTTGACGATCTCGGTGGCGACGCCGTCCACGTAGCGGACGGAGACCTGAGACTTCGCGTCGGGACGGAGCCACTTCACCTTGCCGCTCTTGCGGATCTTCGTGAGCTCTCGACCGAGACGGTGCGCGAAAATGATAGGCGCGGGCATCAACTCGGCGGTCTCGTCGGCGGCGAAGCCGAACATCAGACCCTGGTCACCGGCACCCTGCTCGGCGGTCTTCTTGCCGGCTGCTTTCTTGGCGTCCACGCCCTGCGCGATGTCGGCGGACTGGGCGGTGAGGTAGTTGTTGATGAAAACGGTGTCGGCGTGAAACACGTCGTCGTCGTTGACGTAGCCGATATGGCGGATGGCGTCGCGGATGACCTTGTCGATGTTGATGGCCTCGCCGATGGGCTTGGTCTTGCCGGTCTTTTTATCCTGAAGCTTCGGAATGGTGATCTCGCCGCCGACGACGACGACGTTGGACTTCACGAACGTCTCGCAGGCGACGCGTGAAGTTTTGTCGATCGCGAGACAGGCATCGAGGATGCTGTCGGAAATGAGGTCGGCAACCTTGTCAGGATGCCCCTCGCCCACGGACTCGGAGGAGAAAACAAATGTATTGGCCATAAGAGTAGGCGACCAACGAAGCACCGCCGCCGCCGCCGCGCAAGTCCTATATCAACATATACGCATGCCATGATATGTATTGTGCGGGCAATAAACCGCCATCATCAGTTTGAGAGGCCCCCCATAGCTCCGAGCTTGCGGAAGACTGCGGTCGGCCATTCAATTAGCCGAAATATGGTCCCCACAGCTGAAGAACCTGATCTGGTTGATCTTAAAGGGATAAAAATCCTCCTCGTGGACGACGACCGCCTGAACCTGAGGATTTTGCGCGGTATGCTGAAAGACGACGGCTACGAGCTGGTTGAAGCGGATTCAGCCGAAGCTGCGCTCAGCCTTTATGATAATTTCCAGCCAGATCTTGTGCTGATGGATGTCTTGCTCCCCGGAATGAGCGGGTTCGAAGCATGCCGTGAACTGCGCAAGAAACATGGCTCCCAGACCGCCCCGGTGATCTTCATCACCGCGAAACAGGAGGCGGAATCCGTCGTGGAGGGTTTCAACGCCGGGGGCGTTGATTACATCATGAAGCCCTTCCGCCAAAAGGAAGTCGTCGCGCGCATCCGCACTCATCTCGAAATCCGCATTCTATCCGAAAAGCAGCGCACGCTCGTCGAGCAGCTCAGCCGCGCCAACGCCGCCAAAAACAAGTTCCTCGGCATGGCGGCACATGATCTGCGCAACCCCCTTTCTTCCATCCGCGGACTGGCCGAGTTCTTGCGTGACGGCACCGTCGGACCGATGACCCCCGACCAACTGGAACTCCTCGACCTCATCTATCAGGCGAGCCAGGGCATGGTCACCCTCGTCAACGACCTGCTCGACGTTGCCACCATCGAAGCCGGCGAGCTTCGCCTCGCGCTCGCCCCCGTGTCCCTGGCCGACGTGATCGAAAAATCCGTCGTCATGAGCGCCCGCGAAGCCTCCCGCAAAAAAACCACCGTCCTCTTTGAGCACTGCGAGACCAGACCCGTGCTCTCGATCGATGCCGACAAAATGCGCCAGGTCGTGGACAACCTCCTGAGCAACGCCGTCAAATACTCCCCTCCCGGTTCCACGGTAATCGTCGGACTGCGCTCCCTACCGCTCGGCGCGCACTCCATCAGCGTCCGCGACCAGGGCAAGGGCATCCCCGAAGGCGAACGCGACAAGCTCTTCAAGGATTTCAGCCGACTCTCCGTCCAGCCCACCGGCGGCGAGAAATCCACCGGCCTCGGCCTCGCC
>JANYJB010000092.1 GCA_025361935.1 Verrucomicrobiota bacterium
CTTGCCTGCCTGGGTCGCGAAATAGGCCTGATCCACGCAGATGCCGCCCTCGCTGTAAATGCGCGCCAGTTCGTAGCTCTCGTAAGGCCAGACGTATTGGTCGCCGGCGATGCGATCCTGCCGGTAGCGCACGGAGTCATAGGTTTTGAAAAGTTGCGCGAGCGGAAACTTCATGGATTGCTGCGCCCAGAGGAGCTCGGGAAACGGCGCGGAGAGATCGACCAAAAACCGAAGATCGCCTGCGGTGAGTTGACCCAATTTATGCAATGTCACCCCACGCTCGTCCGCATCGGCAAAAAACCTAAAAACTTCCACAGGAGGCATGAGTTGCCTTGGAAGCGCCTTTTTCGACACCTGGGCATGAGGCCAACGGGAAGGCGGTGCCGAATCGTAAACCAGCGAAATCGCGAGCGCCAGCTGGGTGTAAGTTTTAAACCGGGCCGGATTATCCTCCCGTAATTTCCTGAGGATTACCAAGACCTGAGAAAGGTTGTCACAAGGCGAAACCATACTCCAAAAAGCGGCCGAAAACTGCCGGTCACCCAACAGCCACGAAATCATCTCCGGCGTGATCAACCGGGACATCGGCTCTTCGGGAAGCTCGGGCTTGCAAAGGTTGGCGTTGGCCAGGCCCGCCTTGTTCACGGACGCCCACCACTGGTTGCCCACGTCATTCTGTGTTTGCCCAAAGAGGTTTGTCCACTTGGCCGCATAATACCAAGTCTCGGCGGCGTCAGTCTGTCCGTGCTCGTAAGCACTGATCGCACCAGCGTAAAGACCGGAGGACACGGCAATCCAACTCGATGCCGCCGCCGCAGTCTGGACATCAACGATGCGCTCAGGCGTGGGCGGACGAACGAACCACCCGAGAGGAAAAATTTGGGTTTCGGCGCAGTCAGCCGGCAACTCGGCGCAAACAACCACAATGATGGCTAGGATAAATCGTCGCACAGGATTATCGAATTTCGTCCAGATTCTCCGCGACCTCGGAAATGACAAACAGCAAAACACCCCGGGGTGCCGGGCGCCCAGGGGTGTTCCAACCAAAAGAACGGGACTGCTTTCAGGAGGTCACGCCGGTATCCGCGGGATGGCTTGGCTCCTTGAGCTTGAACTCAAGCTTATCGCCGTTGCGCACCACGATGACGGACTCGCCGTCCTTCACGTCTCCGCGCAGGATGGCCTCGGCCAGCGGATCCTCAAGGTAGTGCTCGACGGCGCGGCGCAGCGGACGTGCGCCGTATTTTTCGTCGTAGCCTTTCTCGGTGAGCAGGGACTTCGCCTCCTCGCTGAACTCCAGGGAGATTTTGCGCTCCACGAGTCGCTTGGAGAACTTCACCAGCTCGATGTCGATAATCTTGATCAGATCGTTCTTCTCCAGAGGGCGGAAGAACACGATATCCGAGATGCGGTTGAGAAACTCCGGCTTGAAGATGCGCTTGGCCTCTTCGAGCACCTTCTCGCGCATCTTTTCGCTGTCGCCAAAGCTGGACGCGGCGGCGGCGAAGCCCATCGAGGTCTGGCGCTGCAAGAGCTGCGCGCCGACATTCGAGGTCATGATGATGATCGTATTTCGGAAATCGACCACGCGGCCGAGCGAGTCGGTCAGGCGGCCGTCTTCCAGAATCTGGAGGAGGAGCTGGAGCACGTCGGGGTGCGCCTTCTCGATCTCGTCAAAGAGCACGACGGCGTAGGGCTTGCGGCGCACGGCCTCGGTGAGCTGGCCGCCTTCTTCGTAGCCGACGTAGCCGGGGGGCGAGCCGACGAGGCGAGACATGGCGAATTTCTCCATGTATTCACTCATATCGATCTGGATGAGCGCGTCCTGGTTGCCAAACATCTGAAGGGCGAGCTGCTTCGCCGTCTCGGTCTTGCCGACGCCCGTGGGGCCGACGAACATGAACGATCCGATCGGACGGCGCGGATCTTTGAGGTCGGCGCGGGAACGGCGGAGCGCGCGGGCAATGGCGCTCGCGGCGACTTCCTGGCCGACGACGGATTTTTGAATCTCCAGTTCGAGGCCGAGAAGTTTCTCGCTCTCCTTCTTTTCCATGCGGGAGAGCGGAATGCCGGTCCAATCGGCGACGACCTGCAAGATGAGGTCTTCGTCGATAGGAATGCGTTTTTCCTCGCGGGTCTTCTTCCACTGTTCGGTGACCTGTTCCTGCTTGAGGCGGAGCTGTTTTTCCGTGTCGCGGAACTTGGCGGCCTCTTCGAAGTGCTGTTTGGCGATGGCCTCTTCCTTTTGCGCGCAGACCTGGTCTATTTCCTTGGTGAGGTCTTCGATCTCGGGCGGGCGGTTGAGGGAGGCGATGCGGGCGCGGGAGCCGGCCTCGTCCATCACGTCGATGGCCTTGTCGGGCAGGAAACGGCCGGTTATGTAACGGTCGGAGAGCTTGGCGGCCATCTCCAAAGATTTGTCAGAGAAAAGAGCCTTGTGGTGATCCTCATACTTGCTGCGGATGCCCTTGAGAATGGTGATGGTGTCCTCGACGGACGGCGGCTCGACCTTCACGGACTGGAAGCGGCGGTCGAGGGCGGAGTCCTTCTCGATATACTTGCGGTATTCGTTGAGGGTGGTCGCGCCGATGCACTGGAGCTCGCCGCGACTGAGGGCGGGTTTGAAGATGTTGGACGCATCCATGGCGCCCTCGGCGGCGCCAGCACCGACGATGGTGTGCATCTCGTCGATGAAGATGATGACGTTCTTGGCGCGCTTGATCTCGTCCATAACGGCCTTGATGCGCTCCTCGAACTGGCCGCGGTATTTGGTTCCGGCAACCATGAGGGCGAGGTCGAGGGTGATGACCTTCTTATCCAAGAGAATCTCGGGGACGATGCCGCCCGCAATTTCCTGCGCGAGGCCTTCGACGATGGCGGTCTTGCCCACGCCGGCCTCACCGATGAGGACGGGGTTGTTCTTGGTGCGGCGGCAGAGAATCTGCACGACGCGGCGGATCTCGTTTTTGCGACCGACAACGGGGTCGAGTTCACCCTTGCGGGCGAGTTCGGTGAGGTCGCGGCCAAAAGCCTTGAGAGCGGGAGTCTTGACGTCCTTCTTGCTGCCACCCTCTTCGGAGGCGGAGGCACCGCCGCTGCGCTGGGGCGTGCTGGAGGAAGCCTCCTCGCCGCCACCGCCGCCTTCACCACCGGAGAACTGCGGATCGAGCTCGCGGAGGATTTCGTTGCGGGTGCGCTCGATGTCGATGTCGAGGGACTTGAGCACGCGGGCGGCCACGCCTTCGCCTTCGCGGAGGAGGCCGAGCAGGATGTGTTCGGTGCCGACGTAAGAGTGATTGAGAGCCTTCGCCTCCTTGCCGGCGAGGGCGAGGACTTTTTTCACACGGGGCGTGTAGGGGATGCTGCCCTGAGTCTTGGTTTCCTGGCCAGTGCCGACCTGTTTCTCCACGGCGTTGCGCACGGTTTCGAGGTCGAGCCCCATCTTTTGGAGAACGCTCACGGCGACACCCTGACCGAGCTTGATCAGCCCGAGGAGGATGTGCTCTGTGCCGACGTAGTTGTGGTGAAAACGGTCGGCTTCCTTGCGGGCCAGGGCGAGCACTTGCTGCGCGCGAGGCGTGAAGTTGTTCATGGGTTCCATGGGTGCGTGCGTGGGTCGTTGGGTTAGTTTTGTCCGTTTATCGTGAAAGTGGGCTTGGCAAATGTAGCAAATTCCATGCGTAGCTTGTCGGCGCGAAGCACGTCGCGCTGAACAGACTCCAAATCGTGCTGCACCGTGTTCTGGATGTGCCCGGGCTGGGCCTCGATGAAGAGACGGTCGATGACGGTGCGGCAGGCCTCGGGGAAGACGTTGAGATCGATGCCGAGGCGCAGCAGGGAAAGCAGGTTCATCGCCTCGGTGGATGTGAGAAGGTGGCTATTTTGGAGGATACCGTAGGCGCGGCCGATCTTGTCGTGAAGCTTCGGGGCGTCGGTTTCGAGAAGCTTGGCGCGGGCGTTGAGCTCGTGCTCGATGATAGATTCAAGGACGCTGCCGAGACGCTTGATGATCTCCTCTTCGGATTCGCCGAGGGTGGTCTGATTGGAAATCTGGAAAATGCTGCCGCTCGCGTCGGAACCCTCGCCGAAGAGGCCGCGCACGACCATGCCGAGCTGGTTGACGGCGCGGACGACTTTTTCCATCTGGCCGGAGATGACGAGCGCAGGCAGGTGCATCATGGCGGAGGCCCTCATGCCGGTGCCGAGATTCGTGGGGCAGGCGGTGAGGTAGCCGAGCTTTGGCGAGTAGGCGTAGTCGAGGCGCTCCTCGAGTTCGGAGTCGAGGGCGTTGATCACGCTCCAAGCCTTCTTCAACTGGAAGCCGGCGCGGAGAACCTGGATGCGCAGGTGATCCTCCTCGTTGATCATGACGGAGACAGTCTGGTCCTTGTTGATGACGACGCCAGCCCCATCTTTCGAACCGCTCAGCTCACGTGAGATGAGGTGACGCTCGACGAGGATTTGTTTTTGAAGATCCGTGAGTTCGGAGACGGCGGCCTTGATGCTGCGTTTCATGGGCGCTGTGTCGGCGAGCGCCTCGCGGCAAACTTCAAGCACCTCGGCGCGCTGGGCTTCGCGGGACCAGCCCGGGAAGGAGCGGCCGGCGAGATTCCGCGCGAGGCGGATGCGCGTCATGAGCACGATCGGGCATTTGCTGCTCGCGGTGTCCGTGAGCTCGGAGGGCGTGGACAGCAGGGAAGTGATCGTCATAGGTTTAACGCGCGGGCTTCGAATGCTGTTCAAAGGCTTGTTTGAGCTGTTGGATTTCATCGCGGAAACGGGCGGCGTCTTCGAAACGCTCTGTTTTGACCGCGTCGCCGAGGTTGGATTCGAGTTCGCCAAGGCGGTCGTGAAGGGTTTTGCGCTCAAGGGATTTTTGCGGCACCTTGCCGGTGTGCGCGGTGCCCTTGTGCATGTTGTCGAGCATTGGCTCGACGAGGCTGGAAAAAGTCTCGTAGCACTGCGGGCAGCCGAAGCGCCCGTGCTTCTTGAAGTCGTTTTGGGTGAAACCGCACTGCTCGCAACGCACGCCGACGGTCGTGTTGTCGGGGTTCAGGGAAGCCTTGAGCAACAGGTCGGCCAGCGAGAAGCCACTGGGATCGGTCACGCCCTTCGCCTGAGCGCAGGACTCGCACAAGTCCACCTTGTGCACCTTATTGTTCACGATCTGCGTGAGGTGCACGGTCGCCTGATTGCTGCAAAGGTCACATTTAAGCGGGCTGGCCATGGTGGTAGATTAGCACGTCATGCCGGGAAATTCGAACCGGCGGACGAGAATTTGAAAGAGGGGCGTTGCATTGCGTTCTTCTTGCACCGATCATGCCAAACAACGGACAGGTGGCAAGGCAAGGCCGCTGATATTACGAAGCCGAGCGATGATTGGACGCATGCGCCTTAAGGTCGCAACAATAGGCAGGCCATGTGCGACAATGGCGCGCATGGCGCGAAACAGGCGGCCGACCTCAAATGCGCGTGCCCTCAACCAGCACGCGGCGTCGAAACGCCTCCAGCACACGATGCGTGACCGGACCGGGTTTGGCTGCGCCGATCTCACGCCCGTCGAGCTTGACCACGGGAATAACCTCTGCCGCCGTTCCGGTGAGGAAACACTCGTCGGCGTTCCAGATTTCGTAGCGGGTCAGATCAGCCTCCTGCAACGGGATGCCCAGCTCCTTCGCGATGTCGATGATGGAGGAACGCGTGATGCCCTTCAGTGCGCCCTGCGAGGCGGCTGGGGTGATGAGGGCACCCTTGTGGACGATGAAAATGTTGTCGCCCGTGCACTCGGCCACGTAACCCTGATCGTTGAGCATGATCGCCTCAAGTGCACCGGCCTGACGCGCCTCGATTTTTGCCAAGATGTTGTTGAGATAATTGAGCGACTTAACCGCCGGCGGCAGCGCAGCGGAATTGATGCGGCGGGTCGCCACCGTCACGATGGAAAGTCCCGCCGTATAATGCTCGGCGAGATACAGCGCGATCTTGCTGGCGATGATGAAAATCGACGGCTTGGGGCACAACCACGGCGAAAGCCCGAGATCCCCCACCCCTCGCGTAACCACCAATCGGATATAGCCGTCGGCAAGCTTGTTCTTGCGGCAAGTCTCGCAGGTTGCCGCAGCGATTTCCGCTCGGGACCATGGCAGTTTCAACATCAGCGCCTTGGCGGAATATTCCAAGCGCTCCAGATGCTCGTCCAAGCGAAAGATGTTGCCGCCGTAAATCCTGATGCCCTCAAACACGCCGTCCCCGTAGAGCAAGCCATGGTCGAAAACCGACACCTTGGCATCCGCTTCGTCCACATAGTTTCCATCCAAGTAAATGATCATTCCGGCAAACGTAGGAAACGCCGCGTGATTTTGTCGAGCTTCGGCCAGACTTTCTTCTTGTGTCCACCGCGCTCAAAGCAAAAGTGTTTTTCCTACCCTCAACCTTTTTCCCCTATGCATAAAACTACCCGTCGTTTCCGCGCTGGTTTTACCTTGATCGAGCTCCTCACGGTTATCGCGATCATCGGTATTCTCGCCGCCATCCTATTCCCCGCCATTGGTGCGGCCAAAAAAGCGGCAAACAAAGCCAATGATTTGTCCAACATCCGCTCCTTGGGGCAAGCCGCCTTGGTCTATTCCAGCGACAACAATGATCGCCTTCCCGATCCGATTAAAAACGCTTCGGCTACTTCCAACAAAGTGGTAGGTGGCAGCAATTACCAAATCTGGTTTGGTTTGTTATCAAAAGCCGGTAATCTTGCTGATCCCTCCATCGTTTTTTCCAAGATTGATTCGAATTATCCGGCCGATCTGCCCACCGCCATCATCAATCCGACAGACGCCACGAAGTTGAGTCTTGATGCTGCGTTTTCCGCCATCCTCACCTACGCCTATGAGGTTGTCGGCGGCATCAAGGCGAGCGATGCTTCCACAACCCCGATTGCTTTCACCCGTGGCCTCCAGACCAACGGTAATTGGGATATTACCGCCGGCACTTACGGAACAGATGGAGGCATGGTTGTTTTCATCGGCGGCAACGTAGCCCAGTATAAATCAATCGGCAGCCCCGCCCTCCTCATCCAGACCAACGGTAAAACGACCGCCAATATCCTGCAGACAATTCCCTTGGGTGCGAATCAAAGAGTTTTTGGTCCCGGCTCCGTGACTGCCAATGGTTCAACTGTTGCAACCATCGGCGTGGCCGCAGGCACTGTCCCAACAGCTGCAAACTAAAGCTAAGTCCGTATAACGCATTCTTAAAACGCCCAGCCCTATCCGGCTGGGCGTTTTCTTTTAGGCATGCCGCCACACGTCTTGAGAAAAAACCCTTTCGTTTGATGGGCAGTCGTCTTTGTTTTCTTACATGACCAACCAAGCCACCACTTACATCGTAGGTCACAAAAACCCCGATGCCGACGCCATTTGCTCGGCCATCGCCTACGCCGCTTTCAAGGAAGCCAAGGGCTTCACCGGTTACGTCGCCGCCCGCTGCGGCAACTCCAACGCACGCATCGACACCATTCTGGCGCGCTTCCGCCAACCCCTCCCCCTTTACCTGAGTGACGTCACCCCGCGCGTCCGCGATGTGATGGTTACAGATGTCGTCACCGTTCCCCAAAACGCCACGTGCGCCGAGGCGCTTGAATTGATAGATCGCCACGACGTCCGCGTGCTGCCCGTCGTCACCGACGACAATCGCCTCATCGGCAGCGTTTCCGTTTTCCAGCTCGGCGGATTCTTCGTGCCCCGCGTGAGCGCTCCGCGTGAGATGCGCAAGGTCTTCACGAGCCTCGCCCACATCTCCCGCGCACTGAAAGCTCGCGTCGTCCACTCTGACAACGCGGACCGTCTCGACGAACTGTTCGTTCGCGTCGGCGCCATGGACGTCCACTCCTTCGGCGCGGTCTCAAGCGGCGAAGGCGTCCCGCTCGAAAAAACCATCATTATCGTCGGCGACCGCCGCGACATCCAGCTCCGTTCGATAGAGCTCGGGGTCCGCGCCCTCGTCGTCACTGGCAACCTGCCTGTCGATGACGACATAACACAGCTAGCCCACGCCAAGGGCATTTCGCTCATGGTAAGTCCCTACGACTCTGCCACGACCGCGTGGGTTATTCGCAGTGCGTCCACGCTCGACCGCCTCATCGACCGCAAGTTCTCTTCAATCGGCCCTGAAATCCGCCTCTCGGACGTGCGCAAGAAACTCGCCGTCTCCTCCGCCGCCGCCTTCATGGTCATCAACGACGACGGCATCCTCCAAGGCATCCTCTCCAAGACCGACGTTCTTAAGCCCGTGAAAACACGCCTCGTGCTCGTCGATCACAACGAGATGACGCAGGCCGTAACCGGCGCCGAACAGGTTACCATCGCCGAGATCATAGACCACCACCGCATCGGCTCGCTCAACACCCAGCAGCCCATCCTCTTCATCAACGAGCCCGTGGGTTCGACCTGCACGATCGTCGCCGATCTTTTCAGACGCGAAAATCTCATGCCCACGCCCGCCATGGCCGGCATCATGATGAGCGGTATCATCGCCGACACCCTCCATCTCAACAGCCCAACCTCCACCGAGAAGGACGCCCATACGTTGTCATGGCTCTCGAAAATTGCCCAGGTCAACCCCCGCGAGCTCGCCGACACCATCTTCAGTTCAGGTTCGGTCATTCTCGCAAACTCCCCCGCCAAGGTTATCCGCACCGACTTCAAAATCTACGAGGAAGACAGCGTGCGTTTCGCCGTCTCGCAAGTTGAGGAACTCGGCTTCGGCAACTTCTGGCAGCACGCCCGCGACCTCGCCAAGGCTCTCGACGACCTGCGCACCGAAGAGTCCCTCCTGTTCGCCTGTCTATTGGTAACCGACATCAACACCCAGAACTCGCTGCTCCTCGTCAAAGGCGACCCCGAGTTCATCTCGCGCATCAATTATTCCTACGTGGAAAAGGACGAGATCTTCGACATGCCCGGCTTCGTCAGCCGCAAAAAGCAGCTCATCCCCTACATCGGCAGCGTTCTCAAAGAAATGCAGAACGACGGCGTTCTCGCCTCCTCGGCCGCCAAGCAGGCCGACGCCTGAACCGGTGTGCAGCTGTCGGGCCGTCAACGCGCTCGAATTGTAGCGTTGCGGCGCGCCCGCCCGCGCCGCACGTTCCACCTTTATGACCGTTGAGAACAACGCCGCTCCCGCGCCCGCCGCTCCCACTGATTTCATCCGCGACATCGTCGCCGGACATATCGCCGAGAAACGCTACGACGGCATCGTCACCCGCTTCCCCCCCGAGCCCAACGGCTACCTCCACATCGGCCACGCCAAGTCCATCTGCCTGAACTTCGGCATCGCCCTCGAAAACGGCGGCCGCTGCAACCTCCGCATGGACGACACCAACCCCACCAAAGAAGATGTCGAATACGTGGACTCAATCATCGCCGACGTGAAATGGCTCGTGAGCGGCTGGGCCGACGCCCACCTCGGCTTCAAAGCCAAAGGCGCCACTACCGCAAAGCGTGAAATCAACGGCCGCACCGACTACTACGCCGCACCCGCCGCTCCCGGCACGCCAGCCGTCGAGCCGTTTTTCGCCAGCGATTACTTCGACGCCCTCCACGCCTGCGCCGTCGAACTCATCAAACGTGGCAAGGCTTACGTCTGCGACCTCAGCCCGGCGGATACCGACGCCTACCGTGGCTCGCCCGACCAGCCCGGCAAAGACAGTCCGTTCCGCACCCGCAGCGTCGAAGAAAGCCTCGCGCTCTTTGAGCGCATGCGCGCCGGCGAATTCCCCAACGGCACCCGTTCTCTCCGCGCCAAGATCGACATGGCCTCGCCCAACATCTGGCTGCGCGACCCCCTCCTCTACCGCATCCGCCACGCCGACCACCACCAGACTGGCTCCAAGTGGCGCATCTACCCGCTCTACGACTTCGCCCACTGCCTGAGCGACTACTTCGAAGGCATCACCCACAGCATTTGCACGCTCGAGTTCGTGGATCACCGCGCGCTCTACGATTGGATTCTGGAAGCGCTCGACCTGCCCCGCCCGCTCCCGCACCAATACGAATTCGCCAAGCTCAACCTTGGCTACACCCTCGTGAGCAAGCGTAAGCTACTCCAGCTCGTGCAGGAAAAGATCGTCTCCGGCTGGGACGACCCCCGCATGCCCACGATCTCCGGCCTGCGCCGCCGAGGCGTCCCCGCCGCCGCCGTGCGCCACTTCGCCTACAACATCGGTATCACCAAATTCGACAGCCTCACCGACGTAGCCGTTTTCGAACACGCCATCCGCGAGAACCTCAACGCCACCGCCCAGCGCCGCCTTGGCGTGCTGCGCCCGATCAAGATCGTCCTCACCAACCTCGCCCCCGGCGAAGTCATTGAGTGCGACGCGACCAACAACCCGCAGGACGAGAACCCCACGACCCGCAAGGTCGCCCTCACTCGCGAGGTGTTCATCGAAAGCGACGACTTCGCCGAGGTGCCGCCGCCCAAGTATTTCCGCCTCAAGCCGGGCGGCGAGGTGCGCCTCAAATACGCCTGTATCATCAAACTCGACGAAATAGTGAAGGACGCCTCCGGTGCGATCACCGAGCTGCGCTGCACCGCCGACCTCACCACGCGCCCCGGCGGCGCCAACGTGGAAAAGAAGGTCAAGGGCACCATCCACTGGGTAAGCGCCTCGCACTGCGTGGACGCCGAGGTGCGCCTCTACGACCGCCTCTTCACCGTGCCCGAGCCGGCCGCGCAGGAAGATTTCACCAAGTTCATCAACCCGCGCTCGCTCGAAGTGATCACCGCAAAGCTCGAAGCTTCCCTCGGCGAAGCGCTGCCCGGGCAGGTTTTCCAGTTGGAGCGCACCGGCTACTTCACGCAGGACGCGAAGGAATCGCGCCCCGGCAAGCCGGTCTTCAACCGCACGATCACGCTCAAGGACACATGGGCGAAGTAAGGCTCACGCCGTCGCCTGAAACTTCGCGATGCGCGCCAGCACGCGCTCGCGACCGAGGACGCGGAACATGCCGGTGAGGCTCGGCCCTACGTTGGTTCCCGACACCGCGAGACGACCGACCGACTGGTAATCGCCGAAACTGAGAGCGGTCCGCGTCGCCAAGGCTTTGATCGCCTCCTCGATGGCCGTGTCGCTCGAAAAATCCGCCGTCGCCAGCGTCTCTGCCAGCTCCGCCAGACGCGCCTTGGGCTCCCCCTTGGCCATGACTTTGTCGCGCACCTTCGCATCCACGGCAAAATCCTCCGTGAAGAAATACGCCGTGTAGGTGGCCAGCTCTTCGAGCGACTTGATCTTCGGCTGGCTGAGCAAAACGACTTCGCGCAGATAAGCCGGATCCGCAGCAAGCGCAGACGCCGCCTGCTGACGCTCCATCTGCGCACGCGCCAGCGACACGAAGCGGTCCGCCGGCTGTTCCAGCAGGTAAACCATGTTCATGTGCGCAAGTTTCTTGTCGTCGAAACGCGCGTTGCTCTGGTTCACCGCCGGCAGGTCGAACAGACGGATGATCTCCTCAATCGGCATCTTCTCACGATCACCGCCCGGGTTCCAGCCGAGCAGCGAAAGGAAGTTCACCAGCGCCTCCGGCAGATAGCCCTTCTTCTGGTATTCCTCGATAAGCGCGCCCTGATCGCGCTTCGACATCTTGCCCGGCCCGTTTTGTTTCAGGATGAGCGGGATGTGCGCGAACTTCGGCATCGGCGCGCCGAAGGCCTTGAAGAGTTCGACGTGCTTGCTCGTGTTGGACAGGTGGTCCTCGCCACGAATCACGTGCGTGATTTTCATCGCGATGTCGTCCACCACGTTGACGAAGTGAAACACCGGGTTTCCGTCGGAGCGGAAGATCACGAAGTCCTCGTCTTCCAGACGCTCCACGCGCCCGCGAATCTGGTCGTCGATCACCGCCGGCGTGTTGGCGACTTTCGTGACGGTTTTCTTGCGATGGTCGTCGAACACCTCGGAGCGCTCGCCCAGCAGCTTGAACCAGATGGCGCCGTCCTTCTCGTAGGCACGGCCGGCGTCGAGGAGTTTTTGCAGGTATTCCTTGTAGATGGGAGCGCGTTCGCTCTGGCGATACGGACCGCAGGCGCCGCCAACTTTCGGACCCTCGTCCCAACTCATCCCGAGCCAGGCGAGACTGTCGTAGATCACATTAAGGAACTCCTCGCTGTTGCGCGCCTGGTCGGTGTCCTCGATGCGAAGCACGAACACGCCGCCCGTGTGACGGGCGTAGAGCCAGTTGAACAACGCCGTGCGGGCGCTGCCGATGTGGAAAAAACCGGTGGGACTAGGAGCGAAGCGGACGCGAACCTGAGACATGGTGATGAGGAAATCTTGCGGCTTGTGACGCGTTAAAAAGGTCAGCAAGAAACATCCCGTGCCCACTGTCAAAGCCTCCGCGCTCGACCCCGCCGACTTCGCCCGCCGCTTTGCCGAGGCCGCCCGCCGTCAGGGTTTCCGTGCCGAACCGCTCGCCGAGGTGGCCGGCGTTCCCCTCGCGGCCTACACCAAGCGCACGCCCGGCCCCCGCCCGAGGCTCTATCTCTCAGCAGGCATCCACGGCGACGAACCCGCACCGCCGCTGGCCCTCCTGCGCATGATGGAAACCGGCGTGTTTGACCATCGTGCGACCTGGTTTCTCTGCCCCTTGCTAAATCCGACCGGCTTCCTGCGCGGCACCCGCGAAAACGCCGATGGTGCCGACCTCAATCGCGACTACAAGGACCTGCGCACCGCCGAGGTCGCCGCCCACGTGCGCTGGCTCGAACGTCAGCCGTCCTTCGACACGACCTTTTGCCTTCATGAAGACTGGGAAGCGCAGGGCTTTTACCTCTACGAGCTCAACCCCGAAGGTCTCCCCACCCTCGCCGACACGATGATCGCCGCCGCCCGCGCCCACGGCCCCGTTGAAACCGCCGCCATTATCGACGGTCGTGAGGTCAACGCCCCCGGCATTATCCGTCCCGTCTCAGACCCCCTCTTGCGCGAGAACTGGCCCGAGGCTATCTACCTGCGACAGCACCATACCCGTCGCAGTTACACGCTGGAAACCGCCTCCGCCCAGCCCCTTGAACAACGCATCACGACTCAGGTGGCGACGGTGACCACGGCTTTGGCGGCGTTGGTATCAACTCGGGAGCGTTGAGTCCCATCCGCTCCGCGCAAAACGCCCGCATGTCCGCCGCCAGTTGCGCGTGAAACACCATCGGCAGCCCCGCCGGACTCAGGTCTATCTCCGCACAATGCAGCGCCTGCCGCGGCAACAACAGTTTCTCCGCCAGCTCCGGCGTCCATCCGCGGTCGATGAAGTCCAGATAACACCGGTCGCTCGGCCCGTAAATTTTATCGCCCACGACGGGAAATCCCAGCCACTGCGCATGCGCCCGAATCTGGTGCTTGCGTCCGGTTTCAAGCACCGCCTCGACCAGCGAAAAGCCCCCGCCCGACACGATTGGTTTGAAATGCGTCACCGCTGCCTGCGCGTCCGGCCCCGGCCCCACCGCGCTCTTGATAAACACCGGGCTACGCATGTCCGTCCCAAGCGGCTGGTCCACCGTCACCGCCTCACGAAAATCACCCCAGATGATCGCTTGATAACGTTTGCCCACGCGACGCTCTTGGATGGCCTTCTGCAACCGCGACGCCATTCGGGAATCCTTCGCCAGCACGATCACCCCGCTCGTCTCACGATCCAGACGGAACACCAGATGCACGGTCGGCAGCCGCGTGTATTCGCGCACCGCGCCCACGAGACTCGACCAAGGGCCAGCCTTCGACGGATGACAGACGACATCGCCCGGCTTGCTCAGCACCAGCAGCCGCTCGTCCTCGTGCACGATCCACGTAGGCAACTCCTCCGGCGCGATCATGCGCACCGTTCCTTCGCGAGGCGGCCCCACGCGCGGCGGCCATGCGCAAGCGCGAATCGGATAATCTTCACCCGCCCCGCTCACCGCGCCACCTGCTTCAGGCGATATTTTTCCAACACCATCGCGCTCAGCCTTGTTATAAACGGCTTGGGCAGCTTCGACGAGAACGCCGCCATCACCTTATTTTTCCAGCCGCTCACGACCATCGGCCGTCCTTTGGCCAGCGCATGCAGCGCCGCGTTAATCACCTCATCGCAGGTTTGCCCGAGCGAGTCGGACACCGCACCTTCCTTGAGACCGGCCCGCTTGAAAAACTCCGTCGAGGTCGGCCCCGGACAAAGCGCCAGCGCACGCACGCCTGTGCCCCGCAGCTCCTCGTTAAGTGCCAGGCTCCAATGCAGGACAAACGCCTTGGTCGCCCCGTAGGTCGCCAAGTAGGGCGTAGGCTGAAACGCCGCCGTCGAGGCCACCGTGATGATCGCCCCGCCGCGCGCCTTAAGCATCGGCAGTAAACGCCCAGTCAACTCGACAACAGCCCGCACGTTCACGTCGATCATCCCAAGCTGCTGGTCGAGACCAACCTCGGCAAACCGTCCATAGGAGCCAAAGCCGCTGTTGTTGATCAGCAAAACCGGACCTTCCGGGGCGTTCATTTTAAGAAAATTTAATACCTCCCCGGCCGCCCCGGAAATCGCCACCTGATCCGCTAAATCGCACGGAACATGGCCCAGCTTAAGCTGACTGATATTTATGTCAGGAACGCTCCGCGAAAGATTGCAAATGACCACACCTGGGTGCAGCTTCGCTATCGTGTTAATGAATGATTTTCCAATGCCGGAAGATCCGCCCGTAATCACGACGGCCGCATACTGGGTCAGCTCTTCGCTTAGCGATGACACGGTGATGAAAGGGTTCTCATTTTAGGCTAGGGATAACCAACAACAATACGCAGTCATGAACAGACAAAATAATATGCATGAAATAATCGTCTCAGGCATCCACATGGATCTGTCACCGTCCCTCAAAACGTTCGTCCAAGAAAAAACCGAGCGGTTGTTTCGTCACCAAGAGCGCATCATCCGCATCCGTGTCGAGTTGGAATGCGACCCCAAACAGTCCGTCGCCAACCGTTTCACCGCCAAAGGGCACATCCAGATTCACGGCCCTGACCTTAACGCCTCCGTCTCATCCGACGAATGCCACAAAGCCACCGCCATGCTGATCGACAAACTCGACCGCATGCTCGAACGCCGCGCCCGCATGTTCAAAGCCAAGCGCCATCAGGCGCGGGCGATCGACATCGAGGCCGCGCTGCCCGAAGCCATCTGAAAACCTGATCCACGGTCAGCTTAAGTTTGGGCCAAGCCCGCCGTTCCTAGCCCGGCGGGCTTTTTTGCGGGCAAACCAACGTCCGAAGGCCGGGGGAAAACAAAAAAATTCACGCTTGCACTCGGCCGCCAAAGACGGCTCTTTCTCGCTTCCGTCACGCAGCTGTAGCTCAACTGGATAGAGCGTCGCACTACGGATGCGAAGGTTTGGGGTTCGACTCCCTACAGCTGCACCACTTTAGAACCCGTTACTCTTCAAAAGGTAGCGGGTTTTTAGTTTTTAGCGAAACCCATTTTG
>JANYJB010000103.1 GCA_025361935.1 Verrucomicrobiota bacterium
GGGGGGGGGGACCTAATAGGCTGACTAGCCATACGATTAAGGGATTTATAGTTGTGAATAAATAATGGTGAAAATGTGAACGGGACTTAATTCGCATAGACACGAAGTGCCGGCACTACCTAGGGTTTTCCCGAATTGGCGGACGGAGGGAAAGGGTCAAAAGCGAAAAAAACCAAATGAAGACCCGTTGGAAAGGCCAGCGGGAAGCCGGCAAAAATACAGCAGTAATACCAGGAGGAAGCCTTGACGTTGTGGCGAGAGAGCGGGCACAGCGCGGCCAAGGTGGCGGCGGGGTTGGGGATAAGGGCACTGCTCTTATCCCGGTGGGCCCGCCTGAAAGACCGGTGCCGCAGGTGGCGGAGTTACAGGAGCAGATCCGGCGCCTGAGTGAGGAAAACGCGAAGCTGCTGGCGCCGCGTGAAGTCCTGAAAAAATCGCTGGTATCCTCTGCGAAGCGCCGCCGAGAGATATGCCTAAATCGAACGCATGAGCGGCGAACACAAAGTGAGCTGGCTGTGCGAGGCGTTGATGGTCTCGCGCAGCGGGTATTACGACTGGCTGGAACGGCGGCATGCGCCGGGACCGCGGGAGTGGCAAAACCGGGCACTCCGGTCGCGGATCCGCGAAAAGTTTACCCGGAGTCGACAGACCCTACGACAGCCCGCGAATAACCCGGGCGCTGGGCGGTCGGATCAGCCGTAAGCGCGTCGTTCGGTTGGTGAGGCAGGAGCAGCTGCATGCGCGGCAGCGTTCCAAATACCGCGTTGCCACCACCGACAGTCTGCACGGCGACCCTATCGCCGCGAACCGGCTGCGTGGCTTGGTTGCGAAACGTCCCGATCAAGTCTATATCACCAACGCGACCTGTGTGATGACTGGGCAAGGCTGGTTGTATGTGATCGCCGTTCTTGACGTTTACACTCGCCGAATCGTGGGCTTGGCCATGCACGACATCCTTGAGGCCAAACTGGCCGTGGCGGGCCCTGCAAATGGGTTTTGCCCAACGTAAAGCCTCGCCGGGCCTGATCGTGCACTCGGACAGAGGCAGCCAGTTTGCCAGTGGTGATTACCGGTCCGCCTTGGCGTCGTGTCGCTGCGTGGCTTCCATGGGCCGAAAGGGAAACTGCTATGACAACGCCTTCATCGAATCGTTCTGGAGCAGCCTGAAATACGAGGTCGTTTACCATCACCGCTTCGCCACCAAGGCGCAGTTCCGTTCCGCGATCTTTGACTATATCGAGATATTTTATAACCGCACACGGGCTTCACTCCAGTCTTGGATACCAAAGCCCTGTTGCGTTTGAATCCGCACTGAAACATACAAACTAAATCACCCTTAACCGACTGTCCGAAGAATCGGGGCAAGCCCAAGGGTGAACTGGTGTTTTTCTGGCCGAGCGACTGGCTCGCCTCTGCGGGGTAGTCGCGTCCACCGATCCAGCGGCCCAGGGAAAAATTGGCAGCGCAGATCATGAAGGTGGTGGCGGCGATTGCGAGCAGGACGACGTGCGAAAGGTCGGCCTGCGTGCGCAGAAAGTGGGAGGCGTTGACCATGACGAGGAACAGCGTTACCATCCAGGCGGCGAAGGAGACGTTGCGGAGGCGGCCCGGCCAGGCGGCGCACGAGGAGGGCGAGCGCCATCGGCACGAAAATGATGAGCCCTACGCTGCCGGCAATGTGGCCGAAAAGCGTGGCATCAACTTCGCCGAGCACCAACGGGATGAAAAAGGAAAGCAGGGCGGCGATCACGACATTGGTGAGAAGAAAAGAAGCGGTCACATAAGTGACGTCGCGGCGCATGAAGCTGATGATGACGGGCGCTGCCGCGGCGGTCGGTGCAATGCCGGCGAAAAAGCCCGCGAGTCCCACTTCATTCCCGCCGACAAGCCGCCCCAGCATAAGGCCAAAGAAGGCCATGAGGAGATTAACGACCAGCAGGATGATCTGGCTGCGGTGTAAACTGTGGCGCGTCCAGGTAGTGCCTAGAAATACAGGAAAGAGCATCCCCATGATGAGCCATTGGGATCGCAGCGGACGCGGCGTGCGCCTGCGGGGTGAGCGCGCCGAGCAGAAACGCGATCAGGATGGCGACGGTGCGGGCAAGGCTGAAGAGCATGGCGCCCTTCAGGAAGCGGTTTGGAACTGTGGCAACGCCTCGAAGCGTTGGGCGAATGTGGGTTTGTCATCCTCAGGCAACCCCGGGGGAAACTTCGAGCCGCTGCGTTTCCAGCGGGCGAGCCAGTCCTGGCCGAGCAGGCGCGTGTGGGCAGTCGCGTCGGCGGCCTGCGTGAAGGCGATGGTGGTGTTGGTTTTCGGGCCGGAGCCGACGCCGGCGGCGACGGTGAAACCGGTGGAGAGCAGCGCCACGCGCACGGCGGTCGCGGCCGAGTAGGTGTAGAGTTCGGCGGACTTGGGGGCGCAGTGTTTGTGGATGCGCGCGAAGACGGCGGACGTCCACAGGCCGGTGTCGGTTTTGGCGGAGAACGGGTCGTAGTAGATGAGATCGGGGACGGCGGAGGTTTCCAGGAACTGGAGGAAGTCGCCGGCGTGGAGTCCCCATTCGAGCAAACCGGAGGGATGCGTCCAGCGGCCAGTCTTGAGAATTTGATAAGGCGCGCCGTGGCGCAGGTGGGGAAATGCGCCGGCGTCCCTGCACGCGAGCGTGAGCGGATCGAGATCGCATTCAAAACTGACGATGCGCAACGGGCGCAGAACGGTCGCGCCGCGTTCGGCGAGTTCGCGTTCGAAGCACTGGACGGCGGCCATGGCGTTGGACGCGGCGCCGAGGCCTACGTCCCAGATAACGAGTTCGGTCGTGTCGGCGTCGGAGAGTTTCAGCAGGCGCGCGGCGAGGCGGGACTGGTCAATGTAAAGGCGCTGGGCTTCTTCGCTAGGAGCTGAGACGGAGTGCATGACTTCGCCGGAGCTGAGCTGGCGGATACTGGAGAAGCCCTGCGCCGACGTGATGATTTCGTAGTCGCCAAGGGTTTTGGTCGGCTTGACGCGGGTCTTCTTGGGAGGGACCGGCGGGCTGTCCTCGTCTTGGCGAACGAGTTCGAGGCGCATTTTTTCGTAGTAGGCGAGAAACGTGCCGTCGAGAATGTGCCCGCGCATCTCACGCATGAGGCGGTGGTAAAACGCGATGTTGTGGATGCCGAGCAGGTGCCAGCCGAGGTATTCGCCGGTCTTGGCGAGGTGGTGGAGGTAGCCGCGTTCGTAGTGTTTGCAGCAATGGCAGTCGCAGCGGGCGTCGAGCGGGCCGTCTTGGAATTTATAAACGGCGCGCTGCATGTGGAGCCGTCCGTGGGAGGTGAAAACAGTTCCGCGCTGCGCGAGCTGCGTTGGGATGATGCAGTCAAACATATCCACGCCACGATGCACGGCTTCGAGGATGTCGATGGGCGTGCCGACGCCCATGAGGTAGCGCGGGAGATTTTCGGGGAGATGCTCGGTGACGAGGCCGGTGAACTCGTAGCGCTCGGCGTGCGTTTCGCCGACGGCGAGGCCGCCGATAGCGAGGCCGTCGAACGGCAGTTCGCGGAGGAAGGCGGCGCTCTTTTTGCGGAGATCGTGGTGGCAAGCACCCTGCACGATGCCGAACATGGCCTGCGGAGAGTCGCCGCGCGCGGCCAGCGAGCGTTTGGCCCAGCGATGCGTGAGATGCATGGCTGCTTCGGCCTGGTCGTAGGGCGCGGTCGAGGGGATGCACTGGTCGAGCACCATCATGATGTCGCTACCGATTGCCTTCTGTGTCTCGATGCTGACTTCGGGCGAGAGGAGCAGGGTGGTGCCGTCCACGTAGCTTTTGAAACGGGCGCCGTCTTCGTTCATGCGGCGTTCGCTGGGAAGGGAAAAAATCTGGAAGCCGCCCGAATCCGTCAGCACAGACCGATCCCAATTCATGAAACGGTGAATGCCGCCGAATTTTTTGAATACTTCGGGGCCAGGTCGAAGGAGAAGGTGATAGGTGTTGGCGAGGAGGACGTTGGAGCCGGCGGCGCTGAGGGTCTCGGCAGTCTGTGACTTCACCGTGGCCTGCGTGCCGACCGGCATGAAGATGGGGGTCTGCACCTCGCCGTGCAGCGTTCGAAAACGAGCGGCTCGGGCTTTTGAGCCGGGGGCGGTTTTTTCCAGGGTGAAGGCGAGGCGGGACATTGTCGAATGAGCGTCTAGTGAAGTGTCCACCAGTAGGTGACACTTTCCGGCTCATGCGAAGTCCTTTGTTGGCCGGTGCCGGGAAAATTCCGGCGGCGCCTCAGGAGCCGAGTTCCCTCGGTTCTGGCGGGGGATTGAGGATCTGGCTCGGCATTTCCGTGGGGGTATCGGCGTTCGATGCTGAAGCTGCGTCGGGGGCGAAGGTTTCCGGCTCGGCTTCGTGATGGATCAAAAGATCGAGGTGCTCATGAAGGTTGCCGTAGATTTTGTGATGAGAGCCCCAATGGAGACGGTGTGTGTTCAGGAAAGACATGGTAATGATTAAAGATTTTATCGGTTAAAAAAACGTGCGGGCATGAAAAAGGGAATGAAGCACAAGGCTTCTCCCGTGAACGCGCGGGTATTTCACCACGGATGTTTTTCAGACACCTGAAGGCGGTCCTCTTACAGGATGCCGGGTAACGACGATGCGGGAAATGCCTCTGGGAATATCGCTCCGAGGCTTGCCGCTTGCCGTCAGATCATGCCGCTTGGACTCGATAAAATAGTCGAGGTATGCGGGTGACGTGGGTTGCCGCTTAAGGAGGCTTTGATCCTCAACGTTATCGCCTCCGAGCGTGAAATCCACGGACGGCGGCAGGGTTTCCGTTTTTGAAATGTCCCATTGTGGCGTCGACGCCACATGGAAGGCTGATGGCGACGCTTCCGCCTGATGCCATAAAATCGTGGCGGCGATCAAAAAAACATAGAGCCAGCGTCGGCCGAGCTTCATGTTTTTTATTAGCATTTGTGATGCCATCATTAAGCCGGACTGAGCGGGATAGTTTGCCACCTCCGCCGATGCCGGTCATTAGCCATTTCCCGTGTCGAGCGGGCTAAACCCGTATGAAAATCAAATCAGCCGTTTTTGAAACCAGCGCCCCGACGCGCGCGGCGTGCCCAAACTGGGCGCTGCCGGAATTCGCCTTCATCGGCCGATCCAACGTGGGCAAGTCCTCGCTCATCAACTTGCTCGCGGAGCGCAACGCGCTGGCCAAGGCATCCGTCACTCCCGGCAAGACGAAGCTTATCAACCTGTTTCGTTTCAACAGTTCATGGTGCCTCGTCGATCTCCCTGGCTATGGATACGCGAAGGTCGCCAAGACGGAGCGCACCGAATTCAACCACGCGGTCGCCGATTACATCGAGGAGCGTGACAATCTGCGCCATCTGTTCGTGCTGATCGATTCGCGGCTGACGCCGCAGCACATTGACTTGGAGTTCCTGCGCTGGCTCTCCGGCGTGGGGGTGGCGTTCTCGCTGGTCTTCACGAAAACGGACAAGCATTCGGCGGCCGCGACCGCCGCGACCATAGCCGCTTTCAAAAAAGCGGCGGCGGATTTTCTGCCTGATTTTCCGGCGGTGTTTGCTACGTCGGTGACGAAAAAAACCGGCCGCACGGAAATCCTCGCGGCCATCGACCGGGAATTGAAGCATGCCTGATTCACTGACGTTGATACCCATCGGGTTTATCCGCACCGGCAAGCAGGTGAAGTTTCAGGCGCGCCACCAACCCGCCGAGGGCGAGGAGGAGCGCAACGTGCTAGAGCTGTCGCCTGGCTGCAACTACGAGCAGGCGCTTCAGGATCTGGCGGGGTTCGACCGCGTGTGGCTGCTGTGGTGGTTCCACCGAAACGAAACTTGGAGGCCCCTCGTTATGCCGCCCCGCGGACCGGCGAAGCGGCGCGGAGTGTTTGCGACGCGTTCGCCCCACAGGCCTACCCCCCTGGGAATGACGCCCGTGAGGTTGATCGCCGTGGAAAAACGTCGCCTGATTCTCGGCCCGTGCGATTTGGTCGAGGGCACGCCGGTCTTCGATATAAAACCCTATGTGCCCGCCTATGATTCTTTTCCCGAGGCGAAGGCCGGCTGGATCGACGAGGTGGATGCGGAGTTGATCAAGCCGGCGCGGTTTACCGTGCATTTCTCGGTCCTGGCGGACGCGCAGGCGGGCTGGTTGCGGGAGCATTGGGAAATCGATTTTCTGCCGCGGCTCATCGAGCTGCTTTCGCGCGATCCGTCCCTGCATCGCACGCGCCGGATAACGCGTCGCGACGATCAAACGCAGTTTATCGGCTGCGGGGCGTGGCGGGCGGTTTTCAGCGTCGAGGCGGAGGTGGTCAATGTGCTCGCGATCGAGCCAGGATTTCCGCTGCGCTTCCTGACGCGACCCGGTTACGAGGACGTTCCTGATCGCGAGGCGCAGATGGCTTTTCTTGAGCGTTGGCCGGAGGTTGTCGCCTAGAACGGGTTGCGGCTCCGAACGGATGAGGTGGTTGCCGGTGAAGACTGCCACCGCCGGCTTTTGTGCACGCTGATCAGCAGATAGAGCGCGGCCACGAAGGTGTTGGCGGCGGATTCAGACGTGTAGCGGGTTTCGTAGCAGGCGCGCGCACGCAAGCCCATGGCCGCTTTTTCGTCAGGGCGGAGTTTGATCCATTGCTTTAAAATTCTTTCACAGCCTTTCGCAGTATCGTCGTCGGCGAAGCCCGCGCAGTCGTCGATGATATCGCGCCAGATGTTGACTCCTTTGGCGAGGAGCACGGGTGTGCCGGTGGAAAGCGCCTCCGCGACTACGAGCCCGAAGTTTTCCTGATGAGAGGGCAGCACCATGACTTCGGACGCCTGTAGGACGCCCCATTTTTGGTAGCCTAGCAACATGTCGGTCCAATAAAACACATCCCCGACGCCCAGCTTTTCTATCAGGCGACGCAGGGTCGCGGCGTAGGTTCCGTTGACGGGGCCTGCCATCACCACGCGCATAGTGCCGCGATCCCAGATGCCGCGCTCAATCAACGAGGCAACCGCTTTGATCAAGAGGTCGGGGCCTTTTTTGGGATGCACGCGACCGAGAAACGTAAACAACCGTTTGCCTTGAAGTGCAGGATGGGTGGCAAGAAATTCTTCCTTCGGTCCGGTTTCCGGGGGCCAGGACAGCCCCGCCGTGCCATAGCGGAGGACGAATTCGTGGCAGTCGTAGAGCCAGAACGATTCGCGGGCGAGCACGCGCTCCTCCTCACAGGTGAAGAAGACGGCGTGGGCATCGCGGAGCGCCGGGTAGCCGCCCCACGGCCAATAGAGGAGTTTCTTAAGATGCTTGAGCGGGTAGCGGTGCTTGAACCACGGATCGAGCATGCCGTGGGTGAACACAAAATAGGGCACGTTGGTTTTGCGCAGCGCCAGCCAGGTGCCATAGCAGTTGAAATTCCAGATGCCGTTCACGATTACGCAGTCGTAGTTGCGGGCGTGTTCGCGGAGCCAAGGCACGTAGCGTGGGGTGTAACCGTATACCCCAAGCGAGGTGGGGCCGACGGCGTGCACCTTTACCGAGATGTTTTTCAGCCATGGCGAATCGGGGTCATCAAGAGTGACGAATTCGACTTCGTGCCCGAGCAGGAGATTGCGTCTTGTCAACTGGTGCACGCCTTCGACCGGACCGCCTGCCGCCGGATTAAGGGTGCTGAGCGAGTGTAGGATGCGCAGGGGCATCAGCTTTTTGTGTTGAGATGCAGACCGGGCAAAGTTTGTAGCGGTCGTGATTGCGGGTGTTCAGGTCTTCGGCGCGTTGCCAGCCGCCTTCCTGCGGCCCGATACGACCGCAGCCCGGGCAGACCGCGAGGACTTGCTCCATCATGGCGAGCCGCTGGCGGTGGGCTTCGAGAGTTTTGCGATAGAGCGCGATGCCGAAAGTCACAGCCGTGTAGGTGATCAGGCGAACGCCGGCCTGCTCCCAAATCATCCAGGATTGGGAGTAGCGATGTCCCGAATTCGCATCCAAGAGCATCCAGGATGCTATCGCCACGAGCGAGGCGGCGGTTCCGCCCCGTTTGCCCAAGTTCCAAGCGCCGTAGGCGATCGTAAAAAGATAAAGCGGTCCGACGCTGACTTCGGCGGTCGTAATCCAGTCGGCCCAGGCGACCAGGACAAGCAACGTAGCCAGCATAAGATAGCTGCGGATGTATTTACGGGGTGTTGGCAAGGGATAGGGAAAAACTGCCGCAATAGTAGTTCATCTTTAGTCTGTGGCAAGCTGCGCCTTGGCGGTTGTTGGCGATGCGCGGCTTGTGCTTTTGACCTGTGGAAGCCACGATTCACTGGTAATTATGATGTCAGCGCCTTTCACCGTTTTATTGTATTACAAATACGTTAACCTCGCCGATCCCGCGGGGTTTGTGCGCGCGCACCGGGAGCTTTGCGTTTCGCTGGGCGTGCAGGGGCGCATCCTCGTGGCGACCGAGGGTATCAACGGAACGGTCGCCGGCAGTGCGGAAGCGGCGGTGCGCTATCAAGACGCTTTGCGGGCGCATCCGGAATTCAGCGATGTGATTTTCAAGGTCAGTCATGCCGATGCGCCGCCTTTTCACCGGTTGGAGATCAAGGTGCGCGAGGAGATCGTCACGCTGGGCGCGGGCGAAAGCCTCGACCCGCTCAAGCAGACGGCTCCGCATCTTTCCCCCGACGAGTGGAGGCGCATGATCGAGGAGGAGGACGTGGTGCTCTTCGATGTGCGCAATCGCTACGAATCCGAGGTCGGGCGTTTCAAGGGGGCGATCACGCCGGCCATCGAAAACTTCCGCGAGTTGCCGGCTGTGTTGCCGCAGTATGAGCATCTCAAGGACAAGACCGTGCTGATGTATTGCACGGGCGGCATCCGCTGTGAAAAGGCGTCGGCGCTTTTTCGCGAGGCCGGTTTTAAAAACGTCTTTCAGCTCGAAGGCGGCATCGTGACCTACGGCGAGCGCCACGGCTCCGCGCATTGGGAGGGGGATTGTTTCGTGTTCGACGAGCGCATGATGATTCCCGTCGGCGACTCGGCGCAGCGCGAGCCGGTCGGGCGTTGCGAACACACCGGCGCGCCGACGCGCAATGTGGTGAACTGCCTGCACGATCCCTGTCACAAGATCATGCTGGTCTCGGTCGAGGCGGTCGCGGCGGATGCGAACAATAAACTTTGCCGCGAGTGTCGCCGCGCCGGATTAACGGTGGAGACGGCGGATTATCAGGGGAGCCCCGCGAGGCTCGCAAAAGTGTAGCCGTCGTTGCTCAGCCTTTGGCGAGGCAGCAGTGCTTGTATTTTTTCCCGCTGCCGCAGGGACAGGGGTCGTTGCGGCCGGCTTTGACGGCCGATTTGACGGGGGCCGGACCTTGACGAAGGGTGCGGGCAAAAAGCCATTTGCCGCCGATGCGGAAGAACTCGGATTTCTCGTGGAGAACCTGCTCGGAGCCCTGTTCGTCGAAGTAGGCGGAGAAATCCACGGTGGAGGTATCCGGCTTGGAGCCGGTTTCGTGGGAGTGGATGGCGAGTCGGGTCCATTTGATCGGCTCGCCCACGGGCTCTTCGACGTAGGGTTTGTTGTGCGTCGGCAGGTAGGTGCGGTGCAGGTAGGCGTAGTCGCCGACGTAATGAGCCGTGAAGCGAGACCGCATCAGCGCCTCGGCGGTCGCAGGCAGACGTTTTTCGGCAAGCGCGGGCCTGCAGCAGGCGTCGAAAAGTTGGCTGCTGCCGCAGGGGCAGGGCTGGCCGGAAAGCGATAGGGATGATACGGGCATCGTGGAGGACTAGACGGTCGGTGAGGGGGAATGCGAGCCGGAAGCCTTGGGCGGTGTTTTGCGCAAGCGGGTGGCTTGCACAAGCGGGTAGCGGACGAAGCCGTGATAAAAACCGAGAAAAACCAACATGCCCAAAATAGCGTAGATCAGCCCTTCGGCAGTGGTCGGGACGGCGGGTTTGTAGATGTCGAGCGTGGCGCGGGCGATGGACGGATCAAAATGGGCGAAGAACACAAAGGGTTTTTTCCAGAGCGCTGCGTTGCGGATGGCCGCGTCGGCGGCGGCGAGCGAATCCGCGCGCGCGACGGTGTTGCTCATCACGTTGGCGAGGCGGGCGACGCTTTCATCGGTGTTATGACCGGTGCGCTGGATAAACTCGGCGAGGGTGAGCTTGGACTGGGCGGCGACCTCGGTGAATTGGGCGAGCTGGCGGCGGGCCTCGTCGAGGCGTCCGCCGAGCCGTTGGAGGTATTGCTGGATGAATTCCGGCAGCTGGCAGAAGGACACTGCGCCGAGCACGCAGAGGAGGCGGTCGATCAAGGTGTCGCCGGCTTTTACCACAGGGCGGAACGGAGCGGTCCATTTCATGGCGAGGGTGGGGTTGGCGAATCGTTCTCTTTCTCTTGATCTTTATTCTCCGTGTTTCCCTGACGAAAGAGAACGATTAAGAGGAAAGAGAAAGAAGTTTTACCCGAGGGTGGCGCGGATGACGGTGCCGAGGCGGGCGATGCCTTCCTCGATGCGGGCCTCGGTGGCGTTGCTGAAATTGAGGCGCATGGTGTTCTTCACGGGCGAATCCACCCAGAACGGTGCGCCGGGGACGAAGGCGACTTTTTGCTGCGCGGCGGCTTTGAGGAGTTCCAACGTGTCGATGGACTCGGGGAGCGTTACCCAAAGGAAAAGGCCGCCGTCGGGTTTCGTCCATGTGCAGCCGGCGGGGAGGTGGCGGGCGAGGGCGTCGAGCATGACATCGCGACGGCGACCGTAAACGGAGCAGAGCGTGGCAACGTGCGCGGTGACGACGCCGGGTTCGCGGACGTAGCGCCAGACGAGGCGTTGGGTGAAGGCGGAGGTGTGGAGATCGGCGGCTTGTTTGGCGGCGACGAGTTTTTCGTAAACCTCGCGGTCGGGGGCGACGAGCCAGGCGACGCGGAGGCCGGGCGTCATGATTTTGCTGGAGGTGCCGAGGTAGAGCCAGCGGCGGGCGTCGGGGAAGGTGCCGAGGGCGGAGACGGATTCGCCGGAGAAGCGGAGGCGTCCGTAGGGATCGTCCTCGATCACGGGCAGGTCGAAGTGCGCGGCGATGGCGACGATCTCGGCGCGGCGGGCGGCGGGCGTGGTGCGGCCGGTAGGGTTTTGGAAATTGGGGATGAGGTAGAGGAACTTCGGCTTGCGCGGGGACGTTTCGAGAAACGTGCGCAGGGCCTCGGGGCGGAGGCCGTGTTCGTCGGATTCGAGGCCGACGGGGACGGCTTCGTAGGCTTGGAAGGCTTGGAGGGCGCCGAGGTAGGCGGGGTTTTCAACAAGGACGAGGTCACCGGGATCGAGGAAAACCTTGGAGATGAGGTCGAGGCCCTGCTGGGAGCCGTTGGTAATGAGGATTTGGTCGGGCGAGACTTGCAGGCCGACGGTTTCGGCGAGGTGCGAGCAGACCCATTGGCGAAGGGGGAGGTAGCCCTCGGTGATGTCGTATTGGAGGGAGGCGGGGCCGTCTTCGGCGAGGAGGGACTGGGCGGCGCGGGCGGTTGCCTCGATGGGAAACAGCTCGGGCGCGGGGAGTCCGCCGGCGAAGGAGATCACGTCGGGCGAGCCGGTGACTTTGAGGATTTCACGGATGGCGCTCGGCTTGAGGCCGGCGGTGCGTTGGGCGAAGGCGAAGGACGACGGAGTGCTCATGGCAGATCTATGGGGTAGGGACGGAAGCGGCCCCGGGGCTCGGGTTCCAGCAAATCCGGTCGCGGGTTGAGCAACAGGAAGTCGTTTTGGGCGAGATCGCTCGCGGGGGCGTGGCGGGCGGGTTCGCGGTTGAGGCGGGGCGCGGCGCCGAAAGGTTCGGGCCAGCGGGTGCGGGTTTGGGTGCGGGTGGTTTTCATGGCGGTTGTTTTTTTAACCGCCCCCTGCGGGGGTTGCTCCGGACAGGGCCAAAAAAAAGCCCCCTCCGGTTGGCACCGGAGGGGGCGAAAGTGTTTACACGTTCAGGCCCCTCTCGGCGCGGTGGTAACGGACACGACGAAAATTGCGACCACGGAGGCGTGGGCGAGGGCTTTGCTGGAAAGCGTCGTGTGGCGGAGGTTCAAAGCGAGTGGAACGAAGGCGAAAACGTGCGGTTGGTCAAGCGCGGGGTTGAAATCGCTCAGGCGGCGCGGGCGGCGGCGCGGCGGTTTTGCACGGCGGCGTCGGCCTGGCGGTCGAGCCAGCGGATGAAGGCAAAACGCGGCTGCGGGCTTACGAATTCCTTCGGGTCAACGGGCTTGCCGTGCGTGTAGAGGGTCTCGGGATCGATGTAGGTGCCGAAGATAAAATCACACAACGGCAGGCCGAAAACGCCGGAGATGGCCTCATTGCAGCGGATGTCGGCGTGGTGGCGGAGGTGGAAGGCGTAGGCTTTGCGCCAGATGCGGCCGTATTTGGGGTGTTCGACGAGGCGGTCCCAGGTGTCCTGCGGCCAGTGTTCGACGGCGTGGACGAGTTCGTAGAGCGAGAGCGACCAGGCGACCGCGAGCCAGCCGGCGAGGAAAATCGGGGCGTTGGGCAGGAGCCACTGGGCGATGACCAGAAGCGGGGTGACGATCAGGGAGAAGACCAGAAGGGAATACCAAGGGAAGTAGGAGGCTTCGTGCTGTTTTTCCTCTTCGATGGGGAAGGTGTTGTGGACGACGTTTTCGACCAGGCCGGGAATGTCTTCGGTGCCGCGCTTGGTGCGGTGGTAGCCGATGCGGGTCAGGGCGTGGTGGAGGGTGTGCTGGCGGTAAAAGTAGCTGAGGAAAGGAATGAGCGGCGCGTGCAGGATGTAACGGTGAAAGAAGAACTCAAAAACGCCGGCGCCAGCGTGAACCACGAGGAAGGTGAGGGCAAACGCGCCCCAACTGGCGGCAAGCTGAGCCTTCCAAGTAGCAGGGAATACCAGCGCGAGCGCGGTGAAAAGCACGACGAGCGTAACAACGATGGTCGTGATGAAGACCGTCGGGGAAAACTTTTCTTCGTGTTGATGGGAACCCTCAATGGATTGGTCGGACATGGTAATGCGGGGGCTGTAGGCTTGCGCGTAATGAAATGAGCGAAGTTGGCCTATTAACAGAAATGAGAAATGCCTAGCCTATTTTTTCGTTTATTTTCGCGCGATTTTTGCGACTGAAAGCTTTCGCGTCGAAGGGGAGCTGGCCAGAAAGGGGCGTTCATCTCGACCCTTGGGTGGTTAATCCAGGCGGGCCGAGAGGAAAAACAGACGAGAGGCGGCGTTATTTGCCTCCGCCGAAGAGGCTCTTAAGACCTTTAACGGCACCCGAAGCTGCGTCCGTCGCGCCCGAGCCGATCTGGCCGACGGAGTGGGTGACCGCGCTCACGATGCCGCCGAGGATGTTGGTGATGACTTTGCCCGCGGCTTGGTCGGGCGTGATGCCGCCTTCCTTGGTGCCAAGGTCGGTGATGGTGATGGGGGGCATCGGCAGGGTCGCGGCGGCGGCGCCGACGCCGAGGGTGACCTTGGCGTTCTGGAGGCGGAAACTTTTGACCTCAAATTTGAGCTGTTTGGCGGGTTTATCGGTTTTTTCGGCGGGTTTTTCATCTGGCGTGGCCGCGCCGCCGCCGGTGGCCTTCTCGATGTTTTTGAGCAGGTCCTTGATGTTGCTGTTAACGACGTTGGTCTCGTAAACGAATTGGGGCTCGTCGATCAGGACCTCCTTGACCACGACGTGCCCGCTGCCGAGAAGAGCGCCCGGAACCGAGAGGGGGGAGACGCTCACGTGGACCTTGCCCATGTAAAATGCCTTGTCGCTTTTCCAGCCTTCGGGGTTGCCGACGAAGAGGCCTTTCATCGTGAAGGAGCCGGTGAAGGGCGAGACGCTCACGCTTTCGAGTGTGACCTTGGTGCCGGTGATCTTGGGGCCGAAGGTGTTGACGCCCTTGGTGATGATGGGGCCGAGAGTGAACATCAGCACCAGGCCGCCGACCAATGCCAGACCGGCGAGAACGCCCAAGATAACGAGGAGTTTTTTCATAAGATTAGGAATCAGGGTAAATGTATGGTCTGTAATGACGGCGGCAAGCCTGCACGTTGGCGTGCGCCTCGTCATCATCTGGGCGGCAAGGAATGCGCAGCCCTTGCCAAGGTGCGGGTGGCGTTTCGGCCGGCATTTCCGCATAGTGGCGGCGACATGAGTCATTCCTTTACCAAACTTTCCGCCGACGAAGCCGCTGCGCTGATCAACGACCGGGATATGGTCGGCTTCAGCTCCTTTACGGCGGCGGGTGCGCCCAAGGCTGTTGGCAAGGCCATCGCCGCGCGCGCGCGCACCGAACATGCGGCGGGCCGGCCTTTCAAGATCGGCGTCATCACCGGCGCATCCACGGGCAAATCGCTCGACGGTGAACTCGCGCGCGCCGAGGCGGTGTATTTTCGCACGCCCTTCCAATCCGACCCCGACCTGCGCAAGGCGATCAACGCCGGCAAGGTCGAGTTCGTTGACATGCACCTTTCCAGTGTCGCGCAATCCATCCGCACCGGTGTTTTTGGCAAAGTTCACTGGGCGGTGATCGAGGCCTGCGATCTCGCGCCCGACGGCTCGGTGACGCTCACGTCTTCGGTGGGTGTTTCGCCCACGCTGGTCAGGAGCGCCGACCGCGTGATCATCGAGATCAACCGCACGCATCCGGTGGAGCTGCGCGGTCTGCACGACATCTATGAGCCGGCGGATCTTCCCCAACGACAGCCTGTGCCCATCCTGCGCGCCTCCGACCGCATCGGCCAGCCGGTGCTGCGCATCGACCCGAAGAAGATCGCTGGCGTGGTCGAGTCGCGGCTCGATGACGAGGTCTCGCCGTTTTCCGATGTCAGCGACGTGACCCGGCGTATCGGTGCCAATGTCGCCGAATTCCTCGCGTCCGAGCACCGCACCGGACGGCTGCCGAAGGAGTTTCTCCCCGTGCAAAGCGGCGTGGGCGACGTGGCCAACGCCGTCCTCGGCGCGATGGGCGTGCATCCGGACATTCCGCCGTTCGAGATGTATTCCGAGGTGCTGCAGGACTCCGTCTTCGCGCTCATGCGCACGGGCAAAATCCGTTTCGGCAGCAGTGTGGCCATCACTGCGACCAAAGCGCAGCAAATGGAGATCTACGCCAATCTCGATTTTTACCGTCCGCGCATCGTGCTGCGCCCGCAGGAAATCACCAACCACCCCGAGGTCATCCGCCGTCTCGGCGTCATCTCGATCAACACCGCGATCGAGTGCGACGTGTTTGGCAACGTGAACAGCACGCATGTCCTCGGGCGCAGCCTCATGAACGGCATCGGCGGCTCGGGCGACTTCACGCGTAACGCCGCGCTTTCGATATTCACGTGTCCGTCCGTCCAGAAAGACGGCAAGATCAGCACGATCGTCCCGCAGGTCAGCCACGTCGATCACAACGAGCACTCGGTGAACGTCATCGTGACCGAACAGGGCGTGGCTGATCTGCGCGGCAAGTCCCCTCACGAGCGCGCCAGACTGATGATCGAGCAGTGTGCCCACCCGTCGTTCCGCGACGTGCTGCACCGGTATTGCGAGGCGTCGAAGGACGGCCACACGCCGCAGACGCTCGCCCACGCCTTCGCCCTCCACGAGCAGTTTTTGCTCACCGGCGACATGCGCAACGCGGTCGTCTGCTGACGGGGTCGGGCAACTTTTACCTTGTCAGCGGCGGGGCGCGCCCCTGCTTTGGCGCGTTCCCTCATGGCGTCCAACTATACCGAAGCCTCGATCAAGACCCTCTCCCCGCTAGAGCACATCCGCCTGCGTCCCGGCATGTATATCGGGCGGCTGGGCACCGGCTCCCACGCCGAGGACGGCATCTACGTCCTCATCAAGGAGACCATCGACAACTCCATCGACGAGTTCACGATGGGCTACGGCAAGAAGATCGAGATCGAACTCACCGACCGCACCGTGCGCGTGCGCGACTACGGACGCGGCATTCCGCTCGGCAAACTCGTTGACTGCGTCTCGATCATCAACACCGGCGCGAAATACGACAGCGAGACCTTCCAGAAATCCGTCGGTCTGAACGGCGTCGGCCAGAAGGCGGTCAACGCCCTCTCGATTTACTTCTCCGCCCAGGCCGTCCGCGAAGGCGAGACGCGCATCGTCGAGTTCGAACAGGGCAAGCTTCGCAAAGACCACAAAACCCACAAGACCACCGAGAAGAACGGCACGATCATCGCCTTCACACCCGACGAGGCGCTTTTCGGGAAAGACTTCAAGTTCCGCACCGAGTTCATCGAGGAGATGCTCTGGAACTACGCCTACCTGAACCGCGGCCTTACGCTCACCTTCAACGGCAAGGCCTACAAATCCGAGTTCGGTCTCAAGGATCTCCTCACCAAAAAACTCACCGGCGAGCCGCTCTACCCGATGGCCCACCTCGAGGCCGAGGATATTGAGATCGCGCTTACCCACGGCGCGCACTACGGCGAGGAATACTACTCCTTCGTCAACGGCCAGCACACGACCATGGGCGGCACCCACCTCGCCGCGTTTCGCGAAGGTCTTGTCGCGACGCTGCGCAACTTTTTCAAGAAGGACTACGACGCGGCCGACGTGCGCCAGTCGATCATCGCCGCAGTCTCGTTGCGCGTGCAGGAGCCGGTTTTTGAATCGCAGACCAAGACCAAGCTCGGCTCCAACGACCTCGGCCCTAAAGGTCCGACCATCCGCCAGTTCATCGGCGGCTTCCTGACGCAGCACCTCGACAACTGGCTTCACCGCAATCCCGAGGCCGCCGACGCCATCAAGCGCAAGATCGAGGACAGCGAGCGCGAGCGCAAAGAACTCTCCGGCATCCGCAATCTCGCCCGCGAACGCGCCAAAAAAGCCTCGCTCCACAACCGCAAGCTCCGCGACTGCCGGGTGCATCTCGATTCGAAGGACAAACGCGCCGAGGACAGCACGCTGTTCATCGTCGAGGGCGACTCCGCTTCCGGTTCGCTCACGTCCTGCCGCGACGTGCAGACGCAGGCCGTGTTCGCGTTGAAGGGGAAGCCGCTCAACACCTTCGGCCTCACGAAAAAAGTCATCTACGAGAACGAGGAGTTCCACCTCCTCCAGAGCGCGCTGAACATCGAGGAAGGCATGGAGAACCTGCGCTATAACCGCGTCATCATCGCGACCGACGCCGACGTGGACGGCATGCACATCCGCCTGCTGCTGCTCTCGTTCATCCTCCAGTTTTTCCCCGAGCTCATCACGCAGGGGCATCTGTTTATTCTGGAGACGCCGCTCTTCCGCGTGCGCACGAAGAAGCAGACGATCTATTGCTACTCGGAGGCCGAGAAACAGTCCGCCATGCACAAGCTCGGGCAGAGCTGCGAGATCACGCGCTTCAAAGGTCTGGGCGAAGTGTCGCCGGCGGAGTTCAAGGATTTCATCGGCGAAAACATGCGCGCCGAAAAGGTCACGCTCGACCGCCTCCACGACGTGAACGGCCTGCTGACCTTCTACATGGGCAAAAACACGCCCGACCGTCAGGACTTCATCATCGGAAATCTGCGGGTTGAGAAGGATTTGGTGGAGGCTTGATAATCGTATTTTAATCGGTGCGTTATTTATATTATTAAATAGGTAAGTTGATAACTGGCAATTGATCGCTTTGTCTTGATTCCAATTAAAATCCGTGCATTTTGTGCGGATATGCCACGCCGACCGATCATTAGCTTGCCTGCCCTGACCCTGCGTTTGCAGGCGCAGGGTCCGCAGACTGCCGCCCAGTTGGCGGTGTCGGCAGGGGTGCATCGCTCGCAGGTGTCCCGGACGCTGGCCGGCACTGCCGACGCGGTGGTGCAAATCGGTGCGGCGCGGCGGGCGCGGTATGCGTTGCGCCGTCGCGTGCGAAACATCGGGGATCGCTGGCCGATTTTCCGAATCGACGAGGCGGGGCGTGCGCATGAGTGGGTGCGGCTGGAGGCGTTTCATGGCGGTTTTCGCGCGGAGTGGGCGGGGGCCGAGCCCGGCTGGTGCTCACAACTGGCCGTCGCGGATGTCGATGGATGGGGGGAAGGGTTCCCGTTTTTTCTGGGCGACTTGCGTCCGCAGGGATTTCTCGGACGCGCCATCGCGCGCCGCGTCACCGACATATTGCGCTTGCCGCCGGACCCTTCGAATTGGGGTGACGACGACACTCTGGTGTTTCTCCAGTCCGAGGGCGATGACTTGCCGGGTGATCTGGTGTTGGGGGATGTTCCCTTGCGGCGCACCCTCGCGCGGCAGGTGGCGCCGCCTGATTCGGTGGCGGCGGCGGAGCGTGAGATGCGTTATCCCGAGCTGGCCGCGCAATCGATGCAGGCCGGAGTGCCTGGTTCCTCGGCGGGTGGCGAGCAGCCCAAGTTCCTCACGCACGTGCGCGTCGCCGGGGACACGCACGCGGTGATCGTAAAGTTTTCCCAGCCGCTCGACACGCCTGCCGGACGCCGCTGGGCCGACTTGCTCGTGGCCGAGGCGCACGCGCTTGATGTGCTGGTCGAAGCCGGCGAGGCGTTGGCGGGTGCTCAGGTGATCGACGCGGGCGGACGGCGCTTTCTGGAAGTGCGGCGCTTTGACCGTGCGGGTGCGCACGGGCGGCGCGGCGTGGTTTCACTGGCGGCGGTGCATGGCGCCTTTGTCGGCGGTGGCGGAGGCGTGAACACATGGGCGCAGGCGGCGGAGCAATTCGCGGTCGCCGACCTGCTTGCGCCCGAGGCGCTCACCTCGGTGCGTCGTCGGCAGGCGTTTGGCGAATTGATCGGCAACAGTGACATGCATTTCGGCAACCTCGCGTTCTGGCTGCGCGACGAACTGCCGCTGCACCTCGCGCCGGTTTACGACATGTTGCCTATGCTCTGGTCGCCGGCGGCGGGTGGCGAAATCGTGTCGCGCACGTTCGCGCCGCTCCCACCCACGCCTGCGCAGGCTGGCGATTGGGCGGTCGCGGCAGGCTGGGCCGAGGTGTTCTGGCAACGCGTCGCCGCCGACGGCCGCGTCTCGCCAGAATTCACCGCCATCGCCCGCGCCGTCGGCGAAACCGTGGCGCGCCTCCGTGCCTATTTCGCGGACGTTTGATTTCCCGCTTTCCATCCGCGCCGAGAAGCGACGCTCGACCGCCTGCACAACGTGCAGGAACGGCGTGGATATTACCTTAAGGAAGGAGAAGAACACATCCGAACTTCGGGATTTCATCATCGATAATCTGCGGGTTGAAAAAACTCGTCGTCGCAGGTTTTGGCCGAGTTTACACGACCGTCACTGAGGATTTACCCTGCCGTCACAAAACCGGCCATAAGCTAGTGGCATTCGCTCAGATGCTCCGTCTCGCTGATCGCGATGAAAATCGACGCTTCCTTTTACTCCCGCTTCGCCAGCCGCCTGTTTTTCGCGCTCTCCCTGTCTGCCGGTCTCAACACCGCGCAGGCCGCGAATAAATACTGGGATGTGTCAGCCGGAGCCAGTAACGGCGTAGGTGGAAACGGCACTTGGGCGGCGCAGGCCACGAATATTTTTAGCACCAGTTTGACCGGCGATGCTTCGCTTACTTCTGCGGCGACGACTGACGCCGTCATTTTAGATGGCACGGCCGGCATCGTCACACTGGGATTCAACGCTGTGACCGGCTCCGTTACCGTGAATACGACCGGATACACCATCACGCCTGATGCTTCGACTCGCGCAATCACCGGGAACATATCCCTCGCCAGCAATGTGAACTTGAACCTCATGAGTTCAAGCGCGACGGCGGGTGCAACCCTGAATCTAAACAGCAGCGTCACCGGCGCGTCGGGTTCCTCCATTACGATTCAAGGAAATCAGGCGTCAGGCTCCGCTTCCCGCGTCAACCTGAACGCAGCCAATGTCTCGATTGCACCCAGCATTATCATCAATGCGACCGGTGGTGGGATTGCGGGCATTGTGGGCACCGCGACCGGCACCAGCCTCGGAGGCACCATCACAAACAACTCAAGCTCCGTCACCGGCATTGGCGCGACGAGCGGGAACGCGCTTACACTCAATGGTAAAATTTCCGGCACGTCGGGTGTGCAGTTTTCGGCTGGCGCGAGCGGAGGTGCGGGAACAGTCACGCTCAACGCCGCGAGCGATTACCAAGGATCAACCACGTTCAATGCCGCCAGCGGCGCCCTCATCAAGTTGGGCGTGGACAACGCGCTGCCCACCGGCACCGCCGTGACCATGGCTGCGAGCGCGAGCAACGGCGGCATCCTCGACCTCAACGGCCACAACCAAGAGATTGCCTCGCTCACATCTGGAGCGGGTGGCGGCAGTATCACGAACGGCGGTGCCAGCGGCACGAACACATTAAAAATCAGCGGGTCCGCGTCGCCGGTCGCTTTCGGACTGGTGATCGCCGACGGCGCAAATGCGAAAACCGCCTTCACTCGTTCGGGCAACGGCACGACGATTCTCAGTGGTGCGAATACCTACACCGGCGCGACGCAGATCACCGGTGGCACGCTCACGGTTTCAGGTTCCCTTGGCAACACGACCGTCACGCTTAGCAACTCCGGCAGCACGCTCTCGAGCGGTGTGAACATCACGAGCGCCATCGTCGGCGGAGTAACGGCTGGCAACGGCACGTTTATCACTCCCGGCGGCGCCGGCACCGTCGGCACCTTTACCATCGGCAGTCTTACGCTGAACAACGGATCGACCCTGAGCATGGATATCTTGGGCAATTCCAACTACGACAAGATCGTCACCAGTGGCACCCTGACGCTAGGTTCTGGTATCGAGACGATCAATGTCGCCGGCTCCGGATTTTCCTCGGGAAATTTCACGCTGATTGCCGGATATACCTCCCTTTCGGGCGGAGTCTTCACGCTGGGTTCCACCCCGGGCGGCTTCAATTACAGCCTGGCTACCGGCGGCACCTCCACGGTTCTCACGATCGCCAGTCTTGGCGGCAGCGGCAGTCTCACGTGGAGCGTAAACGGACTGGCCCCCACATCGGGCACTGACGGCGCGGGCACCTGGACCAACGGCAGCGCCAATTTCTACAACACCGGCAGCAACGCCACGACGACCTGGGATAACACCGCGACCAACGCCCTCACCATCGGCAGTGGCGGCTCGGGCGGCGTGATTACCCTCGGCGGCAACGTCCGCGTGGGCGGCGCACTCACGTTCGCCTCCGTTACCTCACCCTACACCGTCGGTGCTGGCAACGGCACCAACACGCTCACGCTCGCCGGTGGCATCACTGCCAACGAATCCGCCACGATCAATGCCCCCACGGTTCTGGAAACTTCCCAGACTTGGAGCGTGGCGAACGCCAAAACCTTGACCGCAAATGGCGCGGTGAGCGAGACGGGCGGTGCGCGTTCTCTCTTCAAAGACGGCGCCGGCACGCTGATTATCGCAAGCGCGAACAACACCTACAGCGGCGGCACGACGGTCAACAGCGGCATGTTGTCCATTTCGAGCGGAAGCTCTGCCGGAACGGGCAACGTGGCCGTCAATAGCGGTGCGACCCTCGCCGGCGCGGGCACCGTGAAAGGCACCACGTCCGTCACCAGCGGCACGATCAACGGCACTGGCCTCACGCTTACCGGCGCGGCGACGTTTGGCGGCGCGGGGAACAGTTTGAACGGCACCGTGACTTCAGTCGGCGGCACCGTTTTATCCGGCAGTTCTGATCTGACGGTGAACGGCACGCTTACCGTCACGGGCAACACCGTAGGCCCGGTTGCCCCCGTAGGCGTGACGATCAATGGCAGCAACTCGACGCTGACGAATCTCGGCACGATCAGCCAGACCGGCACCGTCGCCACGGGCACCGGTGGCCGCGGAGTTTTCAACAGCGCGAGCACCGGCATCGTCATCACCAACGGCAGCGCAACCAATTCCACCGCGCTCATCCAGACGGCAGACGGGGATACCGTCCGCTCCAACGTAGGCGGTGTGACGTTGAACAACTATGGCACGCTTACTTCGCTCAACGCTGCGGCCGCCGGATCGCAGGCCGTGGACTTCAATCCCATCGCATCCGGCAACAATACGATCAACAACTTCGCCGGCGCGATCATGCAGGCCAGCGAGGCCGATGCGGTTCGCCCCGGCTTGAATGGCGTCGTCAACAACGCCGGAACGATCAAGTCCACCTGGGCCACGACCAGCAGCGGCAGCAGCAGCGACGGTGTCGATGCGCAGAACAACTCGGGCGTCGTCATCACCAATGCCAGCAACTGGAACGCCGGTTCGCCGACCACGCCCGGAACGGGCACCATCGAAGGTGCGCGTGATGGCATCACCGGCGGCGCGGGTAACAGCACCGTTACCTTTGTCACCACCGTGACCAACAACCTCGGCGGCGTCATTCAGGGTGACAACGGTTCCGGCATCAATCTCGACGGTTTCAATGCGAACCAGTCCGCCATCATCGTCAACAACGGCACGATCACCGGCAACGGCCGCGACATCGGCAACGGCGTGAGCCACGACGGCGACGGCGTTGACGTGGACGGCCTCGTCACCGTCACCAACACGGGCATTATTCGCTCGGTAAATTCGTTCAACATCGCGGCCGACGGCGTGGCCCACAGCGAGGGCATCACGGTGGGCGGCGGCACGATCACGAATTCCGGGACCATCGAGGGCCTCGTCTCCGCCGGCAACACGAACGCGATCGGCATGGGCATCACTTTTCTTGGAAACGACATCGCCACGGGCCCGCTCGCGGGCACGCGCGAGGCGATCTACGGCAATGCCACCGTGAACAACCAGGCGGGCGGTTTGATCTGCGGCGATTCCGGCTCCGGCATCCTTGTGGATGGAGCAGCCAGCGCGTTTACCGTCACGATCAACAACGCCGCGAGCGCGACTATTCGCGGCGGTGCCACCCTCGCCGGCCTCGGCGGTTCCAGTGCGGCGATCCAGATGGGCGCGGATGCGGCGACCATCAACAACGCCGGTCTCATCGACGGCTCCAGCAACGGCAAGGCGATCACCGGCGGCAGTGGCGGTCTGGTGGTCAACATCACCGGCGGCTCGGCTTCCGTCCTCGGCGACATCACGGGTGCGGCTGGCGTTACCAACTCCCTGACGATCAATCCGGGTGCGGGAAACACGTTCTCCTACGCGGGCGCGATCGCCAACTTCAACACGACGACCGTTGCCTCCGGCACTTTCTCGCTCGCCGGCCAGCTCACCTTCGCGCTCAACGGAACCTCGTCGTATGACCAGCTTATCGTTAATTCTGGCGGCGCGCTTACCCTTGGCGGCGGGAGCCTTATCAACCTGAGCCTTGGCTTTACCCCCACTGTCGGCGATCAGTTCACACTCATCAACATGGTGGATGGCTCCACCACGATTGGCGGCGCCTTCGCCAATCTCGCCGACGGAAGCACCTACACTCAGGGCGGCGTTTACTATCTCGTTTCCTACGAGGGCGGCACGGGCAACGACCTTGTGCTCACGGTGACGACTGCGGCCATCCCCGAGCCTGCGACCACCGGCTTGCTCTTCGCCGGTCTGGCCGGCGTGGTGGCCATGGTAATTCGTCGGCGTCGGGCGGTCCGTTCCTGAACAAATTAATCTGCGGCGGTCGAAAAGCTGCGTTGACGTCCGGCGGCGAAGTCGTGGGCTTGGCGGTTTAAATCCATTTGCCGTCCCGTCTGCCGGGGCGGCCCACGCCACGACTCAACGCTAGATGCCCAAACGCACTCCTCCTCCCGACGACCAGCCTGAGCTTCCATTAAGCGGCAACGCGCCCGAGTCGGCTCCTGCTTCGCCTGTGCCGCTCGTCGTGGAGTCTGCCGCCCTCGTCTCCGCTTCCGCCGAGGTTCCCAAGACCAACGATAACGCCCCGCTCGCGCACTCCTACCAGAAGTGGTTCCTGGAATACGCCAGCTACGTCATCCTTGACCGCGCCGTCCCGCACATCGACGACGGCCTGAAGCCCGTCCAGCGTCGCATCCTCCACACGTTTTGGGAGCAGGATGACGGACGTTTCCACAAGGTCGCCAACATCGTGGGCGCGTGCATGCGCTTCCATCCGCACGGCGACGCCTCCATCGGCGCGGCGCTCGTCGGCATCGCGCAGCGTGGCTACCTCGTCGAGCCGCAGGGCAACTTCGGCAACCTCCTCACCGGCGACGACGCGGCCGCCCCTCGTTACATCGAGGCCCGCCTCACGCCCTTCGCCCGCGAAGTCCTCTTCAACCCGAAGACCACCGTCTGGCAGTCCAGCTACGACGGCCGCGCCAAGGAACCCGTCACGTTGCCCGCCAAGTTCCCCATCGTCCTCCTCGACGGCGCCGAGGGCATCGCGGTCGGTCTTTCGACCAAGATTCTGCCGCATAATTTCAACGATATCTGTCGTTCGGCGATCAACCATCTCCAGGGAAAACGCTTCCGCATCGTTCCCGATTTCCCGTCCGGCGGCATCGCCGATTTTGCCGACTACAACGACGGCGAACGCGGGGCCAAAGTAAAAGTCCGCGCCAAGATGGAGGCCCGCGGCAAATACCAGATCGCCATCACCGAGCTGCCCTACGGCACCACGACCGTCTCGCTCATCGAGTCGATCCTCGCCGCCAACGCCAAGGGCAAGATCAAGGTCAAGCACGTGGACGACAACACGTCCGAGTCCGTCGAGATCATCGTCCACCTGCCGCAGGGCGCCGACGCCGACCAGGTGATGAACCAGCTCTACGTGTTCACTGAC
>JANYJB010000066.1 GCA_025361935.1 Verrucomicrobiota bacterium
GCTCTGGTGCGTGTTGGCCTTGGTTGCCCTGTTCATCCTCGTGCGCCAGCCTAGGACCTTGGTCATTTCCAATGGCGACAAAGGCCGCCTCGAAATCTCCCGCCACGCCCTGCATCGCCTCGTGGAAACCTGCTGCGAACAGCTCAAAGGCGTTGCCTCTGCCCGCGCCACCATCACCCGCCGCCGCAATAAATTTGAGACCGTCATCCACCTCCGCATTCGTCCAAACGCCAAACTGGACGCGATCCAAGGCTACCTGACTCAGGAAGTGAGCGACATCTATCGCCAGAATCTAGGCATCGACACCGTCGGCCGGGTCGAAATCAAGGTCGTAGGCGTCGCCCCGGAAGCCACCAGCTTCTAAACGCACCTCCGTCCGCCGCCTCCGCCTTGCAGGACCGGCTTAAACCGGCCGTGTGAGCGCCACATCGCTCCATTCGCCCATCACGCAGCTTTGCACCGACCACGTCGGCACCGCCGCCGTGAACACAGCTTTAACGCGCTCCAGCTCAACCGCCAGAATACCGCTCAGCACCAGCGCCCCGCCCGGAGCCACCGCCGCCGTCAACTCGGCAGCGAAACGCATCAGAACATCCGCCTGGATATTCGCCAGCAGCACATCGGCCTGCCGCCCCGCCAGCCCGCTCATCAGGTCGCCCGTGAAAAACGTCACCGCGCCCGACAGCTCGTTCAAGGCGGCGTTCTCCTCGCTCACGCGCACCACCTCGGCGTCGTTGTCGAAACCTTCAACCCACTTAAACCCGAGCTTAGCCGCTGAAAGCGCCAGAATCCCCGAACCGCACCCCGCATCAATCACGCGCAGCCCACCGACGCGATCCCCCGCCTTGGCCGCCAGCGTGACCAACCGTTCACAACACAAGCGCGTCGTTTCGTGGTTACCCGTGCCGAAGGCCAATCCCGGATCGAGCCAGATGACGACCTCGCCCGCGCCGAGTTGAAATTTTTCGCGTTCCCACACCGGCACCCAGTGCAACCGCCCGAACTGCGACGCCTTGAAATGCGCCTTATAACTGTCGCGCCAGTCCTGATCCGCCAGCGCGCGAATCTCAGGCGTCGCTTCAACGGCGACACCCGACGCCACCAGCAGCGGCGCGAGCTCCGCCCAGCGTTCTTTCGCCTCGGCCTCCGTCACGAAAATCCCCACGAGCCACGCCCGTTTCACGATCACGTCCTGTAACAGGCTCCACCGCTCCACGCCCAACTCCAGCAACACATCGTCGATCACATCGACAGCCTCGGGCGCGATCTCGGTCTTGGTTTCAAACAAACTCATGCGTGAGAAAGTTCCCGCCGCAGACGCCCGCGGCAAGGCCAATTCCCTTGCTCGCCGGCGCTCAGTTCACACTGCCAGCCCCGTGCCCTCGTCCAATCCGAGATGGATGTTCATGCACTGGATCGCCGAGCCCGACGCTCCCTTGCCGAGATTGTCGAGCCGCGTGATCACCAGCACCTGCCCGTCATGGCCGAACACACCGATGTCGGCGCGATTGGTGTCGTTGCACGCCTGCACATCGAAGAAACCGCCGTCGAGATTACCTTCGTCACCCAGCGGCAGCACCCGCACGAACTTTTCGCCGGCATAGGCTGCGGCGAGCGTTGCGTGAATTTGGGCGGGCGAAGGATTGCTCGGCAGCTGCTCCAGCGAAAGCGGCACGGTAACGGAAAGCCCCTTGTAGAAATTGGCCACGACCGGACTGAAGATCGGCGCCGAGACGAGACCCGTGTGCGCCTTCATCTCAGGAAGATGCTTGTGCGTGAGGCCAAGCGCGTAAGGCCGCGGGCTCTGCAGCGCGGGCGGCGGATTCAACTGGTAGTCGGCGATCATTTTTTTACCGCCGCCGCTATAACCGGTGATCGAAAACGCCGCGACGCTGGCATCGGCCGGCAAAAGCCCGCCCTGCACGAGCGGCCGCACCGCCAGCGCAAACGCCGTCGCATGACAGCCGGGATTGGCGATGCGCTTGGACGTCCGAATCCGGTTCCGATAATCGGCGCCGAGCTCCGGCAAACCGTAGGCCCACGCCGGATCAATCCGGTGCGCGGTGCTGGCGTCGATCACGCAGGTCTTAGAATTGGTGACGAGCGCGGCCGATTCCTTCGCAGCCGCGTCGGGCAGGCACAGAAAAACGATGTCAGCCGCGTTGAGGCAGGCGGCCCTGGCGGCGGCGTCCTTGCGCTTCGCCGGATCGATGGTGATGATCTCAACATCGGAGCGCAACACGAGCCGCTCATGGATTTGGAGGCCGGTGGTGCCTTCCTGACCGTCAACAAAGACCTTGGTTTTCATCGGAAGTCGGCAATCTCGCCGCACATCGCCCCCGCCGCAAGCCTCAGAAACGTTCGTAATCGACGGGTTGCTACGTTAGTAAACCAAGATCAACACGACCGAGTCTTGAGCTCTCGCAACCATGTCCTCGAAACGTGGCTTGTTAGCCGGTTGGTTTGGTTCTGGAGCATCGTTGCCTAAGTAAGGCTCGAGCAAAGCAAGAGCGTAAGCACCTTTGACCGCGTAGTTTACGTTTTGAGGAATATCACCGGTGAGTTTTGCCGCCTTCATCCCGAGTTTTGAGACAACCACTCCGACCAAATTGCCGCTCTCATCAAGGAGCGGCCCGCCTGAATTGCCAGGCTGCACCGGGCAGCTGATTTGCCATGCACGCGGATCATCGCCGATACCATTGAAACTGCTGATTTCCCCTCTTGTGACTTTCGGGCTAAAACCCTGAATCTCGATGTTAGGGAAACCGATGGTGGCAACACTTTGCCCAAGCTGCACTTTTCGCGAAGAAGCAATCGGCAGGGGTGCATACTTGCCCTCGGTTATTTTTAACACGGCAAGGTCGTTGGCTTCGTCAACACGGAGAATAGTCGCGGTTTTAACGCCCTGTCCAGTTGTCACAGTCATCCGTTTTGCTCCGGCGACTACGTGTGCGGCGGTCAAAACGTGACCTTGGGCCGTGACGATTGCCCCCGATCCGCTGGCCTTGGGGTTTTGATCGGTGCCAGCAGGAGAATCATTAGACGGTTGAACATTGTCGGCAGGTGCTTTTGAGGTGCGCTTCGCAACTTCTATCTCGTTCAATATCTGTTTACTGCGTTGTTGTGCAGCCAAGGCTCCTTCAGTGCCGATGCTACGCTCAAGCGTGTCCCTATCTTTCATCGTGCTTTCGTCGCCCGCCATCGCAGCGATGTTCAGCCAAGCAAGAGCTTCGACGCTATTTTTCAACAACCCCTCGCCCGTGGCATACGCCACACCGAGATTCCGCTGGGATGGACTATCCCCTTGATAAGCCGCCTCGCGAAACCATTTAACAGCCTCGACGGCATCTTTCGCTACTCCATCGCCTTTAACATACATCGTGCCTAGCATGGACTGCGCATCAACATTTCTCCGCTCAGCAGACTTCTGAAACCACTTAGCGGCCTCGGCATAATCTTTTGTTACGCCTTCGCCTGAAAAATACGCCATACCAAGAGCATACTGGGCATCAGCATCTCCTCGCTCGGCGGACTTCTGATACCATTTTACCGCCTCAAAAGGATATTTCACCTCGGCATACATACGGCCTAGGGCGTTTTGGGCAGCGGCGTTTCCCTGCTCCGCTGCCTTCCGAAACCACTTGGCGGCCTCGACGGAGTCTTTCTTCACACCTTCCACTCCGTTATACATCGTGCCTAACGCGAACTGCGCGTAGGCATCTCCCCCATCAGCCGCCTTTCGAAGCCACTTTGTGGCCTCGACATCATCTTTCGTAACGCCTTCGCCAAAAAAATATGCCTCGCCAAGGGAATACTGCGCGTAGGCATTTCCCTGTTCTGCCGCCTTCCGAAACCACTTGGCGGCCTCGACGAGATCTTTTTTCACGCCTATGCCTAAATTATACATCGTGCCTAGAGCGTTTTGCGCGCCGTCATTTCCCTGATCAGCCGCCTTCTGAAACCATTTGACGGCCTCAGCATAATCTTCCGTCACGCCCTCGCCTGAAAAATACGCTGTGCCAATAGAAAACTGCGCTGCGGCATTTCCCTGCTCCGCTGCCTTACGGAACCACTTGACGGCCTCGACGGGATCTTTCTTCCCCCATTTGCCATTGGTATATGCCTTGCCAAGATTTAATTGTGCCTGTGCATCGCCCAATTCGGCTGACTTCCGTAACTTCTCGATGGATTCACCGGCCACACAGGCCAACACCAGCGCGAGGAACAAAGCCGACGAAGGAAGTGCTTTCTTCATTTCGCGAAAACAAGAGCAACGGAACGCTCGCTGCAAGGCTTCACGCCCTCCCTATCTTTCGGACGCCAGCAAATACCACCGCTCAGCGTTCTCTCAGCCGCACAATCACCGCCGTAAGTTGAACAGCTCTTTGGGCAAACCGCTTTGGCGGATGATTGAAGCGAGCGTGCCGCGCGGCAGTTCCCGACGTCCAGCCGGAACAATCACGGTATGCCCATGGGCATCCCGATATTTGATGTGGCTGCCTTTCTGAGAAACAAAGGCGAAGCCGTGGCCAAGCAGAAGGGCGACGACCTCCGCCGAACTGAGCAGCTTAGCCATGCACCAAGCTTTCGCCAACAAGCACCTCGTCTATCTGGTGATATGACCCGACCGGGGCATCTTCAAGGTAGAGTTCGAGCGCTTCTTTGAGGTTGGCGATGGCGTCTTCCACGGTCTCACCGAAGCTGGACACGTCCACGTTCAGACACTGCGCGACGTAGTAAGGCGCCTCCTTATACACGCAGAATTTCATGGCTTTCATGGGGGCAAATATGTGCAGCCCAGACCGAGCCGCAAGCCAAGTCTTCAGTGCAGGGCGGCTTCAAGCGAAGCCCACGGTCAACGCTCACTCAGCCGCGCGATCACCGCGGGCAACAGCGCGTGCTCGGCGGCGTGAACCTTGGCGATGAAACTTTCCAGCGTATCGCCAGGTTCGATGCGCACGACTGCCTGGTCGATGATCGGGCCACCGTCCACTTCCTGCGTGACGTAGTGGACGGTGCAGCCGGCGACCTTCACGCCGCGCCGCCACGCTTGGCCGATACCATCGAGTCCCGGAAAACTCGGCAGAAGGCTCGGGTGCAGGTTGATGATTTTTCCGGCGAAGGTTTCAAGGAAGCGCGGCTTGATCACGCGCATAAAACCGGAGAGCACGATGAGGTCGGCCCGGCTTTCGCGGATCGCGTCGATGTAGCGCAGCTCGCCCTCGCCATCCAACTTCGTCTTGAACGGCGCGGGATCGAGGAAGGTCGCAGGCACGCCGAAACGCGGCCCGAGCGCGAGAATCCCCGCGTCGGGCTGGTCCGAGAAAATCTGCACGACCTCGGCGCGGCCCAACCGGCCCGCCTGTTTGGCGAGCAGGATGGCTTCGGTGTTGGAGCCGCGACCGGAACCGAGGATGACGACGCGCATGGCAGGGCTCAGAAGAACTTCTTGGCCTTGTCGAAGAAGCTTTTCGACATGGGTTCGTCGGCGTCGCCGCTGACGCGCGCATACTCTTCGAGGATTTTCCGCTGCTCGCTGGTGAGCGATTGCGGCACCTCGACCTGGACGCGCACAAGCTGGTCGCCCGCACCGCCGCGCAGGCCCGGCATGCCCTTGCCTTTGAGGCGGAAGGTCGTGCCGCTTTGCGTGCCGGCGGGGATTTTCAACGAGGCTTTGCCGAAGAGCGTGGGCACTTCGAGCGCGCCGCCGAGCGTCGCCAAGGTAAACTTGATGGGAATCTCGCAGAAGAGGTCGTTGCCGTGGCGCTCGAAGAGCTCGTGGTCGCGCACCGTGAGGACGATGTAGAGATCGCCGGGCTGTCCGCCAGCCATGCCGGCCTCGCCGTTGCCGCTGGAGCGGAGGCGCGAACCGGTTTCGACGCCCGCAGGAATACGCACGTTGAGCTTGGTGGTCTTGGCCGTGCGACCTTCGCCGCGGCAGGCGGTGCAGGCTTTTTCAATCTTCTGGCCGCTACCACCACAGGTCGGACAGGTTTGCGTGAAGGTGATGATGCCGCCGGAGCGGCGGACCTGGCCGTGGCCTTTGCAGGTCGGGCAGGTGACTTTCTTCGAGCCAGGTTCGGCGCCGTTGCCGTTGCAGCGTTCGCACGTGACAGCTTTGCGGAAGGTGATCTCTTTTTCGAGGCCCTTGGCCGCTTCTTCGAGGGAGATTTCGAGATCGTAGCGCAGGTCGGAGCCATCACGGCCGCCATCGCGCCCGCCGCCTCCGCCGCCAAACATTTCATCGAAAATACCTCCGCCACCTCCGCCGCCGAAGATGTCGTTGAAAATATCACGCGGGTCGTGGAATCCGCCGCCGGCTCCACCCGGACCGCGCGCACTGGCTCCGCCAGCCTGCTGGAAGGCGGCGTGGCCGTAGCGATCGTAGGCGGCGCGCTTGTCGGGGTCCTTGAGGACTTCGTAGGCCTCGGAGACTTTCTTGAACATCTCCTCAGCCTCCTTGTTGCCGGGGTTTTTGTCGGGGTGATACTGGACGGCCTTCTTGCGGTAAGCCTTCTTCAGCTCCTCCTCGTTGGCGCCTTTTTCAACACCCAGCAGTTCGTAGTAGTCTTGTTGAGCCATGGTGTGAAAATCAGGCCTTGGTATCGGCAACCGGCGCGCCGGTGGAAACGATCACGGACGCGGGGCGCAGCAGGCGGCCGTTGAGAGAATAGCCGGTGCGAACCACCGTGACCACCGAGCCCTCGGCGATGTCCGCGCTGGGCTGCTGCGAAATCGCCTCGTGCAGGTTCGGATCGAAGGGCTGGCCGATCGGGTTGATCTCCTTGAGACCGTGGCCGGCGAGCGAGGTTTTCAGCTGATCCGCCACCATGCCGATGCCGCCGACAAGCGTCTTGAGATCGGCGTTGGGAGCCTTGGCGGCGGCGAGGCCGAGGGAGAGGTTGTCTAGGACGGGCAGGAGGTCTTCCAGAACCTTCGAGGCGGCAAACTGGCGGAGCTCCTCCTTCTCGCGCACGGTGCGGCGGCGGAAGTTGTCCATGTCGGCCACCGAGCGGACGTAGCGGTCGTAGTTGTCGGCGGCCTCTTTTTTGGCGGCGGCGAGCTCGGCGGCGAAATCGGTTTCCGGCAGGGCGGCGGTTGCCTGGGG
>JANYJB010000089.1 GCA_025361935.1 Verrucomicrobiota bacterium
GAAAAGGCACTAACCGGCTTTTGCGATTACCGAGGCGTTTGCGGAGATCATTTCCAAGTCGTTACCGTATCGATGAGGGCTTGCATGCACTCGATCCTGGCCTGCGGGGTGATGCCGTGGCCGAGGTTGAAGATGTGGCCGGCGGTGCCGCGCATGGAATCGAGGAGACGGGTGGCTTCGCGGGCGACGATCTCGGGCGTGGTCTGCATAAGCACGGGGTCGAGGTTGCCTTGGACGGCGACGTTGGCGGGCAGGGTGCGGCGGACGATGGCGAGGTCATTTGTCCAATCGACGCTGATGGCGCGCACGCCGGAAAACGCCTGGTCGGTGAGGTGCGGCGCGGTGCCCTTGGCGTAGAGAATGATCGGGAAATCAGCGGGCAGCGCGGCCACGATGCGACGAATCCACTTGAGCGATGCGGCCTCGTAGTCGGCACCGGCGATGAGGCCGCCCCAAGAGTCAAAGATCTGGATAGCGTCGGCGCCGGCGGCGATCTGCATCTGAAAATAAACCACCAGCGCTTCGGTGAGTTTTTCCAGAAGGGCGTCGAAGGTGGCGCGGTCGGTGTAGAAGAGGAGCTTGATACGCTCGAAGTCATCCGAGCTTCCGCCCTCGACCATGTAGGTGGCGAGCGTCCACGGGGAGCCGCCGAAGCCGAGGAGGGTCTTCGTGTTGCCGAGTTCTTTTTTGAGGAGCTTCAGCGTGTCGGAAACGTAAGCGAGTTTCTCGGTGACGGCGGCGACGGGGGCGAGGACGTTGATGTCGGCGCGGGTGAAGATTTTACGCGCCATCTCGATGCCGCCGCCGTCGCGGAAAGCGTAGGGCTGGCCGAGAGCCTCGGGGATAACGAGGATGTCGGAGAAAAGGATGGCGGCGTCGATCCCGGGGAAGCGGCGGAGCGGTTGGAGCGTGACCTCGGCGGCGAGCGCGGGCGTCTGCACCATGTGGACGAAAGAGGATTTGGCCTTCAGCTCGCGGTATTCAGGCAGATAGCGGCCGGCCTGCCGCATGACCCAGAGGGGCGGGCGGTCGAGCGGCTGGCAGGCGAGGGCGGAGAGGAAACGTTCGCGGGAGGTCATCGGAAAAATTCTAAAGGGACGCCAACCAGTCGCGGGGCTTGAGGAAGAAGTCGTATAGCCGGGCTTCTTCGCTGCCGGGGGCGGGGTGCCAGTCGTATTTGAAACTTACGAGCGGCGGCAGGCTCATGAGGATGGATTCGGTGCGGCCGCCGCTTTGCAGACCGAAGTGGGTGCCGCGATCCCAGACTAGGTTGAACTCAACGTAGCGGCCGCGGCGGTAGAGTTGAAAATCGCGTTCGCGGTCGCCGTAGGGCGTGGCCTTGCGGCGGGCAACGATGGGCCGGTAGGCGGGCAGGTAGGCGTCACCCACGGCGCGAAAGGCGGCGAAGCTTTGCTCGAAACCGAGGGCGTTAAAGTCGTCGAAGAACAGGCCGCCGATGCCGCGTGGCTCGGCGCGGTGTTTGAGGTAGAAGTAATCGTCGCACCCTTTTTTCCACTTGGGGTAGAGGTCGTCGCCGAAGGGCGCCACGGCATCGCGGGCGACACGGTGCCAATGGATGCAGTCTTCCTCGAAGCCGTAGTAGGGCGTGAGATCGAAGCCGCCGCCGAACCACCAGACGGGATTGGCGCCTTCTGGATCAGCCACGAAAAAGCGCACGTTGGCGTGGCTGGTGGGGACGTAGGGATTGCGCGGGTGAATGACGAGGGACACGCCGAGCGCCTGCCAAGGCTTGCCCACGAGCTCTGGCCGGTGCGCGGTCGCGGACGGCGGGAGCGCGATGCCGTGGACGTGGGAAAAACCCACGCCGGCTTTTTCAAACACGCCGCCTTCGGCGAGGATGCGCGAACGGCCGCCGCCGCCCTCGGCGCGCGTCCAGTTGTCCTCGGCGAATTTACCGCCGCCATCCTCGGCTTCCAGCTCGCGGCAGATGCGGTCTTGCAGGTCGAGCAAGTAGGCTTTGACGGCGGTGAGATTAACGGGAGCGGGCATGACGCGGAGATGACAAAGGAGAACGAGAACGATTGAGAGAACGAGAACGATTTTAGGGAAGGGGGGTTGACGAGTTTGCTAGAGTTCACGTTCGACAGCGGTGTCCATCGCGTGGATTGATGACCGCTTCGCCTACAACCATGGATTCAACTGCACTGGCCACCATCGCCGCAACCGGCTTCACCGTCGCATTTTTCCATGCGGCGATCCCGACGCACTGGCTGCCGTTCGTGCTGGTCGCGCGGGCGCGGAGTTGGACGCGGGCCAAGACACTGGCGGTCGCGGCGCTCGCAGGGCTGGGGCATGTCGGTATTACCAGTTTGCTCGGTTTGGTGATCGCTTGGTTTGGGTTTCAATTGAACGAGCGCATCGGCAGCGTGTTTCCTTGGGTGGCGGCGGGCGTGCTGTGGGGCATCGGCGGGTTTTACCTGTGGCGGCAATGGCGCGGCGGCGGCGTTTTGCATCACCATCTCCAAGGGGGAAGCCATCAGCCGAGTTCGCAGTGCGGCCACGAAGAAGACCACAGTCATTGGGAAGACGAGATCAAGGACACGCCGCTCGTTTCTAGCCGCAAGGGCGACTGGGCGGCGATCAGCGGGTTGCTTGTCATGCTGACGCTGTCACCGTGCGAAGGTTTTTTGCCCGTCTATCTCTCGGGCGTGCAGTTCGGCTGGACTGGTTTTTTCGTGCTGAGCGCGATTCTCGCGATGGGCGCTCTGGCGGGCATGATGCTGTTTACCTGGCTGACGCTGGTCGGTCTTGAAAAGGTGGAGCTCAAGAAAATCGAGCGCTGGGAGGCGGGTTTGCTGGGAGCTATTTTCACGCTGCTCGGGGTGATTGTCGTGGTGATGGAGCATTGAGAGCCGCGCGCGAAATCCTCCGATAGCATTTGGCGAACGGGTTTCCCTGAGTAGGCTTCGATTTCCGCGAATGGCGTCTCTTTTCAAACTTCAATCCGATTACCAGCCGACCGGCGACCAGCCGCAGGCTATCGAGAAGCTCGTGGCGTCGATCGATGCCGGCAATCGCGACCAGACGCTCCTCGGCGTGACGGGTTCAGGCAAGACGTTCACCATGGCCAACGTCATCGCGCAGTGCGACCGGCCCACGCTCATCATCTCGCACAACAAGACGCTCGCGGCGCAGCTTTACTCGGAATTTAAAAACTTTTTTCCCGAGAACGCGGTCGAATACTTCGTCAGTTACTACGACTACTACCAGCCCGAGGCCTACGTCGCCTCCAGCGACACTTACATCGAGAAAGACTCGTCCATCAACGAGGAGATCGAGCGCATGCGCATCGCCACAGCCAGTTCGCTGGTGTCGCGCCGCGACGTGATTGTGGTGGCCAGCGTTTCGTGCATCTACGGGTTGGGATCGCCCGAGGATTTCCAGGCAATGCGCATTCCTCTGCGTAAGGGCGAGGCTTTGGGGCGCGAGATGCTGCTCCAGCGCCTCGTGGACAATCTTTACGAGCGAAACGACTACGAATTAAAGCGGGGCAGCTTCCGCGTGCGCGGCGACGTGGTGGACATCATGCCGGCGTATCTGGAACTCGGTTTGCGCGTCGAGTTTTGGGGCGAGGAGATCGAGGCGTTGAGCGAGTTTGATCCCACGACCGGCACGACCACGCGGCCGCTGGCGATGTTCGACCTTTATCCGGCGACGCAATACGTTGCGAGCAAGGACAAGCTCTCGCGGGCCATCGGCGAGATCAAGGCGGAGCTCGATGAGCGCGTGGCGTTCTTTGAAAAGAACGGCCAGTTGCTGGAGGCGCAGCGTATCCGCATGCGCACGAATTACGACTTGGAGATGCTTCAGGAGATGGGTTTCTGCAACGGCATCGAGAACTATTCGCGCATCATCGCGGGACGAAAAGCCGGCGAGCGGCCCGTCTGCCTCGTGGATTTTTTCCCAAAGGATTTTATTCTCATGGTGGACGAGAGTCACGTGACCATCCCGCAGATCGGCGGGATGTCCAACGGCGACTTCGCGCGGAAATCCAACCTCGTGAACTACGGATTCCGGCTGCCGTCGGCGCTGGACAACCGACCGCAGACGTTCGCCGAGTTTCGCTCCATCACGGCGCAGACACTCTTCGTGTCGGCCACGCCGGCGAAGTTTGAGATCGAAAAATCCGCCGTGGTGGCCGAGCAGGTTATCCGCCCGACGGGACTGCTCGACCCCGAGATCGTGATTCATCCGACGAAGGGGCAGGTCGAGCACCTCATCGGCGAGATCAAGCGCGCGACGGAGAAGGGCGAGCGCGTGCTGGTGACGACGTTGACGAAGCGCCTTTCGGAAGACCTCACGAGCTTCATGCGCGAGTCGAAGATCCGCGTGGAGTATTTGCACTCTGACATCGATGCGATCGAGCGGGTGGAAATCCTGCGCAACCTAAGGCTGGGTAACTTCGATGTGCTCATCGGCATCAACCTCCTGCGCGAAGGACTCGACCTGCCGGAGGTCGCGCTGGTGGCGATTCTTGACGCGGACAAGGAAGGTTTTTTGCGCAGTGAAACGTCGCTCATCCAGACGGCGGGACGCGCGGCGCGCCACGAGGATGGAAGGGTAATTTTTTACGCGGACAAGATCACGGATTCCATTCGGCGCACGCAGGAAGTCACGGCCGCGCGGCGCCAGAAGCAGATAGCACACAATCTTGAGCACGGCATCACGCCGCGCAGCGTGAAGCGGTCGGCGCAATCCAGTCTCCATGTTTACGACGGCAGCGGTGATCGTGAGGACGAGGCCGCCGTGGCCGAAGGCAGCGAGGAAGACGTGAAGGCGGTCATCGCCGAGCTGGAGGACGAAATGGCCGAGGCGGCGAGCAAGCTTGAGTTTGAGCGGGCGGCGCTGCTGCGAGACCAAATCACCGCTTTGAAAACGGGTGACTATCGCAAAGCGGCCAAGGCGGGATCGAAGGGCGCAGCGTATCCCAAGCGCGGTCGCAGTGAGGGGAGCTTCAAGAAGGCGCGATGACTGCGGTGCTCACGCCCATTCGGGCGGGTTCTGCAACTGCGGCTTGAGCACGCCGATGCAGGGGAGATTGCGGTAGCGCTCCGCGAAATCGAGGCCGTAGCCGACAGCGAACTTGTCGGGAATCTGGAACCCCACGAAGTCGGCCTCGAACGCGACTTCGCGACGGCCGCGTTTGTCGAGGAGCACGCAGGTGCGCAGGCTGGCGGGGTTGAGCTTTTTGATCATGTCCACGACGACCGAGAAGGTTTTTCCGGTGTCGAGGATATCGTCAATCAGCAGCACGTGACGGTTGCCGATGTCGAGAGTGAGGCTCTGAAGAAGCTGGGGTTTTCCGTGGGATTTGGTGTCGTTGCGGTAGCTGGCGATACGGATGCAATCGAGGCGGATGGGATTGGGAATCTCGCGCAGCAGGTCGGCGGTGAAGAGGATGGCTCCGTTGATGATGGAGACGACAGTGATTTCCTCCTTGCCGTAGGAGGCGGCGATCTCGGCCCCGAGTTTTTTGACGCGCTTTTTGATGTCTTTTTCTGAGACGAGCACGGTTTCCAGATCGGCGTGAAAGGGGAAGGAGGAAGCCTTGAGCATGAGAGGTGAGGTTTGTGCCCATTCCTACGATGGAGGGCAAGGGGTTCGTGTGCCGGTCGTGCAATTTTCACAAGGCGCCGCCGTTGACTTAACCGGAGGTGAAATCTTGTTTCTTCGTGCCTTCCGCACGCCTTCCCGAATGATTTCCATCCGAATCCAAAATCTGACGAAGCGGTTCGGGACGACGGTGGCACTGCGCAATCTCGATCTGGTGATCGAGCCGGGGGAGCTTTTTTTCCTGCTGGGGCCGAGCGGCTGTGGAAAAACCACGCTGCTGCGCAGCATGGCCGGCTTCTACATCCCGGAAGAGGGGGGGATTTTTTTTGGCGCCGAAGACGTGACGAAGCTGGAGCCGCACAAGCGCAATACCGGGATGATGTTTCAGAGCTACGCGCTGTGGCCCCACATGACGGTCGCGGAGAACGTCGCCTTCGGCCTTGAGGAGCGCAAGGTTCGGCGCGACGAGATCAGGCGCCGGGTAGCCGAGGCGCTGGTCTCGGTGCGGATGGACGCCTACGCGGCCCGCAAACCCAACCAGCTCTCGGGCGGGCAGCAGCAGCGCGTGGCGCTGGCGCGTGCGTTGGTAATCCGGCCGCGCTGCCTGCTGCTCGACGAGCCGCTGTCCAACCTCGACGCGAAGCTGCGGCTGGAGATGCGCACGGAAATCCGCCGGGTGTGCAAGGAGTTCAAGCTCACGACCGTCTATGTGACTCACGACCAGAAGGAGGCGCTTTCGATTTCCGACCGCATGGCAATATTGGAGGGCGGCAACATCCTTCAGGTGGGTTCGCCGCGCGAGGTCTACCGCCGACCGAAGCGGAAGACGGTGGCCCATTTCATCGGCGAGGCAGATTTCATCGCGGGACGCGTGCTGGGTGCGGAGGGCGAATTCACCGTAGTGGAGACGGACATCGGGCGGTTTTACGGAGTCTTGGGTGATCCGGCGGTGAAGCCGGCGATTGGCGCCGCGGTCACGTTATCGGTGAGGCCCGAGTGCTGGGCGCTCGGACGCGAGGCCCGCTCACTTAACACGGTGCGCGGCCGCATCGGTGATGCGGTTTACCTCGGGGAGGTGGCCCAATACGATTTCGTGAGCGGCGGCCAGACGTTGAAAATCTACGAACTGAATCCGCGTTTTCTGGGCAACGCGGACGAGGGCGATCTGTTTGCCAGCGTCGAGCCGCAGGATGTGGTGGTGCTTTTGGCGTGATGGGCCGCAACCGCGCATGCTGAAAATAGCGGTTATCATTTTGCTTCTGGTGGCGACGGTGGCGCTGCCGTTCGCGCTGCGACCCAAGCAGGAAGCCGTGACGCGTGCGGATGACACTCTGGTGATCATTACGCCGCACAACGAGGCGATCCGCCACGAATTCGGGCGGGCGTTCACCCGTTGGTATAAGGAGCGCACCGGTCGCACGGCGATGATCGACTGGCGGTTGATCGGGGGAACGTCGGAGATCGCCCGTTACATCAACGGCGAATACGCGGCGTCGTTTGAAAACCATTGGGTCAATACGCTGCATAAAAAGTGGAGCAACGAAGTGCTGACCGCGTTTGCCAACGGGCGTTTGCCGGCGGACTCCTCGGCGGAGGCGAAGGAGGCGCGGGCGACGTTTCTGGCGTCCAACGTGGGCAGCGGGTTGGATTTGTTTTGGGGCGGCGGCGCGTATGATTTTTCCAGCCAGGCGCAGGCCGGACGGATCGTGAACAGCGGGATCATCAAGCTGCATCCCGAGTGGTTTACGGATGCGGTGATCCCTCGCACGTTTGCCGGCGAGGAGTATTGGGATAAGGAAGGCCGCTGGGTCGGGACCGTGCTGAGTTCGTTTGGGATCATCAGCAACGGAGACGCGTTACGTCGGCTGGGCGTTGCCAAGGAACCGTCGCGATGGGAGGACTTGAAGGATGTGCAGTTGTTTGGAGAGGTGGCGCTGGCCGATCCGACGAAGAGCGGTTCGATCAACAAGGCGTTTGAAAACGTCGTCCAGCAACAGATGCAGAAACGGCTATTGGAATTGCAGGCGGCCAATCCCGCCGCGCCGGCAGCGGAAATAGAGAAGCAGGCGGTGCGCGAGGGCTGGGTGACGGGATTGCGGCTTTTGCAGGCCATCGGGGCGAACGCGCGTTATTTCACCGACTCGGCGCAAAAGGTGCCGGTGGACGTAGCGGCGGGAGATTGCGCGGCGGGTATGTGCATCGATTTTTACGGGCGTCAGCAACAGGAGGCAGTGCGGAGGCGCGGCGGGGACGACCGGATGAGCTATGTGACGCCGGCGGGAGGAGCGGTGGCGTCGGTCGATCCCATCGCACTCATGCGGGGCGCGCCGCATCGCGACTCGGCGGTGGCCTTCATCGAGTTCACGCTGACGATGGAGGGGCAGAAGCTTTGGAATCTGAAGGCGGGCGCACCGGGAGGTCCGGAGTATTTCGCGCTGCGGCGCCTGCCGGTGAGAAAAGATTTTTACGAGATTCCGGGCGTCGGCACATTGCGCAGCGATCCGGAGGAATTGCCCTACGCGTCGCAGGAGAGGTTGATCTATCGTCCGCAGTGGACGGGGCGGCTATTTCGCGAACTGGCGTTTGTGGTGCGGGTGATGTGCCTGGACACTCAGCCCGAGCTTAAGAAGGCGTGGAGCGCGCTGGCCGACGCGGGCATGCCGTCCGAGGCGCTGGCGGTCTTTGAAGATGTCTCGGCGGTGGACTACGACATTGCGGGCGGGCGCATCAAGGCGGCGCTCGCGTCCAAAAACAAGGTTGACGAGATCAATCTCGCCAACGAGCTGGGCAACCGCTTCCGCCGACAATATATGAGGGCGGCGGAGTTGGCGGAAAAAGGAAGTGACGTCGCAGGCTTACCAGCCTGCGACTGCCTTGACCACAGCGGGTTTATCGGCGGCGCCAAAGAATGACGTGCCGGCCACAAACGTGTCCGCTCCGGCGACGCGGCACTCGTGGCCGGTGACGAGATCAACACCGCCGTCCACTTCGAGGCGGAAGGTTAGGCCGCGTTCTTGGCGCCAGCGGTCGATTTGGGATATCTTCGCGAGCATGTCGCGGCGGAAGGGTTGTCCGCCGAAGCCCGGTTGCACGGTCATGACGAGCACGATGTCAACCTGGGAGAGGTAGGGTTCGATGGCCTCGGTGGGGGTGCCGGGGTTGAGGACGATACCGTTCTGGCAGCCGAGCGCGCGGATGCGGGCGAGGGTGGCGGCGTGGTCGTAGGCGGGTTCAATGTGGATGCTGATGAGGTTGGAACCGGCCTTGGCGAACGCCTCGATGTAGCGGTGCGGCTCGTCGAGCATCAGGTGCGTGTCGAAGAACAGGGACGAGTTTTTGCGAAGGGCGGCGACGGTTTGAGGGCCGAAGCTAAGATTCGGCACGAAGTGGCCGTCCATGATGTCGAGGTGAACCCACTCAAGGCCGAGTGCCTGCACGGTGGCGGCGCCCGCCGCGAGGTGGGCGTGGTCTGCGGCCAGAATGGAGGGGGCGAGGACGGCGGCGTGCTTCACGCGGGTTCACCACACGTCGAGCGTGGCGCTGAGGACGTTCTTCGACAGGGTCTCGGAAAGAAGGGGGACGGTCTGGTATTCGGCCTGTAGCTGGCCGCTGTCGGTGAAGACCTGGCGGACGGCCTCGACCTTGCGCTTTTCAAAGAGGAATTTGTTCTGGCGGTTGTCGCGCAGGCTGGCCTCGGCTTCGAGGGTGACGTCAAATTTGCGGGCCAAGCCGGTGTCGGTGGACTGACTGGCGGTAGAAGCGCGGCTGTATTTGAGGAGTTTGACCGTCAGAGTGACGTCGGCCTGATCGGCGGTGTTGACGAGGGAAACCCGGCCGTCCTTGAGGAAGGCTTCGCGGAGGCCGGTGCTGAAAACGGCGACCGACTGGGGGAGATTGCTCTTGTTGACGACGGGCGCGATATAAACGGTCTGGAACGTCAGCTTGCCGCCGCTGCCCAGATTATAGTTGGCGCAGCCCGAAAGGGTGAAAAGACCGACGATGCAAAAAAGGAGGGCGCGCATGAAGGAGGAATGGGAAAGCACGGGGCTTTAGAAGAACCAGAAGCGTTTGCCGATTTTGTGCGGAGGAGGCGGCGGTGCCTTGGATTTGTTTTCGGAGGCGGTGACGGCTTCGAGGCGGGCGCGGGCGAGGGTGGCGGCCTCAGAATCTGGATAAGAGGTGATGGCTTCGTTGTAAAAGACGCGGGCGGCCTTGTAGTTCGAACGCTTGTAGAAGTAGAAATCGCCGATCTTGATTTTGCTCTGGGAGAATTCCTGCTTCATGTTGGCAAGTCCGGTGTCGGCGGTTTTGACGCCGGTGTCCGAGGGAAACAGGATCATGAAATCCTCGAAGTAGGTGATGGCCTGCTTGGTCGAGGCCTGATCGTAGGCGGGGCCTTCGACGAGCGAGGCGTGGGCCTGGGCGAGGCGGAGATAGGCGTCGGGGGCGAGGAGGCTCTGGGGGTAGTTGTTGATCATGCGGTCCAGAGCGTCGATGGCCTCGTCGGGTTCCTTCAATTTCTGGTGGCCCTCGGCGATGTTCATGAGAGCGAGCGGGGCGTAGTCGCTGTAAGGTGCGGTCACTATGATCTTCTCGAAATAATCGACGCCCTTGGCGCGGCTTTTGAAGCCCGGGATGATGCCCCAATAACGATTTCGCGCTCCGCCGAGGAGAGCATTGGCGATGCGGTATTGCTCGCCGATGACGTCGTTGAAATGGCTGGTGTTGGGGTAGTCCGTGACGATCTGCTGAAATTCGTTGAACGCCTTGAAGTATTGTTTGCGGTCGAGGCGGATCTTGGCGGCGCGGTAGAGGGCTTCGGGGGCGTAGATCGAGTGGGGATATTTTTTCGCGATGTTCTCGTAACTGCCCATCGCGGAGCTTTTGCTGCCATTTTCCTCGGCGGCGCGCGCCTTGTTCATGGCGTCGAGGGCGTTGCGGCCTTCCTCGGGGAGGAGGCCCTTGAGAACGCTGTCGCCTTCGACTTTCCAGCCGGTGGCGGGGGTCCAGACCAAATCGGCGCGGGCCGAGCCCGTAATAACCGCTAAAGAAAAGCTTACGACCAAGAGTGCAAAGAAGGCGCGGGCGGGCGAGGTGGGCATGTCGGTAAAGATTTACCAGCGAACCAGCGCGGACCCATAGGTCAAGCCTGCCCCGAAGGCGACCATGAGCGTGAGGTCGCCAGATTTGATGCGTCCGGAGCGGCGGGCTTCGTCCAGGGCCAGCGGAATCGACGCGGCGGAGGTGTTGCCGTAGCGTTCGAGATTAACAAACAGCCGGTCGCGGGGCATCTCCAGGTATTCGGCGAGCGCGTGGATGATTCGCAGGTTGGCCTGATGGGGTATGACGCAGTCGATTTGGTCGGGCTTCAGGTTATGTTCGGTCAGGATTTCGCGGGCGGCCTGTTCCATACCACGGACGGCGATCTTGAAAATCTCACGGCCTTTCATGGCTATGGCGCGTTGCGGACCCTCGGGGTTTGCCGACGGGTTCGGGACGCGGCAGCCGCCGCCAGGAATGCAGAGGAGGTTGGTGTGACTGCCTTCGGCGTAGAGGCGGACGCCGAGGACTTTCGCCGAACCGCGGGCGGGACCCAGCACGACGGCGCCGGCACCGTCGCCGAAAAGCACGCAGGTGGTGCGATCCTTCCAGTTGACCGCAGAGGAGAGTTTTTCCGCGCCGATGACGAGGGCATGACGGTAACGTCCCGATCCCAGCAAAGCCCACGCGGTGTCGAGTGCGTAGAGAAATCCCGAGCAAGCGGCGTTGATATCGAAACAGGCCGCGCGGGGAGAAACCCCGAGGAGATCCTGCACGAAGCACGCGGTCGCCGGCATGGGCATGTCCGGCGTAACCGTTGCGACAATGATGAGGTCGATTTCGGCGACGGTCACGCCGGCGTCGGCCATCGCGTCGCGGGCGGCGGCGGCGGCCATGAAGGATGTGGTCTCGTCTTCGTCGGCAATGCGGCGTTCGCAGATGCCGGTGCGGGTGAAAATCCACTCGTGCGAGGTGTCCACCTGTTTGGAAAGATCCTCGTTGGTCAAAACTTTGACGGGCGCGTAAGAACCGGTGCCGAGGATGGCGATGTCAGGGTGACCCATGTGAGGTTGCGAAAGGTGGGCGCGGGAAAGGGCCGGGGGATGCGTTCAGATAATCTCGGACGATTTTGGCCGGATGACGGCGTTGGCGCGGGAGACGTCGGTTTCGATGTGGTGGATCATATCGGCTTTGACCACTTCGCTGGCGACGCGAATCGCGTTTTTGATCGCATGGCGGCTGCTGGAGCCGTGAGCCTTGAGAACATTGCCGCGCAATCCGAGGAGCGGGGCGCCGCCGTAGGTCTCGGGGTTGATGCGTTTTTTGAGGGCTTTGAACGCGCCGCCTGCGAGCATCGCGCCGGTGAGGCGAAGCGGGTTGGCCTTGAGTTCGGTTTTAAGCGTGGCGGAAAAGAAGTGGGCGAGCGATTCCCAGCTTTTCAGGAGGAGATTGCCGACAAAGCCGTCGCACACGGCGACGTCGCAATGATCGGTGAACACCTGGAAACCTTCGGTCGGGCCGACGTAGTTGACGAGGTCGCCGAGGTTTTTGAAGTGGTCGTGGGTGGCGGCGATGAGCGCGTTGCCCTTGCCTTCCTCTGTGCCAATGGTGAGCAGGCCGACGCGGGGGTTGGCGATGCCTAGGACGACGCGGGCGTAATGGGTGCCAAGGATCGCGTTGTGGACGAGATGCTCGGGCTCGGACTCGGGGTTCGCACCGGCGTCGATGAGGATGAAATAGCCGTTTTCCCTCGGTATGATCGCGGCGAGGGCGGGGCGATCCACGCCTTCCATGGTTCGCAGCTTGATGGCGCCGCCGGCCATCAGGGCACCGGTGTTGCCGCAACTCACGACGGCGGAGGCCGAACCGGATTTGACCAGCTCAATGGCTTGGAACATCGAGGCGTCCTTCTTGCGCTTCAGTGCAAGAAGAGGCTTGTCGTCCATGGTGACGACTTCGGAAGCGTGCAAAAGCGCGAGCTTAGGGTGTGAACCCAAGCCGTTCTCTTGTAGAAGCGATTTGAGCACCGCCTCGTCGCCCACGAGCGTGACAGGGTTGAGATCCGGAAACTCGTCAAGGGCGAGCTTTACGGCCGCAACCACTTCGGGCGGGCCAAGATCGGCTCCCATCGCGTCAACCGCGATGCGCCCGGATACACCGGAGGGGATAACCATCGCCGGGATGGTGAATTAATACGGAGTAACGCGAGGGTTAGACCTCGACGTTGACCACTTGACGGCCGCGATACGTGCCGTTGGTCGGATTCACGTGATGGGGGCGGAAAGCCGTGCCATCGGTCGGGTCTTTGGCGATCTGGGGAGCCTTGAAAGCGTTGGCTGCGCGGCGGTTGGCGCTGCGGCGTTTGGACTGCTTGCGTTTCGGATTAGCCATGGTCGGTGTGGTTTAAAGGAGTGGGTGACGTTCGTGTAACGAGGTCTGTGATGAGTGTTAAAGGGTCAAGGTAGAGGGCCGCGCTTTCCATCGTCAAGCGCTATAAGCATCCGATGTGGTCAGACGAGAAACCAGAAGATCAGCACTGCGGCGGTGACCAACCGGTAAACGGCGAAAAAGGCGAGCCCGTGGCGCGTCAGATAATGGATGAGAAAGCGGATGGAAATCGCCGCGGTGACTGCTGCCACGACGCATCCCAGCAGGACGTGCGGCCAGCCGAACACCTCGATCATGGCGGCACCGGATTTGTGGCTTTTATAGATGGTGGCGGCGGTGAGCGTGACCAGGCCTAGCAGGAAGCTGAATTCCGCAGCCTTGCGAGGGTCGAGGCCGGCAAAGTAACCGCCCACGATGGTGGTCATGGAGCGGCTGGTGCCTGGCCAGAGCGCGGCACACTGGAGCGCGCCGATGCCGAGGGCGTTTTTCGAGGAGAGGTCGCCGATGGGTTTGGAGGTGCTGTGGTTTTTCCGCCAGTGCTCGGCGGTAAACATGAGGACGGCGCCGCTTATCTGGGCCGTGATCACCGCGCCGATGGAAAACAGGTGTTTGTCGATCCAGTCGTGAAGAGCGAGTCCCAGCGCGGCGGCGGGGATGAAGGCGATCATCAGATTGCGAAACAGCACAAGGCCGGTGGAGTCTCGGCCGACGAGTCCCAACAGAATTGAGCGGATCTGCCGCCAATAAAGCCCGGCGACGGCGGCGATGGCGCCAAACTGAATCACTATCGTGTAAGTATCGGCGGCCAGTTTGAGGGTGAGGGGTTCGCCTTCGGGGTGTTTGGGCGACGGTTTTTTATACCAGAGAGGCTGGCCGTTTGCGCCTATGAGCGGGGCTTCCCCGTCGAGATGGAGCGCGGTGTTGGCAATGATGAGATGGCCTGTTGAAGAAATCGGCAGAAACTCGGTGATGCCCTCGATGACGCCGAGGATGACGGCGTCGCGTGTGCTGAGCTCGGCCACGGGCGGGGTTTTAGGCGGGGTGGTTTCCGCGATGGATTCGCCAAGACAGGGGAGGATGAGCGCAAAGGTTATTGCTATGAAGGGGATGATGCGACGCACAAACTTTGCTCCCATAACGCCGGAGGGGTGTCGAGTTTATGCTTTCCACTTACGGGGCATTGTAGATTCCATGTGCGCTCATGCCCGAACTTGCCGAACTCACGCGCCGTCTGCAGGCCCGCCAAGAGCTCACGTCCGCCGAGGTGGCGGGCGCCGCCGCCGCGCTTGCCTCCGCCGAGATTGCGGACGAGAGCAAAGCGACGTTCCTGATCGCGCTCGGCGACAAGGGCGAGACGGCGGCCGAGCTGGCGGCGTTTGCGCGGGAGTTTCGCGCGCGGGCGATCAACCCCGGCGTGGAGGCTTGGGCGGCCAACGCGATTGACGTGGTCGGCACCGGCGGGGATCTCGCGGGCGGATTCAACATTTCCAGCATGGTCGTCCTAACGCTGGCCTGCGCCGGCGTGCCGGTCATGAAGCACGGTAACCGCGGGGTCACGTCCAAGTGCGGCAGCGCGGATTTGCTTGCCGCGCTCGGCGTGGACTTGCAGGCGCCACCGGAAAAACAGCGGGCGGCCCTCGAACAGCTCGGCTACGCGTTTTTTTTCGCACCCGCTTATCACCCGACTTTCAAGAACATCGCGCCGGTGAGAAAACTGCTTGCGAGCCAAGGGCGGCGTTCGCTGTTCAATATTCTCGGCCCGCTCATCAACCCCGGTCGTCCGGCGAATGTGTTGCTCGGTGTTTTCTCGGAGGCGTGGGTGGAGAAACTTGCGGACGTGTTTGATTTGCTCGGCGCCGAGGCCGGCCTGGCCGCGCATGGCGTGATCGCGCCCGGGCGCGGCATCGACGAGCTGACGACCACCACGGACAATCGTGTGCGCGGCATCGGCCGATTGCGGGCGGTGGATGGCAGGTGGAGGGGTTCAGACTTTGGTTTTTTGCAGGCACCGTTCACGGATCTTGAGGGCGGGGATCTTGAGACGAACAAGGCCATCGTGGACGCGTTGATGGCGGGGCGGGGTCCGTCCGGGTTGGTGGACACGATTGTTTTTAATGCCGCCGCCGCGATGTGGATCACGGGTCGCACCGCCGACCTGCGCGAGGGCGTCGAGCCCGCTCGCGCGCTGCTTTTGGGCGGGGCGGTGAAGGCGAAGATCGCCGCGACCAAGGAGTTTTTCCACGCATGAAACGCGAGTATTTTGGCACCGACGGAGTGCGCGGACCCTACGGCGGGCTCGTTGTAAACGAGGCGTTTGCCTTCCGGCTGGGAAGGGCGGCGGGCGAGTGGGCCGGCGGTCGAGGCCGCGTGGTCATCGGTCGCGACACGCGCGCCTCCGGGGAATCGCTTGTCCGCGCGGTCGCGGCGGGATTGACGGCGGCCGGGCTGGAACCGGTTTCGCTGGGCGTGCTGCCGACTCCGGCAGTGGCCGGCGCCGTTCGCTCCGAGGGCGCGGTGCTCGGCGTCGTGGTGACCGCATCGCACAATCCTGCGGCGGACAATGGCATCAAGTTTTTCGCGGGCACGGGCATCAAGCTCACCGATGCGGACGAGGCGCGCATCGAGCAGTTGCTGCCGCCGCCTGCCGTTGTCGAAGGGGCGGATATGGTGGTGCGCGAAGACACGGAGGCGGTCGCCCGCTACATCGCAGCGGCCTGCGCCTTGTTGCCGACGCAAGCGCTTGCTGGTTGGAAAATTGTTTTAGACACGGCAAACGGTGCGACCGCGTTGACGAGTCCCGCCGTGCTGCGAGAGCTTGGGGCTGCGGTGGTCGCGTTGGGCGATGCGCCCGACGGTAAAAACATCAACGACGGCCTGGGCAGCGAGCATCCTGAAAAACTCGCGGCCAAAGTGCTCGCGACGGGCGCGAGGCTGGGTATCGCGCATGACGGGGATGGCGACCGTTGCATTCTGTGCGACGAATGCGGGCGGGTTTTGGATGGCGACGAAGTGCTCGCGCTGCTGGCGGTGCATGCTCTGGGCAAAGGCACGCTGGCATCGGGCACGCTGGTCGTGACCGTTCAAAGCAACCTCGGCGTGGACGCCGCCGTGACCGCCGCCGGCGGACGCGTCGTGCGCACCGCGGTGGGCGACCGTTATGTGATCGAGCGGATGCTGTCCGAGGGCGCAAAACTGGGCGGCGAATCGAGCGGCCATATCATCTGTGCGGAGATCGCGCCCACGGGCGACGGCCTGGTTGCGGCCCTCAAGGTGCTTGAGGTGATGATCGAGACCGGCCGACCGCTTTCGGAATTGCGGAAGGTGTTGGTTAAGTTTCCCCAGGCGACGCGCAACCTCAAGGTCCGGCAGCGCCGGGAGCTTTCCGCCTGCGTCTCGCTTGCGGCGGCGATCTCCGCCTTGGAAAAAGAGCTGGGCTCACAAGGACGTGTGCTGGTGCGGTTTTCGGGAACCGAGGCCAAGCTGCGTTTGTTGGTCGAAGGACCGACGGAGTCCGTGGTGCGTGCAGGTATCGAACGGCTTGTGACGGCGGCGGAGGGCGATCTGGAAGTGATGTAAAAAAGCACTCCAGCGTTGACCGTTTCAAGGCAGGTCATTTGCTTGGAATCCCCCTATGCCAGAAATCCCCGTTTCATCCTTGGACCCCCGTCTGCAGAAACAGCTTGAGAATGCCCAGGTGGCACTTCAGCGCGGCAATCTCGACTACGTTATCGAAGTGACCGAGCAAGTGCTCAAGGCCTCCCCGGGCTGCCTTCCGGTTCGACGACTTCAAAGAGTGGCCCAGTTGCGCAAGTTTAATTCCAAGAATAAATTTTTCACCAAGGCGTTCGGTTCCGTGACGCAGGCCGGGTTCCTTTTCGGCGGCGGAAAAAATGACCCGGCCAAGCAGCTGGAAAATGCAGAAAAACTGCTCACAGCCGATCCGACCAGCGTGCCCGCGCTCAAGCTTTTGGCGGAGGCCGCACACGGACTCGATCTGCCGGAGACGGCGGCGTTTGCCTGGGAGTCGATTCACGAGCAGGCTCCCACGGATCGCGACGTCTTGCTCCATTTGGCCGAGATGCTCCTGTTAGCCAAAAAGTCCAAGGAAGCGCTTCGTTTCGCTGATAAGCTTCTCAAGCTGCATCCTCAGGACGGCGATGCACTTGCCCTCATGCGCAAGGCCGCCATCGCGCAGACCACGGAAAAGGGCAACTGGGAGGAGAAGGGTTCTTTCCGCGACAAGCTGCGCGACGAAGCCCAGGCGGTTTCGCTCGAGCAGGCCGCAAAAGTCGTCACTTCCGACGAGATGACCCAGCGCCTTATTGGCGAGGCGCTCGAACGCCTCAAGGCGCAACCCGACAATCTTAATCACTACCGGAGCGTTTCCGAAGGTTACCGCAAGCTCGGCAATTTCGCCGAGGCGCTCAACTACGTGCGGCAGGCGCGCAAGCTCCCCAGCGGCGCGGCCGACACCAGTCTGGAAAAGCAGGAAAACGATCTTGAGGCGGCGATTTTCCAGGCGAAGATCAAGGATATCCAGGACCGTCTGGAGGCAGCCCCTCAAGATGCCGCGCTCAAGGCTGAGTTCGAAAAGGCCAAGGCGGAGTTCGCGGCCTTCGAGATCTCGCAGGCCAAGGCCTACGTCGAGCGCTACCCGAATGATTACGAAGGTCGTTTCACTCTGGCGAACCTACTCTTCGACACGGGCGATTACCAGAGCGCCATCGCCAACTACCAGCAGGCCCAGAAAAACCCCAAGGTTCGCATCGCCGCGATCACCGGCATGGGCAAGGCGCTCAAGGCCCGCAAAATGTTCGATCTCGCGGTCGCCCAGTTCCAGATTGCCAAGGCGGAAATCCCCGGGATGGACGATCTCAAGAAAGACGTCATCTACCAACTGGCCGAATGCTATGAGCTGATGGGCAAGCCCGAGGATGCTATCAACGAATACAAGATCATCTACAGCGACGACATCGGGTTCCGCGACGTGGCGGATAAGATCAACGCTTTCTACTCCAGCCGCTGAAATTGAGATATGCACCCGCTCCCACCCGGAGCTTTTCAGGCCCGCCCCAATTCAGGGGCGGGTTTTTTGTTGATGCTCCGCCACCACGACGGCGAGTCCGAGCAAGACCATGCTGATTACAAGACGGGGTATGTCAGCCTGGCCGCCGAAGAAGAGAAGGGAGCAGGCGACGGCCAGAGGAATCTTGGCGTTGTTGAAGGCCGCGAGCGTGCCGGTGTTGACGCGCGTGACGCCGAGGTTCCAGGCGAAGAAGCCCAGTCCGCTCGCCAGCACCCCGAGATAAGCGAGCACGCTCCATTGCTTCAGGCTGGGGTGGAACTGCGTCCATAGCGTCGTGAATGTTGAGACGACCGCAGTGGTTAGCAGCGCGCCGGTCATGAGCACGGCAAACACGCTGGCTTCGGTCACTGCGCCGAGCCTCGGACGAGTGCGCTTGTAGGCGATCTGGCCAGCGGCGAAGCATAGGTTGGAAAGTTGGACCAGGACGAATCCCTTCATCAGGTCGTAGCTGTAGGTCGCGTGCCACAGCAGCACGCCGGCGCCGATGACCGAGAGAAATGCGGCCACGCCGTGTCGCGGTTGGAAGCGGTTTTCCAGCGCCGCATCCAGCAAGGTGACGTAGAGCGGGGTGAGGATAGTGAACAGCGCGACTTCATGTGCCTGCAGGTAGCCATACGATGTCAGGTAGAGGATATACATGACCCCGAACTGGATGGCGCCGATGGTTGCCAGCCAGCCGAGGGCCTTGCGCGGGATTTTTGCCGGGCGCAGAAACGGGAGAAAAACCAGCAGTGCAAAGGCCAGCCGCACCACCGTGATGGCGGTGGGATCGAGTCCGGCGAGCTGGCCCTTGATCAGTCCGAACGAAAAAGCCCAGAGCAGCGAGACGACGAGAAGGTAAAGCATGGAGCAACGACACGCACGGGTTTTGGCCTGACGGTCAAACCCGGAAAATCGCCCCCATCTTTTTTCCAAGAACGATGCTCATGCCCACGATGGTCACGCCGAGAAATACCATCGCCCACACGCCGAGCGCGCTGGCGATGAACTTGCCGTCGCCGAGCAGTTGGAAAAGTTCGAGGATGGCCTTGGTGATCGGGTAGAACGCCTGCTTTTGCGCGAGCACGAGGGAGTCGGAAACCTCCAGCATGGCGAAGGCAAACGCGAGCAGGCCACCCGCGATGAGATTGGCGGCGATGAGCGGAAGGGTGATTTTGAAAGTGGCCTTGAGGGGAGGGCAGCCGAGATTTTGGGCGGCTTCTTCCAGCGTCTCGCTGGTTTGTTGGAAACCGGCCGCCGCCGAGCGCACGACATACGGCAAGCGTCGCACGGAATAGGCGATGATGAGCAGGCTCGTCGGGTCGCGCACGGGATTAAGGAACGAGAAGAACTTTCCCTCTTGGCTCATTGCCAGGTAGCCGAACGCGATCACCAGCCCCGGCACTGCGAGCGGCAGCATCGCGAGGAAGTCGAGCACCTGGCGTCCTGGGATCTTCGAGCGGACGACGACGTAGGCGATGGCGATGCCAAGCACCACGTCGAAGATTGTGGAGATGCTAGCGAACTTAAGGCTGTTCGCGATGGCGGGCACGGTGAGGTTGTTGCCGAGCGCGAGTTGGAAATTTTCCAACGTGAGATGAGCGGGGAAGACGCTCGCATACCAGTCGCGCGAGAACGCCACCAGGACGACGCCGATGTGCGGCAGCACCGCGAGAAACGTGATGCCGCCGAAGAGCGCGGTGCAGAGCCAGGCCTTCGTGGCGGGCAGCGCGCGCGGGCCCCCGGAGCTGGTGGCCTTGGCCATCATGGCGTGGCTTTGGCGTCCGAAGAGCCCTTTGCCCACGGCGTAGAGGAGCACCGTGCTTGCGAGCATCACCGCGACGAGCGCGTAGGGGAACGGGTTGCCGCCGATGTCTTTCAATCCGTAAAAAATCTGCACCGCGATCACGCGCGGGTAGTCGAAGATGAGCGGCACGCCGAGCTCGGTGAATCCCCAGATGAAGACGATGGTTCCGCCGGCGAAGAGGCCCGGCTTGATGAGCGGCAGGGTGATCTTCAAGAAGCGGCGGATGCCGGTGCAGCCGAGGTTTTGCGCGGCCTCCTCCATCGCGGGATCAATGTTGGCCAGGGCGGCGGCGGCGTTGAGGTAAACGATGGGGTAGAGCGAGAGAGCGTTGACCATTGCGATGCCGAGAAACGGACACACCGCGAACCAGTCGTAGGTCCAGCCCTCGGGGCGCAGGTGGAGCTGGATGAGCAGGGCGTTGAACGCGCCGTATTGGCCAAAAATTTGTTTTATGCCGATGGCGCCGACGAATGGCGGGAGGATCATCGGGATCAGCACGAGCGAACTGAGAATGCCTTTGGCGGGAAAAAGAAACCGGTCGCTGATGAATGCGAGTGGCAGTGCGATGAGGAACGCCAGTGATGTGGTCGTGCAGGCGAGCAGGAAAGAGTTTCCTATGCCTCCGAGATAGATGGGGTCGCGCAGCAGGGCTATGACGTAGGCGAAGGTGAGGCGGCCGTCTGCATCAATGAAGCCGCCTTTGAGAATCTGGATTATCGGCCAGATAAAAAACACGGCGAAGAAGAGTGCCGTGAAGAAAAAAACCAGCCGGGCAAACGACTGTGACATCAACCGCAGTGTGGTTGGCCCGCGCGAAACGGTGCAAGAATGAAGCTCGCAACCCCGGCAGCAAAGGGGTGATTTCAGAAATATAGCTAAGGCTAATATTGTTTCTTGACCATAATAATAGCCGGCTCTTTTAATCGGTTGCTCGTCATGTTGTCTCACTCTGAAAGCACAAAAACCGACGCACCACGCGCGTGGCGTCGCGATGCAGCTAGCCTTTCGCTGCCCGAAGTGCACGGCACGGTTGGCATTCCGGGATCGGGAGCTTCCGTTTGGCGGAAGTGCCTGGCTTTCGCGGGACCAGGTTTTCTCGTTTCCGTCGGCTACATGGACCCGGGTAACTGGGCGACTGATCTATCGGGAGGCGCGCAGTTTGGTTACACGCTGCTGTCTGTCATCCTGATTTCGAATCTGATGGCGATCCTGCTCCAGCATTTGTGCATAAAACTGGGCGTGGCCACGGGGCGCGACTTGGCGCAGGCCTGCCGCGACCACTACCCGAAGCCTGTCGTGTGGTTCCAATGGATTCTCTGCGAACTGGCCATCGCCGCATGCGATCTGGCGGAGGTCATCGGCTCGGCCATCGCGCTGCAACTTCTCTTCGGTATTCCGATGGTGTGGGGTTGTCTTATCACGGTGGCCGACGTGCTGGTCGTGCTCATGCTGCAGACGAAAGGGTTTCGCTATATCGAGGCGGTGGTCATCACGTTGATCGCCACCATCGCGGCGTGCTTCGTGGTCGAGATGATTTTTGCCAAGCCCGATATGGGCGGCGTGTTGAGCGGCTTCATGCCGCGTCTGGAAATCCTTAAGAATTCTGAGATGCTCTACGTGGCCATCGGCATTATCGGCGCGACGGTGATGCCGCATAATCTCTATCTGCATTCCGCCATCGTGCAGACGCGCAAATACGAGCGCAGTCCGGCGGGGCGCCGCGAGGCGGTGAAATACGCGACTATCGATTCAACCGTCGCGCTGATGTTCGCGCTTTTCATCAACGCCGCCATTTTGATCCTCGCGGCGGCCTCCTTCCATGGAAACGGACACGAAGGCGTGGGCGAGATACAGGAAGCCTATCACCTGCTCGACGGCGTGTTGGGCGTGACGTTTGCGAGCACGTTGTTCGCGGTCGCCCTGCTGGCTTCGGGGCAAAACTCGACACTCACCGGCACGCTGGCGGGCCAGATTGTGATGGAGGGCTTTCTGAACATCCGGCTGCGTCCCTGGCTGCGGCGGATCATCACGCGCGGCGTGGCCATCGTGCCGGCGGTGGTGGTGATCGGTGTTTTTGGCGAGGGCAAGAGCACGGCGCTACTTGTGGCGAGCCAGGTGTGCCTGAGCATGCAACTCGGCTTCGCCTGCTGGCCGCTCATGCGTTTCACAAGCGATCGCGCCAAGATGGGCGAGTTTGTGAATCCGCTTTGGATCAAGGTGCTCGGCTGGACGATCACCCTGGTGATCATCGCACTCAACGTGAAGCTGCTCGTGGATACCCTGCTTCCGACCGGGTGGACGCAGGCTATTTACAGTCTGTTCCGCTAATTTTTTTAGTGGCCGGGTTTGGTGGCTAGGCCGACGATGCCGTCGGATTTGCTGAGGCGGGACCAGTTGTAGCCGTAGTAGGCCACGACAGCGAAGCAGAGCAGCGGGACGATGAAGCTGCGTGACATGCCGTAGTGGTCTCCGACGGAGCCCATTATTTTTGGAACAATCGCCCCGCCCATGATTGCCATGACGATGAACGAAGAGGCTTTCTTGGCGCGGGCTCCGAGTCCGTGGATGCCGAGCGCGAAGATCGTCGGGAACATGATCGACATGAAGAAATAACTTGCGAACACGGCGACTACCGAGAGCCAGCCGAGCTTGAGAAACACCAGGAGGCAGGCGATTACGTTGAGCAGGCCGTAGAGACCGAGGACCTTGTGGGCGGCGAATTTTTTGAGGATGGCTGCTCCGGAAAAGCGGCCGGCGAGAAAACAAAAGAAACCGAGGGAAGCGAGGAAGGCGGCGCCCTTGTCACTCAATGAGAGGAGGCCGTCTTTGTTGGGCTCAAACCAACCGGCCGTCATGCCGGTGTTCCAAGAGACGGGTATGGTCGGCACCTCGGATGTCATGTAATTGATAAAGAAACTGAAGATGCCGGACTGCGCCGCGACGTAAACAAACTGGGCGACGACGGCCATGACGAAGTGAGGGTGAGACCAGATGGAGTGCGACACGCCGGGAGTGGAGTCGTCGAGGTGGTAGGTGTCCTCGGTTTTGATGTCGGGCACGCTGGCGTAGTAGAAAACCACGGAGAGAATCACGACAACCACGGCGACGGCGGCGTAGGGAATCCATAGCGTCTGGCTGCCGGTGCTGACGCCCGCCTCGTCTTTGCCGTAAAAAAACATGCCGCCGGCGATGGGGCCGAAGATCCAGCCGATGCCGTTGCAAGACTGGGCGAGATTGATGCGGGTGGCGGCAAATTCCGGAGGGCCGAGAACGGTGGTGTAGGGATTGGCGACCGTTTCAAGGAAGGTGAGGCCGGCGGCGATGAAGCACACGCCGAGCAGGAATGCCCAGAAGGCAGCGATGTGCGTTGCCGGAATAAACCAGAAGCCGCCGACTGCCACCATGAGAAGACCGACGATGATGCCGCCCTTGTAACCGAGTTTGCTGGCGAGCAGGCCGGCGGGCAGGGCCATCAGGAAGTAACCGAGGTAGTGAGCGAATTGAACCCAGGCTGATTGGGCGAGGGTCAGATGCAGTTCCTTTTGGAAATGCTTGTCCATGACGTCGATCATGCCGTTGCAGAAGCCCCATAGCAGAAACAGCGAACTGACGAGGACGAAGGTTACAATGTGGTTCCGGCCGTCAGGGGTTTTGAAGAGGCTTTTTTTCATGGGGTATGGAGGCTAATGCGGGAGTGTGAGGTAAGATTTAAATCAAAAGCGCGACTTGTTGGCCGGGGCCGTGGACGCCCTCGATAAGGATGCCCTCGACATCGGCCGTCTTCGACGGGCCGGTGCAGAAAACTATATTCGGGTCGTTGGCCAGCGCTGTCACGGCGTGCTGGAGGTCGAGATAGATGTCGCTGCGTTCGAGCACAGCGATGTGCGCCCACGGTGTGAGTGCGGCGAGGCGGCTGGAGGTCGTGCCGTCGGTCAGGATGAGCGTGCCGGTCTCGGCGACGGCACCGGCGGCGCGGGTGATGCCGAACTGATAGTCGTCTATTCTGGTGCGGTCGAAGGTCGTCTCGACCGTGAAGCCGGACTGGAATGCGGCTTGCAGGCGCGGCCAGAGCACGGGGTCGCAATAACCGCGGGTCCAATTGTTTTCGGCGAGCCAAGCGACGAGCGCGGGCGCGCCTTCGAGCGAGAGGCCGTTGACGAGCTTCATGCGGTTTTGAAAAAGCGTCCAGGCATCGACGTCGCCGCGCAGGCTGCGCATGTGGATGAGCTCGTTGTCCCAGTCAGGCAAGGCAGCGCGCTGGTGGAGCGGCGCGAGGGCGCCGCGGACACGGGAGAGAATGGCTTCGCGATCGGCGCTCATGAGGTGGTGGGCTTGGAGGGACGGTTACGCATCCACTTGCGGAAATCGCCGCCCTTCCACTCGGGGAGCGAGTGTTTGTTTTCCCAGGCGCGCAGCGCGGGGATGGGCAAGAGTTTCGTGGGGAGGTGGTTGATGATCTTGCCTCCGACAAGCGCGGATTTCCACACGGTCGGCTGCGTGGCGAGCAACGCCCAGGGGCCCATCGGCGGCGTGCCGGGCGACGGGACGTGCTCCTCCTTGCCCTTGTTGCGAAGGCGCAGGAGCAGGTCGGGGATGGGAATGTTGACAGGACACACTTCGTTGCACGCGCCGCAGAGGGATGAGGCCTTGGGCAGATCGGCGAACTCGGGGAATTTTTTGCCGGCGAGGAGGGGCGTGAGCACGGCGCCGACGGGGCCGGGATAAACGCTGCGGTAGGCGTGTCCGCTGGCCTGACGATAGACGGGGCACACGTTGAGGCACGCGCCGCAGCGGATGCAGCGCAGGATGTCGCGGCACTCGCTGGCGAGGACGTCGGTGCGACCGTTGTCCACGAAGATGACGTGCATCTCCTCCGGGCCGTCGGGCTGCGCGGCGGACTTCGGGCCGGTGATAAACTCGGTGTAAACGGTGAGTTGCTGGCCGGTGCCGGAGCGGGCGAGGAGGTTGAGCAGGAGGGCGAGGTCGCGGTCGCGCGGGAGGATTTTCTCGATGCCGACCATGGCGATATGGGTCTTGGCGGCGGCGAGACAGAAGCGGGAGTTGCCCTCGTTGGTCACGAGGACGAGACGGCCGCTCTCGGCGGAAATGAAGTTGGCGCCGGTAAGGGCGACGTCGGCTTCGAGGTATTTTTTGCGAAGATGGACTCGCGCGCGCTGGGTGATCGTCTGCGGGTCGTCGTTGTAGGCGCCGAGGCCGTGCTTCTCGAACGACGTGGCGATGTCGCGGCGGTTCTTGTGGATGATCGGTTTGACGAGATGCGACGGGTGGTCGCCGTCGATCTGGATGATGAATTCGCCGAGGTCAGTCTCGACGCACTCGACGCCGTTTTTATCGAGGAAGCGGGCGAGCTCGGTTTCCTCGGAAACCATGGTCTTCGACTTGACCATCTTCTTCGCGTTGCGGGCGCGCATGATGTCGAGGACGGTCTGGTTGGCAGCCTCGGCGGTGGCGGCCCAGTGGACGATCACGCCGTTTGCCTGAAGCTTCGCCTCGACCTGGGGGAGGTAGGTATCGAGGTTTTCGACGACGTGCTGCTTGATCTCGCCGGCGACGCGGCGCAGGCGGTTGGGGTCCTCGAAATGGTCGAAGAGGGTCTTGGTGCGCGCGTCGTAGCCCTTCTTGGAGCCGTCATAGACGGCGGCCTGGGTGGATGGCTTGAGGTTCGCCGCAAACTGGTCGATGGCCTGAAATTTCATGGGACGCGGTTCAGAGCAGGTTGCCGTTTTTGAGGGCGTCGCGGAGGACTTGGACGAAATGCTGCGTCTTGATCGGCTTGCCCTCCTTTTCGGAGAGACCGCCGAGGTGCATCATGCAGCTCATGTCGCCGGAAACGAGGACGGACGGGTTGGCCTTGCGGATGTGGTCGAGCTTCAGGTCGCCCATCGCGCCGGAGATGTTGGGGAACGTCACCGAAAACGTGCCACCGAAACCGCAGCATTGCTCGGCCTCGCCGAAAGGCACGATGGTAGTCCCGGCGATCGACGAGAGGAGCGCGGTGGCGGCCTCGCTGCTCTTGGTGCCGCGCGAGTGGCAGGAGCGGTGGAACGCCACGACCGCGTCGTAGCGGCCCGGCCAGTTGGTGATGCCGAGTCCGTTGACGATGAAGTCGCCCAGCTCCCACGTGCGGTGGCCGAGCGCCTTCACGTCGGCGAGGTCGGCCTCCTTTTCAAATTCGAGGATCGCGCCGTGAAACATCATCGCGGCGCAGGAGCCGGAGGGGACGACCACTGGGGCGTCGCCCGCGAAGGTTTTTACCGTGTGGCGGACGACCTTGCGCGAGGCGTCCCAGTCGCCGCCGTTGAAGGCGGGCTGGCCGCAGCACGTCTGGCCTTCGGGAAACTCGATGGTGCAGCCGAGGTATTCGAGCACTTCGACGGTGGCCTTGGCCACGTCGTCGTAAAAGGCGTCGCAGAGGCAGGTCGCCATCAGTTGCACCCGTTTGCCGGAGCCGGGCAGGACTCGGTGGTCGAGGTTCATGAGCGTTTGGCCAGAACCTTTTCCTCATAGTTCGCCACGTCGGCGAGCCAGGCGGCCGCGGGAGGCGTGCCGGCGCGGAGGCAGAGCATGTCCCAGACGGCGCCCCAAGGCATCGCCTTGGCCTGCTCCATGAGAGCGAGGCGCTCGTGTCCGCGGCCGCCGGCGTCGGCGGCTTTGAGGAGTTTGGAGGGATCGAGCATGCCGAGCAGGATCGCCTGGCGCGTGGCGCGGGCGCCGACGACGTAGGCGGCGATGCGATTGATGCTGGCGTCGAAGAAGTCGAGGGCGACGAACACGCGGCTGAAGGCGCCGCCGCGCGCGATCTCGGCGAAGAGGGCCTTGACGGCGTCGTCGAGGATGACGACGTGGTCGCTGTCCCAGCGGATCGGGCGCGAGGTGTGCAGGAGGATGCGTTCGTGGAACTGCATCAGCGCGGAAACCTTGTCGGCTACGGACTCCGTCGGGTGGTAGTGGCCGAGGTCGAGGCAGGGCATGACTTTCCTGCTCTGGGCGTAGGAGTAATAAAATTCGTGGGAGCCGACGACGTAGTCCTCGCTGCCGATGCCAAAGAGTTTGCCTTCGACGGCGTCGATGCAGTGCGCGGGGCTCACCTTCGGGTCTTCCATCACGGCGTCGAGCGAATCGACGAGGCGGGAGCGCGGGCCCCAGCGGTCGGCCGGCTGGTCTTTCGTGCCGTCGGGAATCCAGTGGTTGATGACGCAGGGGGAGCCGAGTTCCTTTGAGAAATGCTGGGCGATGCGGCGGCTGGCGCGGCCGTGGTTGATCCAGAACTCGCGGACCTTTTTGTCGGCACTGGAGAGCGTGAAGCCGGAGTTGGCCATCTCGTGCGCGAAGTAGGTGGGGTTGAAGTCGAGGCCGATGCGGTGGGACTTGGCCCAGGATACCCAGTGGGCGAAGTGCGCCGGCGTGATGGCGTCGCGGTCGACGGACTTCGCGCCGGTCTCGGCGTAAAATGCGTGGAGGTTGAGGCGCTGCTTGCCGGGCAGGAGTTTCAGGACGAGGTCGAGATCGCGGCGCATTTCATCACCATTACGAGCGCGGCCGGGATAGCCGCCCGTCGAGAGGATGCCGCCGCCGGCGACGCCGTCCCTGGGCGTCTCAAGGCCGCGGACGTCGTCGGCCTGCCAGCAATGCAGGGAGATTGGCACGGCGAGCGCGCGCTTGATGGCGGCATCGGTGTCCACGCCGCACTCGGCGTAGGCGGCGCGGGCGAGACGGTAGGATGCGGAGATGGATTGGCGGGAAGTGGAGGATTTCATGGGCGGAAGGGGTTGAAATTTCAAAACTGTGTTTGGGAACCTCGGCAACCGGGTCAGGCAACGTTGAACACGCGACGCAGTTCGTCAATGGCTGCGGGCGGCATGGCGACAAGCGGGCCGAGCGGCCGGCTGAGGAGCAGGGCCTCGCTGGTGGCTTCGAGGACTTCGAGGCGGTCGAAGGCGTCGAGAACGTTTTTCCCGACTACGAGCACGCCCTCGTTTTCGATGAGGATGACTGGGCACTTGCGCAGGGAAACCAGGGCGGCAATGCGGTCGGCGTCCTCTACGATGCGATGGAAGGGCAGCATGGGGGCGTTGTTGAGCACCACGTAGCTTTCGGGAATGGTGTGGGTGCTGAGCAGGGCTCCAGAGACGCAGTAGGCGCTGGCATGCGACGGCTGGGCGTTGATGATCGCGCCGATTTCCGGGTGGCGTTCGTAGATGAGGGCGTGCAGCAAGGCCGCGCGGCTGGGGCGCTTGTCTGGCTCGCAGGTATTGCGCGTCGCGCGCACGATTCCCGGAGCCTCGACTTCAAGGCGGTCGCTGCGGCGCGGGGTGATGAGGAAATGTTTTTCGTCGAGCCGCGCCGAGAACGCGCCCGCGGTGCTGATAAGCAGGCGCTGCTGGTAGGCGCGGTGGAGAAACCGGCAGATTTCCGTGCGCAGTTCCTTTTCCCGGATTGAGGGCGGGGAAACGGGGGCGTCGTTAAATTCCGGCATGGTCGCAACATTGAGATGCTCCGGCTTCAGCACTTGCACCGCGCCGAGTTGTTGCGCCTTGATGAGGGTCTGCGCGACAAATTCCAGGGTTTCGAAACGCTGAAAGGCTTCCTGCAGATCGGTGCCGCCGATGACCACGCCGTGGTTTTCGAGGAGCACGCAATCGGCGCCGCCGGCGAAAGTCTCCGCGATTTTTTCACCGAGCTCCGCCGTTCCCGGGCAGGCGTAGGGCGCCAGCGCCACGCGGCCGCACACGTTGAAAACGTGGGACTGCACACGGGTGTCCGGCAGCTGCCGGCAGATGGAGAACGCCACGAGGGCGCCGGGGTGGGCGTGAACGATCGCCCGGATGTCCGGTCGGCGTCGGTAGATTTCCCGGTGGAAGGGCAGTTCGGACGACGGCGCATGCAGGCCGGTGTGGGTGCCGTCGGGATGGACGCAGACTATGTCCGTGGGTTGGAGGCCGCCCTTGTCCACGCGGGACGGCGTGATCCAAATGTCACCGGCCGAATCGAGGATGGATAGATTGCCCCCCGAGGTGGTGGTCATCCGGTAGCGGTAGATCCGCTGCATGGTGGCAACGAGTTCGTCGCGTGGATGGAGCCAGTTCATTTCCATAGGGGGGGCGGTTTAGGCGGCGGATTTCGCGGGGCGATAGACGGTCGAGGGGATGCTCGCGGCGTAGAGGCGTCGGAAGGTTGCCTTGTCCTTAACGGCGCGCAAGGCGATGAGCTGGCTGGCGAGGTTGCCT
>JANYJB010000109.1 GCA_025361935.1 Verrucomicrobiota bacterium
GGCCTCGCGCAGTATCCGTATCTTGTCCTCCGTCGTGTAGCGTTTTCCTTTCATGGTCTGGGTTCCTTTTATCCCCCGGACTAACTCTGTCACTGGCCTAGTTTCTGGCGGTCACCTCACGAGGAAATAGCCAAGCTCCTCGAACATGCGGCGCATCACTGCCCGGTGCATCTGAGTCTGCATCCACAGATTGATAAACCCGTGGTGTTTAACTGGAGTGAATAAAGAGGGGCGTCCATTTTCATGCCCGAGTTTTCGAAAATCATCAAATTGCCCGAGGAGTTCACGGGTGTGTTTTCCGACTTTTGGTCGGGCTCTTCCCTGGCGCTGTGCCTGACGGATTCCAATGGGGTGGTTGTCGCGGTCAATTCCGCGTTTTGCTCGGCGGTTGGCAGAACGGCGGCCGAATTGGTGGGGGCATCCTCAATGTGCCTGATCGCGGCGGAGGCGTCGGTGCAGGGTTCATTTGCGCACACTGCCTTTATCAACGGTGATGATGCGGCGATGGCGGGCATGGTTTACTTGCACAAAAGCGGGCGGCCGCTTTTCACCCATGTCACCGATACGCGCGTGCGTCTGCCCGACGGCCGCGTTTTCCGGCTTACATCGTTGATCGATCTGGCCGGTCAAGTGCATGGCGTCGGGCCGTTGAGGGAACACCAGCGCGCGGAAAACTTCTCCGCTCTGGCGGCGGACATCAGCAACGATTTTAACAACCTGCTTTCGATCATTCTTGGTTACACGGCATTCCTTCAGGATTCGGTGCGCGATCCAGTGAGGCTTAACACTGCGGTCGTCGGTATCGAGCATGCGGTGCGGCGCGCCGCCAACTTGATCCGGCAAACGCTTCACCTTTCGCGTCGGGATGAACTGGCATTTCAGCCGACGGATGTGGGGCATTTTGTGCGTGAGTTTTATCGCATGACCGGGGAAACGCTCACGGCAGGGATCGAGTTTTCCATAGATATCAAAGATGGGGTGCCGGCCGTTTTGCTGGACACGCAACATTTTCATCATGCGCTCGCCAATCTGGGGCAAAAGGCACGTGACATGATTGGTGCGGGCGGGCGTATGGCGGTCGATGTATGTGCGGTTGAAGGCAAGGTGGTGCGTGCCAAGTTTACGGATGCTCATCAGCCGGAATACATCATGCTGGCGCTGCGAGCCGAGCCTGCCGCCTCTAAACTGGCCGAGCAGGAAAACAAAGAGATTTGGGATGAGGCCGTGTGGTTTGCTGAACGGCGGCGGGATCTCTCGGTGTTGGTTGTCCATGGTATTCTCGCCGGCCACCGGGGACATCTCGAAGTGGATGCCCGTTCGGGCGCGGCGCTGGTTTTCAGACTTTATCTGCCGGCGTTGACCGCCCCGCCGCCTGAACCGGCGCTAAAACCAATCCCGGAGGTGCCGGCCGGTAAATTCACGGTGCTGCTCGTTGATGACGAGGAAACCATTTTGCACACCGTGAAAGATTCGCTCGAAAAGAACGGCTTCCGGGTGATCGAGGCGCGTGACGGGCTGGAGGCGGTTCAACTTTTTATAGACCATGCGGACACCATCTCGGTTGTGCTTATTGATCTGGGACTGCCCCGGATGAGCGGCTGGGAGGCATTCCGTAAAATAAAGGACCGGTCGCCCTCCACTAAAATTGTTGTGATGAGCGGGCACTTGGAGCCGAATTTAAAGACCAAGCTGATCAGAGGCGGAGCGTTTGGTTTCCTGCAAAAACCCTTCGCCCTGCCCGAGGCGGTGGCCGAAATAAAGCGTGCGTGCGTGCAGACGGCCTTAACCTGAACGGATGTTCAGTCTTTCGCATTGCGCAGGGCGGGTGTGGCGGGTTGTGCTGTGTCATCCTTATGGCGAAGAAATCCCAAGCGACCTGGGGCGGACGGTTCTCCACCGGCCCCGCCGATTTGATGCTGCAGTTCAGCGAGTCCGTGTCCTTCGACCGGCGGCTGGCTCCCTTTGACGTCGCCGGCAGCAAGGCCCACTCGGCGATGCTCGCGCATGTGGGAATCATCACCGCGAAGGAGCGCGACGCCATCCACGCGGGGCTCGATGCCGTTTTCGCCGACATCACAACGGGCAAGTTCACCTGGAGCACACAGCTCGAGGACGTTCATATGAACATCGAGCAGGCGCTCACCAAAAACGTGCCAGCCGCCGCCAAGCTTCACACCGCGCGCAGTCGCAATGATCAGGTCGCGACCGACATGCGTCTGTTCTTTAAACACGCCTGCGCCGTGATTTCGGAGAAGATTCTGAGCGCGCAAAAAGCCCTTTTGGCCGTGGCCTCTCGCGATGGAGACGTGCTCATTCCCGGTTACACGCATCTGCAACGGGCGCAGCCGGTTTTTCTTGCCCACCATCTCTTTGCCTACCTGGAGATGCTGGAGCGCGACCGCGATCGTTTCGCAGTGGTGGCGGATCATGCCAACTGGTGCCCCCTTGGTTCCGGAGCCATCGCCGGAACGACGCTGCCCATCGATCGCGAGTTCACCGCTAGACAACTCGGTTTTGTGGATGCGAAAGGCCGACCGCGCGTCACGCAGAACTCAATGGACACCGTGGCCGATCGTGATCTCTACATTGAGTTCGCGTCCGCCTGCGCGCTCTTCGGCGTTCACATGTCGCGCATCGCCGAGGACCTGATCATCTGGTCGAGCGTGGAGTTCAAGTTCATCGACCTGCCGGATACGTTTTGCACGGGTTCCTCGCTCATGCCGCAGAAGAAAAATCCCGATTCCTGTGAGTTGCTGCGCGGGAAGTCGGCGCGGCTCCAAGGCAATCTGCACACGCTGCTCACGCTCGTGAAGGGACTGCCGCTGACCTACAACCGCGACCTTCAGGAGGACAAGCCGCCGGTGTTCGACAGCTTTGACCAGACGGCGCTGTGCGCGGATGTCCTCGCCGGCACGATCGCGGGGATGACGGTTTTCCGCGAACGTTGCGCCGAGGCGGTGGCCGATCCTGCGCTGCTCGCGACCGATCTTGCGGATTATCTGGTGGCTCGGGGCGTGCCTTTTCGCGAGGCGCATCATGCCGTCGGTTCTGTGGTAAAGCTGGCCGAGAGCCTGAAGCTGCCGCTTGATAAGTTGCCTGCCGCCGAAGTGATGAAAATTCACTCCGGCTACGGTGACGACTGGGCGGTGGTGTTTGATCTCAAGCGAGCTATGGCCATGCGCAAAGGCACCGGCATGCCCGGTCCTTCTCAGGTGAAAAGACAGTTCGTCCGCTGGAGAAAATTGCTGGGCTGATATAAACGGCTTTCCGCCCAATCAGCGGCTCACGTTCATGTCCAAAGTCCGCATCCTGTCCGACCGGGTCGCCAATCAGATCGCCGCAGGCGAGGTGATCGAGCGTCCGGCGGCGGTAGTGAAGGAACTCGTCGAGAATTCGCTCGATGCCGGTGCGACGCGCATCGAGGTGGAGTTCCGGCACGGCGGGCGTTCGCTCATGCGGATCGAGGACAACGGCTGCGGTATGTCGCGCGACGACGTGCTGCTCGCCCTTGAGCGCCACGCGACGAGCAAGATTTCCGTGGCGGACGACCTCAACCGTCTGGCCAGCTTCGGTTTTCGCGGCGAGGCGCTGCCGTCGATCGCGAGCGTGTCGCGTTTCACCATTCAGACCCGCGAGGCGGCGTCCGACGCAGGCACCGAGGTTCTCGTGAACGGCGGCAAGATGGGGCACGTGCGCGATTGTGGCCGTGCGGTGGGGACGCGGATCGAGGTGGCGCAGCTTTTTAACTCTGTGCCGGCGCGGCGAAAGTTTCTCAAGACGGACCAGACGGAAGCGGCGCACATCATCGCGGGCGTGCGGCTCTACGCGCTGGCGTTTCCACAGGTGGCTTTCACGCTCATCGAGGACGGACGCGTGATTTTTCGTTCGCCGGAATGCACGGGTCTGGTAGAGCGTGTGGCTGAAATTTTCGGGAAGCAACTTGCCGAGGGATTGGTGCCGATCAATGCGATTGAGAACGGCATGCGGCTAAGCGGGCTGATCGGCCGTCCGGGCACGGGTCGGGCGACGCGGCACGAGATGATCACGTTCATCAACCAGCGTCCGGTAGACAGCCGCGCTCTCAACTATGCGCTGATTGAGAGCTACCATGAGTCGCTGCCGAAGGGGCGATATCCGCTGGCGTTTATCTTCCTCGAGATCGATCCGGCGGAGGTTGACGTGAACGTGCACCCGGCCAAGCGCGAGGTGAGGTTTCGTAGCGAGACTGCGGTGCGGGGGTTTGTGATCCGAAGCGTGCTGTCGAGGCTCCGCGAAGTTTTGGATTTTGGAAATCGGATTTCGGCAATGCCGGTTGCTCCCGTCATCAATGTTCCGCGCGATGTCTCACCGGTTACTTTTTTGGTGTCCATCCCGCCTGCCTTAGTCGAACGTCGTGTAGAGGTGAACGCGCCTCCGCTTTTGGTTCCGCCAACCGCGATTGCCCCCCAGATCACAAACTCCAAAACGAAAAGCCGAAATGAATACCCCGCTTGGCGCTGGCTCGGTCTCGCCCATGGTAGCTACGCGCTGTTTGAAACCGCTTCGGGTCTAGTCTTGCTGGATCGTCGTGCCACTCACGAGCGCATCTGGTTTGAGCGGTTGCAGGATCAATTTAGAGCCGGGGCGGTGCCCAGCCAGCGGTTGCTTTTGCCTGTGGCGTTGGAGCTGGAGCCGGTCGCCAGCGCGCTGCTGCTAGCACGCCTCGATTTTTTCAACGGCCACGGCTTCGAGGTCGTGGAGTTTGGGCGTAATTTTTTTCGCATCCAAGGGCTGCCGGCTTGGATGGAGCCGGCGGACGGGGAGCCGTTTGTGCGCGAGCTGCTTGGCGCTTTGCGCGACGGACGGCTGCAAGATCGTGATATTGACACGGCACGTGAACAATTGGCACGCCTCGCCGTCGCCAATGCTGTGCGTCTGGGGGATGGCGGAGGCGAGCTGGAAATGCAGGAGCTGGTGCGTCAACTTTTTGCCTGTCGCGCCCCGCTCACCAGCCCTAACGGACGTGCCACGCATGTCGAATTCAGTCACGGCGAACTGGCCCGACGATTTCAGAAATAAAATCGTCAAAAGCTCATTTTTAACTCCCTCCGTCCGATAATTTAGCCAAAACAGAGTAACCTGCGTCCGTTTCAGCGGATGGCACGGTTTCTGTTGTTACAACTTCAACTCCTTAAACGCATGATGCCTCCTCTCTCATCCAAGGCCAAAAAAAGCTCCGCTGCCCAGCCAGCGAACGTTCCCGCCGTGCACCAGCGTCGCGCCTCCGACGAACCGGTCGCCTCGCTCAAACAGGCCATCCTGCGAAACCTCACCTATACGCTGGCCCGAGACACCGGCACCGCCAAGCCGCGCGACTGGTGGATCGCCACCTCCATGGCCGTGCGTGAACAGATTCTCGCCCGCCTCATCGCCACCCAGGCGGTGCACAACAAAGACAACGTCCGCCGTCTTTACTACCTGTCGCTGGAGTATCTCATGGGGCGGCTTTTCGAGAACAATCTCTACAATACCGGCCTGTATGAAGATGCCCGCGCTGCCATCAAGGAACTCGGGGTTGACTGGGAAATCGTCCGCGAGAGCGAAGTTGATATGGGTCTCGGCAACGGCGGTCTCGGTCGGCTCGCCGCGTGCTTTCTTGATTCGCTCGCCACTCTCGACCTGCCGGCCATCGGCTACGGCATCCATTACGAGTTCGGACTCTTCAAGCAGGAATTCGTCAATGGTGTGCAGATCGAGCATCCCGACAACTGGATGATCTTCGGCACGCCTTGGGAAATTGTGCGCCCCGAATACACCACCGAAGTCAAAATCTACGGCCGCGTGGAAAATGTTTTCGACGACAATGGCAACTACCGCGCGTCCTGGGTCGGCACGAAGACCATCCTCGGCGTCCCCTACGACATTCCCATCGCAGGTTACGGCACCAAGACGGTCAACCTGCTTCGTCTCTGGGCCTCCCGTTCCACCGAGGAATTTGACCTCGTGGCCTTCAACAGCGGAGGCTACGTGGACGCCGTCCGCGAAAAAGCCATCGGCGAAACCGTCTCGAAGGTGCTTTATCCGAACGACAAGACCGAGAACGGCAAGGAGCTGCGCCTCGTGCAGCAATACTTCTTCGTATCTTGTTCGCTGCGCGACATCATTCGCCGCCACTTCCGCACCGCCGGCAACACGTGGGGTAATTTTGCTGCTAAAGTCGCCGTCCAGCTTAACGACACGCATCCTGCCGTTTCGGTGGTCGAACTCCTTCGCGTTTTGCTCGACGAGGCCAATTTTGAATGGGATCAAGCGTGGGAGATCGTGGTCGCGACCTTTGGCTACACGAACCACACCCTGCTCCCCGAGGCGCTCGAAAAATGGGGCGTGCCTCTCTTCACCCGCGTGCTGCCGCGCCACGCGCAACTCATCTATGAGATCAACCGCCGGCTTATGGACAAGATCGAGGCCAAATGGCCGGGCGACAATCACAAGAAGAGCGTGTGCTCGCTCATCGAGGAAGGCGGTGCGAAGACCTTCCGCATGGCCAATCTAGCGGTCGTCGGCGCACATGCCGTGAACGGTGTCGCCGCGCTCCACACGGAGCTCCTGAAAAAGGACCTCTTTCCGGAGTTCGACTCACTCTATCCGGGTAAATTTCAAAACAAGACCAACGGAATTACGCCGCGCCGCTGGCTGCTCGATTGCAACCCGCGTCTCGCCAAGCTCATCACCGAGAAGCTCGGTTCGCCCACCATCTGGGCCCGCGATCTCGATGTCCTGCGCGGTCTGGAAAAATTCGCCGACCAAAAGGATTTCCAGAAGGAGTTCATGGCGATCAAACGCGCCAACAAGGTTGATCTCGCCGCCGTCATCAAGGCCGAGTGCGGCGTGGAGGTTTCGCCCGACGCGCTCTTCGACGTGCAGATCAAGCGCCTCCACGAATACAAGCGCCAGCATCTGAATCTCCTGCACATCCTGACACTTTACCGACGCCTGCTCCAGAATCCGTCGCTTGATATCGTTCCGCGTGTCTTTGTTTTCGGCGCGAAGGCCGCGCCCGGCTATGACCTCGCAAAGAATATCATTCGTGCGATCAATGTCATCGGCGAGCGCATCAACAAGGACGATCGCATCGGCGGCAAGCTGAAGGTCGCTTTCTTGCCCAACTACCGTGTTTCGCTGGCCGAGCGCATCGTGCCCGCCGCCGATCTCTCGGAGCAGATTTCGACCGCCGGCAAGGAGGCTTCCGGCACGGGCAACATGAAGCTTGCCCTCAACGGAGCACTCACCATCGGCACGCTCGACGGTGCCAATGTCGAGATAGGTGAGGAGGTCGGCGACGACAATATCTTCATCTTCGGTCTGAAGGTTCCCGACGTCGAAGCCCTCGACGCCAAAGGCTACAACCCGTGGAATTATTATTCTTCTGATGATGAGCTCCGGGCTGTCATCGACTGGCTGGGATCAAATTATTTTGTGCCTGGTGAGAGCCAGCCGTTTGGTGCCCTGCACCACAGCATGCTCGATGGTGGAGACCCCTTTAAGGTTCTCGCCGACTACCGTGGTTATGTGCAGGCGCACGAGAAGGTTGATGCCGCCTATCGCGATCCGGCCCGCTGGGCCAAGATGGCAATTCTCAACACCGCCCGGGTGGGCAAGTTCTCCAGCGACCGCACCATTCGTGAATATGCCAACCAGATATGGGACCTGCCACCAGTTGCCGTCCCCTGATGTGGATGCGGGACTATTTCTTAAGCCAATTCACCCATCACCGGATGAGGAGAGTTAGGCTTGCCCCGCTCTCTTCAGGCGATTGGCTCGGTTCTTGTCGCGGCACCCATCTTTGGAAACGCGTTTAACCGATCTTCCCCCATGCTTTCCCCTTCTTGCACGGCGCAGATGACAGCGGATTTGGCCAAAAATCATCTGCGCATGATCGCTGTCGATTCGTCAGTGCTGATGATCGATGAAGTGACTGGATTGGTGGAGAAGTTGTTTGCCGGACGTTATCCCGGTTATCAAAAAGCCGATCTGAAGTATCATAACCTCGAGCACACCTTGTTTGCGACGCAGTGTTTCATTGATTTGGCGAGGGGGCGTGTTCAGCACGGGCATGCTCCGGTATTCGGGTCGAGAGAATTTACGTTGGGTTACGCGGCGATCATGCTTCACGACATCGGATATTTGAAGACCTCCGATGACATGACAGGAACGGGCGCCAAGTATACGACCACCCATGTCGTGCGCAGTTGCGCCATGGCGGACATTTTTTTGAAAAATCTCGGGGGCGGTGTTTCGGAAATAGAAGGAATCAAAAACGCCATTCGCTGCACGGGCATCACGAGTAAAATAGATCAGATTTTGTTTGCCACTGACGTAGAGCGTCTGACCGGCTGCATGGTCGCCACGGCCGATTATCTGGGGCAGATGGCGGATCCTGGTTATCCCGACAAACTGCCCAGGCTTTTTGCCGAATTCGAGGAGTCCAACGATTTCAACGGAGTCCCCGCCGACCAGCGTGTCTTCCTGTCAGTAAAGGACCTCAAGTCCAAGACCGGAGGGTTTTGGAGCGGATTTGTTTTGCCCAAGCTGGAGCGGGAATACGAAGGCGTTTACCGGAGTTTGGCGCTGCCGGACGGGACCAATCCTTACTTGGAGGCGGTTGACCGGAACCTCGTGATTATCGCCGGGCGGGTGTCATCGGCCTAATTAGGCGTGATGACTAACCGGGGAGCTGCCGGCTTATTTCTCCTTCATCACGTAAGTTCCATCCCAGGTTTCAGGAGGCGGTTCGGCCTGATAATGCCGAATGATGTCCAGATAAACAAGCGACGGGTTGTTTGTCACCCCCGGGGTGACGCCAGGCTGGTTTGGTTCGAGCGGCAGGCTTTTATTGAAAAGCTCGATGGCACCAGCCCAGTCTCGGGCGTAGAATCTTGCCAATCCCTCTGAAAAAATGCGGATGCATTCGTGGGCTTGCGGGGTAACGGTCTCCTTGAGCCCGACGATTTCGTAAATGGAAACAGCCGAGCTACGGCCTTTGACGACGATGCGGCCGAGCGGGCGGAAGACGACCCGGTTGGCGTCAGATTTTTCGCAGGCGGTTTTGGTGGCTTCGGAACACATCGTGTAAACGCCCCAGCTCTTCGCGCCGGATTCCATGCGGGCGGCGAGGTTCACGTTGTCGCCCATCATGGTGTAGTTGAAACGGGTGCGACTGCCGATGTTACCCACGATGGTCTCGCCGCTGTTCAGGCCGATGCGCGACTGCATTTTTGTGACGATGTCGGGCCATTTCGATCCCTCGGATTTCCATTTATCCCGCAGCTCGCCGAGTTTGAGCTGAATGCGTTGGCTGGCCACGCAGGCGCGCAAGGCATGGTCGGGCAGCGCAAGCGGAGCGCCGAAAATTGTTACGATCGCATCACCGATGTATTTATCTAGCGTGCCGAACTCCTCCTGCAAAATGTCGGTGCAGGCGGAAAGGTATTCGTTCATCAGTTCGACGAGCTGGTCGGGCGGGATCAACTCGGAGAAGGTTGAGAACGCCTGTATGTCGGAGAAGTAGGCGGTGATGTCCTCCTTGTGGCCCCCCAGCTGAGGCGACTCCCCGGACTCGATCATGCGATTCACGAGGGTGGGCGAGAGATAGGTTCCAAACATACCTTTGATCTGCTGCTTGGCTCGTTGTTCTCGGATGAGTTGCCGCACCATCATGAAGATTTGCAGGGTGCCGAAGCCCAGCACCGGCCAGAGCATGGGTATCCAAAGACTGAACTTTATCCAAAGGAAAATCGCCAAGCCCAGATAGGCGAGGGGGAGTCCGACCGCGTAGCATCCCTGTTGGTAGAGTTTTCGTTTAGGGAAAAACACTAGGCCGATCGCGCCGAAAAAGAGTGCTCCTAGCAGCACGGGCCAGTTCGGGCCGCGTCTTGCGTAGTCCTCTTGGAGGATGTTGTTGATGGCATTGGCGTGGACGAGAACCAACGGGGTGGCTGGTCCAAAGGGGGTAGGTCCATTATCGCTCAAACCGGTGGACATCTGGCCAACGAGGAGGAGTTTCCCCTGCACGCTCGGGAGGTCGGGATGTGGGATATTCTTTTGGTAATGCTCCATGTAGCCCTTCAGGAGCCATATATATCCAAGCTTGTTGGCATCCTTATAGCCGTAGCGGTAGTTGATAAAGTAAGATCCCGTAACATCGATCGGGATACGGCGGCGAATATCGCCTCCATCCAGATAGATTGCGTCACCAAGCACGACTCTCACTTGAGAAGGTTTCAGATTCCAATAAACCAAGAGACTTTGCAGCGAAAGACTGGGCAAGATGCGGTCGCCGACATGTTGCAGCATAGGCACGCGACGGATCGACCCGTCGGAACCCGGGTCGGCGTCGCAAAAAGCGGTGAAGCCAACCTCGCGCAGAGATGAAATGGGAAGCAGCGCGTAGGGGCTGGAGGGAATTTTTGATACGTCGCCCTGAATGTTCGTTATCGACTGGGTCAGGTCGACCTTTGGGGGATCCTGCGGGTTGGGTTGCTGATCGGTGGTGTAAGCTCCAAAGATGACGTGTTCCTTCAGCTTTTCGGCTCCGGCGATGAAGACTGAGTCGTCGGACGAGGGTTCGGGAAATAGAATATCCCACGCGACCACGACGGGTTGGCCGAATGAAATCGATGACATGAACTGGCCATGCCAATCCCGTGACCACGGCCAGCGACCCGCCACTTGGATTGCATCGTCATCAATGCCCACCACGACCACCCGCTGGTCGATTGGGGGTTGGAAACGCGTGCGCAGCCGGGTGAGTTGATCAAGAACACCGGATTCGAGCCCTTGCCACCACAGGGTGGCGCTCAGCACCATTGCGAAGCCGATGCATGCGAGAGTGGGCAGAATGTGTTCCTTGAGAAAAACGGCAGTGGGTTTTTGCATGAATGTGGTGGCTCGGCAAAGCCATCACCTTCACAACGCCAAGGTCAACACTGGGGAAAGCAAATCAAAGCATTGGGCTAGCCACGCGCGCGTGTTTCGACCATCTCCTAGCGCGTGTCGCGACTGTTTGTGCAACGACGGGGTTTGACGGCCTTCCTGCTTCTGGCGCTGGCTTTGCCGACGGTGCATGCCTCAGGTTGGCAACTGCCGTTTTGGAGCGGCGAGGTGCACGGCAAAATTCTCCCGTTGGGCGAAGGCGGTCCTGCGCTGGCTTGGACGCTCATTCCGGCCGTGTCTTCAACCGGTGAGCGCACGCTTTCCTTTCGCATCGAGCATTCGGCCACCCGGTTGAGGGCGGCCGCCGTGTTCGACGCCGCCACCGGGGAGGGCAGTTGGCGAATCGAGGAGGGGCGCATCGAGGTCGGACCGTGGCTGGCGGCTATCGCGCCCGTTTTGGGCAAGGCCATGGCCGGGTTGTCGGGAGAGGGCGTTGTGGTAATCGGCGGGGAAGGTCTGATTCACCGGGGCTGTCCTTCGGGTATGGTTAAAATTTCATGGAGCGACGGCGTGGTGAAGCATGCGGGCCAGGGCTGGAGGTTGGAAGGAGTCGGTGCAAGCGCCGACGTGGACGTGGCCACGTTGCCGCATGGAAATATCCCGATAACCCTCGCGATTCGAACGATCAGCACGGACCGTTTTGGCGCGCGGAATCTTTCGGTAGCGGCGGTTCTTAACGGGACGCGTGAGGCGTCAATCACGGCGGCGCGGATAGAAATCGCGGGCGGCACGGTGGAGGCCTTTCCGTTTGCCGTGAAGCTTTCCCCTGTGGATTTTAACTTGAGGCTGCGAATGACACGGGTCGGCCTGCAAGACGTCGCGGCGCTTGTGCCCACCATGTTGTCCGATGCGCGTGGGCGTGTTGATGGCGAAGTCGGCCTTAGGTGGAGCGAGGCTGACGGGCTGCATGTCGGCGACGGAACACTGGCGGTGGATGACATTGAACCTACGATGCTGCGGCTGGCCCCGAAACCGGGATTCCTGAGTGCGCGCGTGCCGTCCCGTTTTGTGTTCATCCCTAGTTTGCCGGAGCCATTTTTGAAATGGTTTTCGCCAGTCAATCCGGCCTACGTCACCCTGACCCAAATCGAACTGGGCAAGATTCCCCTGCAGGTGCAATCGCTCAAGGTATTCCTGACTCCGGAAGGCGACGGTCGCGGGCGATCGGCGAGCGTCGAGGTGGTCGCCCGCCCCGAGCAGGTTGACAGCGTGGTAGACCGGGTGGTGTTCATGATCAACGTATCGGGGCCGCTTTCCCAAGTGTTTAAGTTTGGGATGAGCGACCGCATTTCTTTTGGAAAGCAGTGAGGAAACTTTCGTTGCCAGCAACCGTCCAATAACAACATCCTGCCTTATGACTCGTTGCCTCATCTCGCTCGGCCTCGTGCTTTTTTTGACGGGCTGCATCCATGTTAAACTGGATCCCATTGAGGTCCATGCCACTGTCGATATCAACGTGAAGGTGGACAAGGCGCTCGACGACTTCTTCGGCGACATCGACAAGAAATCCACGACCATCAATCCGACTGCCCAACCTTGAACATCATGAAAACCCTGTTCTTCCGTCTTTTGTTTGTGTCGGCTCTGTTCTTTGCCACGTCGGCCGTTCGTGCCGAGGATATGGGTGTCGTGCGCGGACGCATGGAGCAACGCGTTTCCAGGATCGATGCGCTGAAAACCTCCGGTGTGCTGGGTGAAGATAACCGCGGCTTTTTGGCGGTTCGTTCCGGCAGCGACGGCGGGATCGCCGCCGCCGAGAATGCGGATCGCGCCACTGTTTATGCGGTGCTTGGCCAAAAGACGGGGGCGACCGCCGATGCCGTGGGCAAGGCCCGGGCGCGGCAGATTGCCGCCGGCAGCGCCGCGGGCGTCTGGCTCCAGCGTGGAAACGGCGAGTGGTATAAGAAATGAGCGTGCAGGAGAGGCTCGCACGTTTCTTGGGCAAGACTCCCGACGTTGGCGGAGCGGATTTCGTCGCGAAGAACGCCACGGTCGTAGGTGACGTGAAGCTCGGGCCGGGTAGCAGTGTTTTTTACGGCGCGGTGCTACGGGCGGACATCAACGCTATCGTCGTCGGAGCGCGTTCCAATCTTCAGGATAATGTTGTATTCCACCTTTCGGACGCCGCCGGAGTCATCGTGGGCGACGATTGCACCGTCGGGCACGGTGCCATTTTGCACGCCTGCACCTTGGAAGACGGCTGCCTCGTGGGCATGGGCGCGACGGTGCTCGACGGGGCGCGCATCGGAGCGGGCAGCCTGGTGGGAGCCAATTCGCTGGTGCCGCAAGGCTTCGTGTGTGCGCCAGGTTCGCTGGTTTTCGGCTCTCCGGCCAGGGTCGTGCGAACGCTTTCCGCCGACGAGCAGGCGGGGCTGATCAAGATGGCGGCCAAATACGTTGAAGTTGCGAAGGCTCACGCGAGCCTCCGGTAGGCTTCATCGCACCAAGGTGAGGAAAGTGTAGCGCCAGCGGGCGTCGTGGCTTTCGCGGCGCGCGGTTTCACAGGTGAAGTGCGCGCGCCAGTCCGGGAAAAACGTGTCCCCATCTTCAACCGTTGTGTGGACGAGTGTGAGATGGAGCACGTCGGCCAAAGGCAATCCTTCCTCGTAGAGTCGTTGTCCGCCGCAAAGATAAACGTCGCCATGCAACGTCTGCGCCTTGGCGAGGGCCTCTGTCAGGCTGGCGGCGGCTTGAACAGGAGAGGGTAGCGAGGAGGGCGCGTGCGTGACGACGATCACGTCGCGACCGCGCACGCAGCTCGGCCATTCGCCGAACGAACGGACGCCCATGATGACGGTGTGCCTGTGGGTTTTGTTTTGAAAGAAGGTGGTGTCTTCGGGGATCGACCAAGGCAGGCTGCCGCCGCGGCCGATCACGCGGTTTTCCGAGCAAGCTACGATGAGGTGTATCGTTTTTGACAAAGTAAGGCACTTGAGTGCGGCGAAGTCGGTGATTGCTGTCAAATGAAGCTTGGCCCGTCGCCTGCGTCGCGGTCATAACGTCTCACCTCTCCCCCATGCTCGCTTGTCGCAATCTCACGGTTCGTCCCCGTTCCGGTGCCGACGCCTTGGTCCATGATGCCAACGCCCGTTTTGGCGCGGGTGGTTTGCATGCGCTTATCGGCCCGTCCGGCTGTGGAAAGACCACTCTGCTGAAGGGTATTCTCGACATCCTGCCTTCTGAGGGGGAAATCCTTTTGCATGGGCGGCCGCTGGTGTCGCGCGATGCGTTGCTGCGCGAGGTGGCGTTTGCGCCGCAGTTTAGCATCGCGCATGGCAAGCTCACGGTGTCCGAGTCGGTGGCGTGCGCGCTTCGTCTTTATCAGGTGGTTGATGACGCCCAGGTAGAAATTCGCATCGGGGAGTTGTTAAAGCTGGTGGGTCTCGCCGAACGCGGCGGCACGCTTGTGGAAAAACTCAGCGGAGGTCAGTTGCGCAGGCTCGGGCTCGCGTTGGAGCTTACCACCGATCCGACGTGCCTGTTGTGCGATGAGGTGACGAGCGGGCTGGACCCGCGTTCGGAGGATCATATCCTCGCGGTGTTGCGCGCACTGGTCGCGGAGCGCGGCAAGACGGTGGTGTGCGTGATCCATAATCTCGCGAAGCTGTCGCAGTTCGACACCGTTACGGTTATTTTTGAAGGGGCGGTTGTTTTTCAGGGAACGCTTCCGGCCATGCTGGCTCACTTCTCGATTGTGGACGCGTTGGAACTATACGACCGCCTCAGCGTGCGTTCGAGAGATTATTGGCAGGAGCGTTGGGCTGAATCTGAACGCCTGTTGATGCAAGCCGAGGCCGAAGAGATATTGCCGCCGCCTCCCGAGGAGAGGATTCGCCCGACGGCGATTTCCCAGCTCGCCACTTTGCTGAAGCGCCGTCTTCGGTTGATGCTGAGGGATCGAGGTTACGTGGCTCTGACGCTGGCGATCACGTTTGGGTTTCCGTGCCTTGTGGTGATCTTTGCCCTTGGAGGGTTGCCGCAGATGAAAGGGCTGGCGCTGGACCAGGCTGGCGGATTTCTGGAGACGTTGCAGGCGCGGGCTTCCTACCGGCAATCGGCGGCGGAGACAGCCACGCTGGTTTCCGGGCTGATCATTTTTCAGGTAATCCTGCTGTGCCTAATGGGAAGCAACAACGGTGCGCGCGAGATCGCCGCCGAGCGCGGCCTCTACGAGAAAGAGCGTATGTCCGGCCTGCGCGCTTCGGCCTACGCTTGGTCCAAGTTGATTTTCGTGGCGCTGCTGGGCGCGGGGCAGGGTGCGTGGATGACGGTTTTCGTGAAGCTGCTTTGCCAGTTTCCCGGAGAATGGGGACCGCAATTGGCGGTGCTTAGCACGGTGGGTGCCTCTATGAGCGTGGTCTGCCTGGGCCTGTCGGCCGTGCTGCAGTCCCCAGACAAGGCTTCGCTGCTTTCGATCTATCTCGTGGGTTTTCAGCTGCCGCTTTCCGGCGTGGTGCTCGCCCTGCCGCCGGCGTTGGTGTGGACGGTGAGGCCTTTCATCGCGACCTACTGGGGATGGGCGGGCTATCTGATGGCGATGACTGAGTCGCGGTTTTACGATGCGGTGGTGATGCTCGACAAAGGTTGGCTGTCGCCGTCGGCTGGTGCCGTGGCGGTGCTTGGCGCGCATCTGGCGGTGGGCGCGGCACTCCTGTTTTGGGGTTGCCAGAAAAAGCGCTGGCCCTAGTCATGAGTGACCCCTTTATGGCGATTCCGTTTTTGCGTTTTGTGCCTCGTTTAGCATTGCTTGCAGTTTCACTTGAATCGCTTGCCTTACTGGGGGGCTGCGGCCGTTCAGGGGAGCCTTTTCCGGTGCGGGCCTTTGTTGCGGCACCCGAGAATCTGCAAGGCAACCGTTACAGTTTGGACGCGGAGATCGACGCCCAGCTCAACTGGCGCGAAGGTGTGGGCCGGATCATAGCGGTGCGTCCCTTGAAGGAAGACGCACGACTGCCCATTTTTATCGCTGATTCGCTAAAAGCCAATCTCCTCGTCGCGCAGCGTTATCGCTTCACCATCACCGTCCGCAAGGGTGGCCTCCTCTACGTCGAGCAACTCGAAAAACTGTGACCATGTGCCGTCTCACCCCACTGCTAACGATCGTTGCCGCCGGATTGATCATGGCTCCGCTAGCCGGCGCTCAGGCCGATTTACCCACCGGTGGCGGAGCCGCCGCCGCCAAGTCCGTCAGTGCCGGAAGCAACGCAGCCAAGATGGCGAACGCGGCCGACACCAAACCCTCGTCGTCGGAAACGATGACCCGTGCGCTCAACATCAACAGCCTCGAGAGCGGCACGCTGCTGAAGATCATCAGCCAGGCCTTCGATACCAATTCCGATTCGATCAACCCCGAAAACGGCACCTTTAACTGGAAGGGCCACAGCTACGATCTCGGGCAGTTCCGCGTCTTCCGCGGTCGTTTCGAGCGCTACCTTTCCCTGCCGCCCACCAAGGACGAGACGGCGTATGCCGACACGCTGAACCAGATTACCGAGCTTCTATCCACCCGCAACGGCGACGGCGCCGCTGCCAACGTGGTCGATGCTTGGAAGCTTCTTTATCGCGCCTCCGATTACGATGCCGACGGCGGCAACAGCCTCGGCGTCGCCAACCAGGTTTTCAACGCCTGGCGCATCCGCGACGAGAAGCAGGCCCTCACCGTCGCGCAGAACGAACTTGAGCGCATCCGCAAGGAGCAGCAGGGCAACGTGGTCTACGGTGCGGATGCAATTGCATCCGCAACCGGCCGCATGGCGACCGATTCCGTCTCCTCCGCCGCCTTGCTGGGTAATCTCAACACCGGCACCGCTACGAATTCCAACGCGGGCACCAGCACGACGAACAATACGACCACCAGCAAAGGAGGCACGGGCCGGACAAACACCGGCACCGGTGGCCAGCAGCCCAAGACTGGCACGGTTGGCAACGGCGACTCCTTTGGGCCGACCGGCCAGCTATTCCGCGCCCGCGAGCTCGCGGAAACCGAGGCCAAAATTCAGGCACTGTCCGTCGCCGGTCTTCTTTCCGTCACGCAGGCGAAACTCCAGTTCCAGAGCCAGATCATGAGCCTGTTTCTCCAGCGCCGCTTCCAGCATTGCCTCATCGCAGCGAGTTTTTATCGGTTTATTTTCAAGGGCTCCCACCAAAATCTCGAAGTGGGCAAGAAGGATCTGGCATCTTTTATGCCCACGAGCGATCTCGCCTTCACGGTCGAGACCATCGAGTTCCTCGCTCGCGAGGCGATGAATGACGTAAACAGTGGCATGGCCTCCGTGCGGGCCAGCTACGACGACAATCGCAAGGTCGCCGCGCTGGAACGCCTTCAGGAAACATTCTTTCTGGGCGAATACCTGCCCTCGGTCACGCAGTTTGAGACCAGTCGCAAAGAGTCGTTGCTCACGCTTTACCGCAAGATTGACGAGGCCCGCAAGCTGGCCGACCTGCGCGACTACGACGCGGTGGTGAAAATCAACGACGAGATCACCGGACTCACCAGCGATTTCCGCGGGGCCGAGGTCAACGCCGCCGTCCGTTCCGCCCAGCGCATGAGTTCGCTCGCCCTGAGCGCGGCTCAGCAGTGCGCCGCCGGCGGCGACTATCCCAAGGCGCAGGAATTCGTCGAGAAGGCTGCCCAGCTCTGGCCACTCAATCCCGCCATCAAATCCTACACCGACAACATGGCTTCTCAGGCCAACATGGGCACGCAGGCCGCCTTGTTTTTTGACGAGGCTTTCAAGCGCAAGGATTACCGCCGCATCTACGAGAAGCGCGCCGAACTCGCGGTGGCGTTCCTAAGCGATCAAGAGCGCGGACCCCAGCTTAAGGGCGTGATCGACCGCATGGCCCGCGTGGAGATTTACCTCGCCCAAGCCCAGGAACTTCTCGCCCAGAACAACGCCTTCGCCTCCTGGGAGTCGCTCGTGGGCGCCACGGCGTTCGCGCCTGACGACGTCGAGTTGAACCAGCGCATGGCCCAGCTCGCTCCGCGTGTCGCTGATTTTGTCGGTCGGCTCGATCAAGCCAAGCGCTATGAGGACGGCAAAAACTACGCAGCCAGCCTTACAAGTTATCTGGCCGCGCAGGATCTTTATCCCGCCAGCCAGCTGGCCCGCGTTGGCGTTGGCCGCGTGACCGGCCTCATCATGGATCAGCTTGCCGTCTCGGCTTCTGCGACCCCAAACGAGCCCACTTCTGAGATGAAGGATAAGGAACCGTTTCCCGGGGCGTCTTCCGCCGAAAAATAAACTGCGGCAGGTGTGTTCGTCCTTGGCGTTATGGCAGTGATATTATACTAATTAACTCAGTTTCAACCCCATACCCCAGTGCTTAAACTCGATACCCATGACTTGGCGGCTTACGTGAAGTCGCAACGCGGTGGTCCTCTTCTCACGATCCTCGATGAAGTGCGCGATTTTGTATTCATTAAAGATGAGGAAGGTCGTTTTCTTTTTA
>JANYJB010000112.1 GCA_025361935.1 Verrucomicrobiota bacterium
CGAAACCGCCCTCGCGCTTCTGCGCAGGTGGTTTTGGGCACGCAAACCCGATGCGGGATTCGCCCTGACCGGCTTCCCGGCTACGCTGCTCCAAGCCAAAGTGTTCGACGAATGGCTCGACGCCCGTGATGAAAATCTCGACGGCGTCTTCGTGGACGAGGCGGTTTCCGCCGGTCCCGTCGCCGAACACTATCGCACCCTCGGTCTCGTGACCGGGAACCTTGAATTCGCCGCTGCATGATCCCCATCAAAAACAAAGAAGGGATCGCCCGTATGCGCGAATCCTGTGCGATCGCGGCCACTGTCTTGAACAAGCTCAAAGAGCTCGTTCACCCCGGTGTGACCACCTATGACTTGGATCAGGCTGCACGCGATTTTATCGCCCAGCATGGAGCCCGGAGCGCCTGTTATGGCTACCAACTCGGCAGCCGTCGTTATCCCGCCTACACCTGTATTTCCGTAAACGAAGAAGTCGTCCACGGGATTGGTTCCCTGAAGCGCGTCCTGCGCGAAGGTGATATCGTTTCCCTCGACGTCGTCATCGAATACAACGGCTACATCGGCGACAACGCCACGACTGTTTCGTTAGGCAAAGTCACTCCTCGCGTGGCCGATCTTCTGAAGGTCACCGAAGAAGCGCTTTATCTCGCGATCAAGCAGGCCCAAGTCGGCAACCGCATCGGCGATATCTCGCATACGGTGCAGACCTTCGTCGAATCCCACGGTTTCAGTGTCGTCCGCGACATGGTCGGCCACGGAGTCGGCGTTTCGATGCACGAGGAGCCGCAGATTCCGAACTTTGGCAAACGCAGCTCCGGCGAGAAGATCAAGGCCGGCATGACCCTCGCGATCGAGCCCATGGTCAACCTCGGGCACTATCGGACGAAGACGCTCAGCGACGGTTGGACCATCGTCACCGCTGACGGATCGCCCTCCGCGCACTTCGAACACACCGTGCTCACCACAGAAAAAGGCCCCGAGATCCTCACAATCCCGCGTCCCGCTTAATTTTTCGTTTAAACCTATTTCCCTGTCATTTTCTCAACCACTAACTCTCAACTAAAACCCATCTATGCCACGTCTCCTTGGTGTTGAAATTCCCGCGAAGAAGAAAGTCGCGTTTGCCCTCCGTTACATTTACGGAATCGGTCCCGTCCGCGCTGATCTCATCCTCAGCGAAACCGGTATCAGTCCCGACGTCCGCGCTCAGGACCTGAGCGAAGAGCAGCTCAACAAGATTCTCCACGTCATCACCGAGCACAAGTGGGTGGTCGAGGGCGATCTCCGCCGTGAGCTTACCTCCAATCTGAAGCGCCTTCAGGCCATCAATTGCTACCGCGGTGTCCGTCACCGCAAGAGCCTCCCGGTGCGCGGTCAGCGCACCAGCACCAACGCCCGCACCCGCAAGGGCCCGCGTCGCACCGTCGGTGTCACCAAAGCCAAAGTCGAATAATCCTTTAAAGTCATGGCCGAAGAAAAATCCGCTCCCAAAAAAGAAAAAACCCCGAAGCCCGCCGCTGCCGGCTCCGAGGTCAAAGCTCCCGCTGCCGAAAAGGCCGCCAAGGCTCCCAAGGCTCCCAAGGCCGAAGGCGCTGAAGCTGCCGCTCCCGCCGCTCCTGCCGCCCCCGAGAAGCCCGTTGAGCTTATCGGTGGCGTCGCCAAACAACCCACCGCTGAAGATCTCCTCAAGGAAGAGCTCGGCACGATCAAGATCCGCAAGGCCAAGGGCTCCAAGAACGTCACCTCCGGCGTCGCCAACATCCTCGCCTCTTTCAACAACACGATCGTCTCGATCACCGACGGCAAAGGCCAGGTCATCGCTTGGTCGAGCGCCGGCAAGTGCAACTTCCGCGGTTCCCGCAAGTCCACCGCCTACGCCGCGCAGGTCGTCGCTCAAGACGCCGCCCGCAACGCCATGTCGCACGGCCTCAAGGATGTCGTCATCAAGGTCTCCGGTCCCGGCCTCGGTCGTGACAGCGCCATCCGCGCTCTCCAGGCCATCGGTCTGGAAATCTCCACCATCATCGACGTTACGCCGGTGCCGCACAACGGCTGCCGCCCCCGTAAGCGCCGTCGCGTCTAATCAGCCGCGCTCCTCAACCCAACTTTAAACAAAAGTAACCCACCATGGCTCGTTACACAGGTCCTACCACCCGCATCAGCCGCCGTTTCGGTCAGCCGATCTTCGGCGCGACGAAGGCGTTTGAAAAGCGCAACTTTCCCCCCGGCCAGCACGGCCCCAAGCTCCGCCGCAAACTCTCCGAGTATGCCGTCGGCTTGAACGAAAAGCAGAAGCTCCGTTACACTTACGGTCTGCTCGAGCGCCAGTTCCGCCGCACCTTCGAGATCGCCAAGAACGAGCGTGGCGTCACCGGCGAACGCTTCCTCCAACTCCTCGAGACCCGTCTCGACAGCGTGATCTACCTCCTCGGTTTCGCCAAGAGCCGTGCGGCCGCCCGCCAGCTCGTCGGCCACGGCCACGTTCGCGTGAACGGCCACAAGGTCGACATCGCCAGCTACGCCGTCCAAGCCGGCGACGAGATCGAGATCAAGAACCTCGCGTCCTCCCGCCAGCTTGCTCAGCGCAATCTGGAAGAGAACCGCGCCCGCCCCGTCCCGGGCTGGCTCACCCTCAATGCCGAGCAGTTCAAAGCTGTCGTCACCCGTCTGCCTAACCGCGACGAGATTGGTGCTGACATCAACGAACAGCTCATCGTTGAGTTCTACTCCCGCTTCTAAGCCGGAGACATCCATTTAAACCGTAATCATTCACCTCCATGCCCAAACGCCTCGGAAAGTTCGAACTGCCCAATAAACTCACCAAGGTTGAGGAAGGTGCCACGCCTACCTACGCCAAGTTCATCGCCGAGCCTTTCGAGGCCGGCTATGGTCACACCATCGGCAACTCCCTCCGCCGCGTGCTGCTGAGCTCCATCGAGGGCTCCGCGATTTCCTCGATCAAGATCGAGAACGTCCAGCACGAGTTCCAGAGCATCGATGGCGTCGTCGAAGACGTCACCGACATCGTCCTCAACCTTAAGAAGATACTCATCGTCTCCCAAAAACGCGAGGCTCTCACCCTATCCATCAAGGTGAAGAACCGTGCGGGTGCCGTCACCGCCGCCGATATCCAGGCCGATGCCAGCATCACGATCGTCAATCCCGACCAGGTCATCGCCACCCTCGAAAAGGGCGCGACGTTCGAGGCCGAGGTCGAGATCAAGACCGGCCGCGGTTATTACCCCGGTGAACAGAATAAGAAGGAAGAGCAGGCCATCGGTGTCATCCCGATCGACTCGCTCTTTTCTCCCGTTCGCCTCGTCAAATACGCCGTGGAGAACACCCGCGTCGGCCAGATCACCGATTACGACAAGCTCATCCTCGAGATATGGACGGACGGTCGCATCACCCCGGACGACGCCCTCAAGCAGTCCGGCTCGATCCTCAAGCACCACCTCGATGTCTTTGATCGCGTCAGCGACGAAGCCTTCGAATTCGAAAACCAACAGTCCGAGGTCAGCGAAGAGCAGAACAAGCTCCGCAAGCTCCTCAACATGTCGGTCAACGAAATCGAGCTCTCCGTCCGCGCTGCCAACTGCCTCAACAACGCGAACATCACCACGGTTGGTGAACTCGCCATGAAGAGCGAGCAGGAGATGCTCAAGTATCGCAACTTCGGCAAGAAGTCGCTCAACGAAATCAAGGACAAGCTCGAGGCCCTCGGTCTCTCGCTTGGCATGAAGTTCGACGAACGCCTCCTCGACGCGGTTCCCGCCAAGAAGGAAGCCTAAGCCTTAACACCTTTGCGGCTCTCGCGCCGTCCGTGTCGCCCACCGCTGCGACCGGATTGCCGATCGGGAGCCGCTTTAACCAAACTATACCAATGCGCCATCAAAAGCACCGCCACTCCCTCGGAGTGACCATCGAGCACCGCGCCGCCATGTTGTCCAACATGGCCGCCTCGCTCATCAAGCACGACCGTATCGAGACGACTTTGGCCAAGGCCAAAGCCCTCCGCCCTTTCATTGAAAAGGTCATCACCAAGGCCAAGCAGGCTGCGGCCAAGACCGAAAAGAAGGATTCCGTCCATCTCCGCCGCCTCGCCCTCAAGGTCGTGCGCGACGAAGATGCCGTTACCCTTCTCTTCAACGAAAAGTATAAGGAGTTCGTCAACCGCACCGGAGGTTACACCCGCATCTACAAGCTCGCGCTTCCGCGTATCAGCGATGCCGCCGAAATGGCATTTATCGAGTTCGTGAAGGCCGACGATCCCGGCTATAAGAAGACCAAGAAGTCCGCCAAGGGCAAAAAGGCTTCCGTTAAGACCACCGAAGCGGCCCCCGCCGCCGAGGCTCCCGCCGCCCAAGCCTAAGCACGTGGTGAAGCGCCCTAGCGCTTCTCTTACGTTTCAAAAAAACGCGCCGAAGTTTTTC
>JANYJB010000024.1 GCA_025361935.1 Verrucomicrobiota bacterium
GGCGGATGTAACCTTGGATCTTCTTGGCCATGTGAGTAAAGGAGCGGGTGTTTGGTTTTAGATTCGAACGACTGTAGGTTTAGAGAGGGCGTCGCGTCACTCGGTGAGGCGCTGCACCTGCCAGTATTCGAGCTCGACCGGGGTGAACCGGCCGAAAATGGAGACGGAAATCTTGAGCTTGCCGCGGGCGGGATCGATCTCGTCGATGCGTCCGGTGAGATTGGCAAAGGCACCGTCGGTGATTTTGACCTCTTCGCCCAGTTCGTAGGAAACCTTGGGCACTTCCTTGCCGTTGGCTTCTTCGATGCGGGCCTTGATTTCGTCAACTTCAGCCTGGCGCAGGGCGGCGGGCTTTTCGCCGCCGACAAATCCGATGACACCAGCGACTTCCTTGACGAAATACCACGGCTTGTTGATCAGGTGGCCTTCTTCGAAGAGACGCATCTGGATGAACACGTAACCGGGGTAGAGCTTGCGGGTCTTCGTGCTTTTCTTGCCGTTCTTAACCTCGGAAACGACTTCCGTGGGCAGCAGAACCTCGAAAACGAAGTCGTCGAGTTCTTCCACGGTTTTGAATTTCTCAATGTAGGCCTTCACCTTGTTCTCCTGACCGGAGAGGGTGTGGAGGGCGAACCATTGGACGCCGGCGGGCGTGATCGTTTGAGTGGACATGAGCGTCAAAAGCGGGGTTTAGCTGACCCAAGAGGTAAACAGATCCACGACTTGATAGAGCGAGAAGTCGCTGATGCTGGTGAAAATGCCGAGGATCACCGCAGCCACTATGACCACGATCGTGGAATCGAACAGTTCCTTGCGAGTCGGCCAGGTGGCTTTCTTAAGCTCATCGACCATCTCGACAAAGAATATACGAGTGCTGCGGAACGGGTTTTTCATCTGGAAACGTGGCAGGCGCGGAGGGAATCGAACCCCCAACCAACGGTTTTGGAGACCGCTACTCTACCAATTGAGCTACGCGCCTGTGAGGGTGGGTTTTTAGACGACGCAGCCGAGGCCCGGTCAAAGGGGCCTCGGCGACGTGTCCAAACAGTTATGATGGCTATATTATTCGATGATGTCGGTGATACGACCGGCACCGATGGTGCGGCCACCTTCACGGATGGCGAAGCGCTGGAGCTTCTCCATGGCGATGGGAACGATCAGGTCGATCTCGACGGCGATGTTGTCACCGGGCATGATCATCTCGACGCCCTTGGGCAGGTTGACAATACCGGTCACGTCAGTCGTGCGGAAGTAGAACTGGGGACGGTAGCCGTTGAAGAACGGGGTGTGGCGGCCGCCCTCTTCCTTGGAGAGGACGTAGATCTCGGCCTTGGCCTTCTTGTGCGGGGTGATGGACTTCTTGGCGGCCAAAACCTGACCGCGCTCGATGCCTTCCTTGTCAACGCCGCGGAGGAGGATACCGACGTTGTCGCCAGCCTGACCGGAGTCGAGGAGCTTGCGGAACATTTCGATACCGGTAACGACAGTCTCCTTGGTGTCCTTGAGACCGACGATCTCGACGGTGTCGTTGACCTTGACAACGCCGCGCTCGATACGACCGGTGGCAACGGTGCCGCGGCCGGTGATGGAGAACACGTCTTCGACAGACATCAGGAAGGGCTTGTCCATCTCGCGAGCGGGCTCGGGGATGTCCTTGTCGATCGCGTCCATGAGGGCGGTGATCGCGGCGTTGCCTTCGGGCTTGTTATCAAGGGCGGCGGTGGCGGAACCACGGACGATGGTGGCGTTGTCACCGTCGAATTGGTATTTGGAGAGGAGCTCGCGGATTTCCATCTCAACGAGGTCGAGGAGTTCGGCGTCGTCGATGAGGTCAACCTTGTTGAGCCAGACAACGATCTTCGGAACGCCCACCTGACGGGCGAGGAGGATGTGCTCGCGGGTCTGGGGCATCGGGCCGTCAGCAGCGGAGACAACGAGGATCGCACCGTCCATCTGGGCGGCACCCGTGATCATGTTCTTAACGAAGTCGGCGTGGCCGGGGCAATCGACGTGGGCGTAGTGGCGCTTTTCCGTCTGGTATTCGACGTGGGCGACCGAGATCGTGACGATCTTGGAAGCATCACGGACGGTGCCGCCCTTGGCGATGTCCGCGTAGGTCTTGACCTCGGCGAGACCCTTGCGCGCCTGAACGGCGAGGATAGCGGTCGTCGTGGTGGTTTTACCGTGATCGACGTGGCCGATGGTGCCAACGTTGACGTGCGGTTTGTTGCGTTCGAATGTGCCTTTAGCCATGTGGGTTGTAGACGATTGTTATACTGTAGGAAGGAAGATGTGAGTGTTTTAATTTCTTAGTTTTACGTCGTGGAATCACGCGACGTTGACCTGGAGCCCAGAACCGGATTCGAACCGGCGACCTCGTCCTTACCAAGGACGTGCTCTACCAACTGAGCTATCTGGGCGTGACTAGGAAGGGTCAAAAAACGAGAATAGGAGCGGTGACCGTGACTTCCTGATTTTGGCCCGTCAACTGCAATTTTGGCCTTTTTCAACGAAAATCTAGGGCCCCATCCGAAAGGTATAAAAACCCGACGGTAATCTCTCTCCAACCCTCAACGTCCTGGTTAATTGTGCGCTGAAATAATCGTCGATCACGTCAGACCCGGAACTCACGGTCACCACCAGTCCGCCCAACAATCCAAACCGGGACACCGCACCCTGTAACTCCATGGGCTGCCAGTCGCCTTGCGGCCTGTTCGTCGTCTCCGCCAGTGACAAACTTAAAACAACCTGGCCATCCCCCGACCTTGCCACCTCCAAATACCCTGCCCGACTCACGAGCGCTTCCCCCGCCCCATCGGTCCTCCCCATCACCAGGTTAAACGCACGCGAATCGGTAAGCGCCAAACCCTGCACTGGGCCCGACGGCAACTCGACAATTGGCTTAAAAACAAGGTTCGCCTTGTCTTTGGGGAAGACAAGCTGGGCGGGAAGAGTCGAGAAGGGGCCATCCAAATTGTTTTTTTCCGCCAAAAACAATGTCCTTTGACCACTGCTCATAGCCGTCGGCAAAAACAATGGCGAAGGATCGTAGGCCGCCAGTTGCTCGGCCATAACCTCCGCATGGGCCGCAGGATCAAGCCGCACGAAGCCCAGCACCGGCATGGGCGTATCCGCCTTGGGTGCAGGTGTTGGAACCGGGATTTGCAGCCATGCCGCCACCCCGACTACCAAGACGGCCGCCGCCGCGCTCACCTGAATCCACGGAAAGCGTTGTTTCACCTTCATGGGGTCATTTTCCAAGCGAAGACGGTTCGGCGGCAATCTGCACCGCCGCAAACCCAGCCACCCTCGCCATTTCACAAATATCCGTCAGATCTTTTGTGCTCAGGGAGGCGTCCGCCTGAATCAGCAACCGCAAACCCGCATGCCCTTTTGCCCTCTCGGTCAGCCAAATGCGCAGACCGTTCGAGTTCACTTTCGCCCCTTCGACGAAGGCTAGATCAGCGCCCTTGACCGCGATGACCACATCCGTCGGCACGGCGCCGATCAACGCCGAATCCGCCGCCGGAACTCTGAAATCCACACCCAGCCCGGGCGATAAAACGAAACGCGAACCAAACAGCACGAACATGAGCGCGATCAGGCACCCGTTCACATAGAAAAAAAAGTCGAGATTGCGAGGCGGCGGCCGCAGCCGCGACGCGAGATCGAGCGGGCGCGTAATCATGGCTCGGTTGACTCAGACGTTTCCAGCGAAGACTCGATCCGGCGGTAATCAATCAACAGATAACGCATGGTCTCGTTGCCCGCCCACTCGATGTCACGCACGAGCGAACGCACCCGGCCATGCAAAAAATGATACGCCAGATGGGCCGGAATGGCGACGACTAGGCTTCCCACCGTGGCCAGCAACGCCTCCCACATCCCCTTTGAAAGCGCCGCCGCCGTCGCATACTGCCCTCCCTGCATGAAGGCGTGAAAAGTCGTGGCCATTCCGATCACTGTTCCCAGCAAACCAACAAGTGGCGCAACCTGGGCAATGGCCGCGATGGAGCCCAGCCTGCGTTCCAGCGCGGGCAGCTCCACCACGGCGGCCTCCTGCACGGCGTAGCGCATGCGCGTCTCGTCATCATGCGCGTGGATCAACGCGGCCTTCACCACCGCCGCGACCGGGCCGGGAGTTTCTTCGCACAGCGTCAACGCCTCAACGATCCGGCGCTTTGCCAGGATGTTCTTGATGCCGTCCACAAAGGCCGTGGATCGAATCTGCCCGCGGTGCAGGTAAAACGTGCGCTCGATGAACAGCACGAGCGCGATCACGGCCATGAGCACCAGCACCCACATCATGGGGCCGCCCCGAGCAAGAAGGTTGAGATCAAACGGAGACATGCAAAAGAGGTTTAGAGGTGGTTTGAAGGACGGGGTAAACGTCTAAGTGGGGCCGCACAGCCGTTCACGGTTTTCCGCCAACGCGGATGAAGCTCTCGCGCGCCAGTTTCGCGAAAGGCAGGTTCTTGCGAAGGACCAGTTCATAGGCGTTGCGCGCCTCTTCGAGTTTTTGCTGCTGCGCGTAAAGGTCGCCAAGCCTCAGAAGGGCGCGCGCCGTCCAATAGCGGCCCTGCACCCCGAGTTGCGCGGCCTGATTGTCGTCCAGCAGGAAGGTGGTCGCCAGCGTCCACCAAGCGTCACGGGCCCGCGTGAGGTCGTCGGATTTCGCCCGCGTCGCATAAAGGTCTCCCAGCTGGAAGGACGCCTCCACGCGCATGTCCACCGATGCGATCGGCAGTTCCTGGATGCGCTCAAAGATCGTGACCGCGCTTTCAAAATGGGAGACGTCCGAAGGCCCCGCCTGGGCGCGATGACAAGCCGCCAGCGCCATCTCCGCGGAGAGAACCTGTTTGGGATATTGAGCGTAGTTGTTGACGAGAAACTCATAGACCTGCTGCGCCGGGCCAAACTGGTTGAGGCGCCGCAGGAGATCGCCCTGCTTGAGCCGCGCCGCAAACACCCGCGAGCTCTGCGGATAGTCCTTATTGATGCCCTCCAGAATGGTGTATGCCTCCTTGTAATACTTGTCCTCACCGCGACGTTCCGCATACAAAGCCGCGCGGTAGAGGGCGTAGGTGGCGTAGTCTTGCTGCTTCGATTTGTCCGCCAGCATGTCAGACTGCTTCAACATGTCCGCCAGCTTGATGAGCCTCGCCTGCGCATCGACGAAGTTATTTTTGCCCGCGTAATAATCGGCCTCGTCGATGTAGGAATACACGGCGGCGTCCGTCTTCGCAAAATCCTTCCGCAGCGATTCGAGCAACGCCAGCGCGGGCTCGGGACGGTCCAGCTGGAAATTGGCCTTGGCCTGCAACAAACGCGTGCTCGCCTCCACTTCGTCGTGAAGCTTCGCATCCAACCCCTCGAGCTTGGCCGTGAGATCCTTCGCGAATTCCAGCGTCTTTTCCGGCATGCCCGCATCCAGCGCGAGCCGGGCCTGCAACCACGCCAGCCGCACGCGCAAATCAGGCGTCAACACGCGCGCCTCCGGCCCGGTCGAAGACATCAGGCGGTTCACCCGCGCAAACGCGTCGGCGGTGCGATCCGACACCTGTAGTTCCCGCGAAAGCGTCCACTCGGACTGCCAGCGGTTGATCACATCGAAACGCGGATCGCGTTCAAATGTATCCAACAAAACCTGCGCCTCGTCGAACCGCTTGCCCTCGATCTCGGCCCTCACGCGCTGCGCCATCAACAGGCCCGGCGAAAGTCCTTCTGGGATATCGTTGAGCGTCTCCGCATAGGCGTCGGCCGCGCTGCGAAAATCCCCCGCGCGGAAATACGCCTCGGCCACCAAAACCCCCAGCGAAGCCCTCAGACCGCCCGCAGGCAGCAGCACCCTGGCCTGCATCGCGTAATCCGCCGCCGTGCGATAGCGAAGCTGCTCCCACGCGGCACTCGCCAGCACGCCTAGCGCGGCGGGTTTTAGCGGCGAACCGGGGAATTTCGCCAACAGCTCTTTCGCTGCCAACTCCGCCTGGACATAGTGCTGCTGTTCCTGAGAATTTCCGGTCAGCGCCAGTTGCGCGCGCACCAGCAGGATATCCTCCAAAATCGGATGCGCCGACGCGAGCGCGCTCAGTTTCTCCAGCGTCACCAGAAATCCCGGGAGATATCCGCCCTCGGCCGCGCTCCTCGCCAAAAGCTGCAACGCCACCCTCTGCAAATCCGGGTCGGCCGCGCCCGCCAGCAGTTCCTCCAGCGCCTTCCGCCCCGCCGGATTCCGCGCGCCATCCACGAGCCCGAGCAGCAGTCGGAAATCGTCCCCCGCCACTTGCTCGCCCGCCGGCAGAGAACCCAGCTGGACATTCAGGTAATTCACTGCCTCGTCGGTCCGCCCGAGGGCGGCCAGCCCCACTGCGTATTGACGGGCATAGGCGTAGCCGACGTTACGGCCCTGATAACGATCCGCATTCTGGCGAAGGAGGGTCACCTGCGCCTCGGACGCATCTCCCAAGCTCAACCTTGCCTTCTCCCGAGCCAGCACGAAATGCACCCGCTGAAAGTCCGAAACCGCCGCAGCCGCAGCCTGCTGGTAGGCATCGCGCGCCTTGGAAAAATCACCGGCGGCATCGGCCACCTGTCCTTGCAAAAAATAAAACCACCCACGGTCAGCCGCCACGAGATCGTCCACGCGCAAGGCGGCGATTTCCGCACGGGCCACATCGGGCTTGCGGTTGCGCACCGCGATCAGCCCCGCGCGCAGATGGTAGGCGGCGTTCGGCATGCCAAAATAACGCTGTAACGCCTGCGTCGCCTCCGGCGTGCGGCCGTCGTCAAGCAGCGCGGACACCAAGCTGAGCACGAGCGTATTGCGGTCCGCCCCGACCGCCTGCGGAGCCTCCAGCAAACGCGCGTAAAGTTCGGCGGCGATCCCCGGAAAGCCAAACTCCATCGCCCTGCGCGCGGCCACAAACGCACGCAATCCATCCCCGGGCGCGACCGGCGCGCTCGCCTCCGCGATAAACGGAGCGGCCTCGGCCTGGGGTTCGGCGGCGCGCGCCACCGGCACGCCAACAATCATCAGGAAAACAAGCAGGGTTCGGAACGACATGCGTCTCGGAACCATGCGGTGATGACCGGAAACAATCAACCGCGTTGTAACAAGTTCCTCCTCGCGCCCGATGGCACATCGCGCAGAATCGGTAGTCTCACGTTCCTTCAATCATCATGATCCCAACTCTTATCGTCCTCGGCGTTTTGTTTCTCATCGTGGTCGTCCTCGGCCTCTGGATCACCGGCATCTACAATTCCCTCGTCGCCCTGCGCAACCGTTTCAAAAACGCCTTCGCCCAGATCGACGTCCAGCTCAAGCGCCGCTACGACCTCATCCCCAACCTCGTCGAGACGGCCAAAGGCTACATGAAGCACGAGAGCTCCACGCTCGAAGCCGTCATAAAGGCCCGCAACATCGCCGCCGCCGCCGCGCAGACCGCCGCCGCCAATCCCGCCGACGGCAACGCCATGAAGGGTCTCCTCTCCGCCGAAGCCGGCCTCGGCGGCGCGCTCTCCCGCCTCATGGTCGTCTCCGAGCAATACCCCGACCTCAAGGCCAACCAGAACATGATGCAGCTCACCGAGGAACTCACCTCGACCGAGAACAAGGTCTCCTTCGCCCGTCAGGCCTACAACGACAGCGTCATGACCTACAACACGACCCGCGAAGTTTTCCCCAACGTCGTTTTCGCCGGCATGTTCGGCTTCCTCCCCGCCGAACTCTTCAAGATCGAAGACCCCGCCGAGCGCAACGCGCCCAAGGTTCAGTTCACCTGAGCCCGTTTTTCCGTGCAGACCCTCATGCCCATCGATCAAATCGCCCACTGTGGCGCCGGGATTTTTTTCACCATGCTCGCATTGATCGCCAGCTTTGCCGTCGTCTGCCTCCTGCTGGGGATTTTCTGGGTATGGATGCTCGTGGACTGCGCCAACTCTCCCCTGCCCTCGGGCGACAAGACGGCTTGGATTTTGATCATCCTGTTCACGCATATCCTCGGCGCGACCCTGTATTATTTCATTCCCCGTCGCGAACGGCTGCGCGTTCCCCCTCTCGTCCAAGCCTCGCCTCCTCCGCAGGCCGCCACCTAGCGCATGGATTTCTTCGAGGCCCAGGCCCGCGCCAAACAGCGCACCAGCCGACTCGTCGTGCTGTTCTTGCTGGCCGTGCTCGGAGTCATCGCCGCCAGCTACGCCGCCGCGATCATCGGACTATCCTACACGACTCGCGCACAACCGTGGTGGGATTTTCAAATCCTCACCGGCGTCACGTTGGGCACGCTCTTGGTGGTCGGCTTCGCCTCGCTCTTCAAGTGGCTGCAACTCCGCGACGGCGGCCGCGCCGTCGCGGAGTTGGTCGGCGGCCGTCGCGTCGATCCACACACGACCGACTTGAAAGAGCGCCAGCTCCTCAACGTCGTCGAAGAAATGGCCATCGCCTCGGGAGTGCCCATGCCCTCCGTTTACGTCCTGCCCGACGAGGAAGGCATCAACGCCTTCGCCGCCGGCCTCACCACAAGCGACGCCGTCGTCGCCGTGACCGACGGCACGCTTCAAAAACTCACCCGCGACGAGCTCCAGGGCGTCATCGCCCACGAGTTTTCCCACATCCTCAACGGCGACATGCGGCTCAACCTCCGCATCACCGCCCTCGTCTTCGGCATCCTCGTGATCGGCCTCATCGGCCGCGGCATCCTTGCCGGCATGCGCTACACCCGCGTCCGCTCGGGCAACAACAAGAACGGCGGCGGCGCCGTCATCGTCCTCCTCGGCGCGGGCGTCGCCCTTCTCGTGATCGGCTACGCCGGCTATTTCTTCGGCCGCCTCATTCAGGCCGCCGTCTCGCGCCAGCGCGAATTCCTCGCAGACGCCTCCGCCGTGCAGTTCACCCGCAACCCCGGCGGCATCACCGGTGCCCTCAAAAAAATCGGCGGCTACGCCCTCGGCTCGAGCCTTCAATCGACGAAAAGCGCGCAGATCGGCCACTTCTTTTTCGCGCAGGGTTTTCGCTCCAACTTCGGCGGCCTCTGGGCCACCCATCCGCCACTTCCCGAGCGCATCCGCGCCATCGACCCGTCGTTCGACGGACAATATTTCAACCCGCCCGAAACGGTGGATGTCGCCCACGAATCCTGGTCCCAAGCCACCGACGACGTGTCGGCCCCGCTCGCCGGCTTCGCCCCCGCCGCGAAACTCGCCCCCTCCCGCAACGCCCACGCCATCATAACCTCGGTCGGCACGCTCACCGCAGAAAACGTCGCCAACGCCCAGACCCTCCTTGACGCC
>JANYJB010000106.1 GCA_025361935.1 Verrucomicrobiota bacterium
ACCAGGCGTTTTCCGGCGTGCGCGCCATCAGCGTCGATTGGACCAACGACCTCGCCATCGTCCGCCGCACCCTGCCCGCCACCGTCGCCGTCCAGGGCAACCTCGACCCCGTGCTCATGCAGACGACACCCGCCATCGTCACTCGCGAAGCCACCCGCCTCCTCGAATCCATGCGCGGCACCGCCGGCCACATTTTTAATCTGGGCCACGGCATCACCCCGCAGGCAAAAATCGAGTGCATGCATGCCCTCGTAGATACGGTCACGACTTGGAAATGATCTCCGCAAACGCCTCGGTAATCGCAAAAGCTGGTTAGTGCCTTTTCCGTTTTCCGTGTATTCAGTGTGTTCCGTGGGCAACTCTCCCTCACAACTTCCCGTCGCCATCATTGGCGGCGGCATCACCGGTCTCACCGCCGCGTATCGCCTCGCGCGTCAAGGCCATCCCGTCCGCCTTTTCGAGGGCTCCGACCGTCTTGGCGGATCCATCCGCAGTGAACGCTGCGGAGACTGGCTCATCGAGGCCGGCCCGAATTCCCTCCAGCAGACGCCCGCGCTCGCCGCCTTGCTGACTGAACTCGGCCTCGATTCCGTAAAACTCACCGCCCGGCCCGAATCGAAGAACCGCTACATCGTGCGCGAGGGAAAGCCTCAGGCCGCGCCCACCTCGCCTCCCGGCCTGATCACCTCACAACTGTTCACCGTCGGCGCCAAGTTGCGGCTCATGCGCGAGATTTTCACCCGTCCGCGCACGCGCACCGCCGACATCAGTCTCGCCGATTTCGGCGCGTTCCATTTCGGCCGCGAACTCGTTGATTACGGCCTGAGTCCGTTTGTCTCGGGCGTTTACGCGGGCGATGCCGCGGAACTTTCCACCCGGCACAGCTTCCCGTCGCTGTGGGAAATGGAACAGTCGCACGGCTCCATCATTCGCGGCCAGATCGCCGCCGCCAAGGCCAAGCGCGCCCGCGGCGAACCCGCCGGCGCTCCTCCCATCATTAGTTTCACCGAAGGTCTTGAAACCATTCCTCTCGCCCTCGCCGACCGCCTGCCGCCGGGCAGCGTCGAACTCAACGCACGCGTCACCTCGCTCACTCCGTCCGAAAGAGGCCGGCCTTGGCAACTCAACTGGACCCGCGACCAAGGGACCATCAACGAGAGTTTCGCCTCGGTGATCCTCGCCCTGCCCGCGCAAGCCCTCGCCAATCTGGTTTTCAATTCTCCTTCGGGTCCTCGGCTGTTGTCGTCGCTCGCGGACATCGAGTATCCACCGGTTTCGTCGCTGTTTCTCGGCTACCGCCGCGATCAGGTTGCACACGCCCTGGATGGTTTTGGTATGCTCGTCCCTCCCGTCGAAATCCGCCAGCTCCTCGGCGTATTGTTTAACTCCACGCTCTTCACCGGCCGTGCCCCCGCCGACCACGTTGCCCTTACCGTGATGACCGGTGGCGCCCGCGCTCCCGGTCTGGCACGCCTCCACGACGCCGATCTTCTTCCTGTTGTCGCACGAGAACTCGACGCTCTCCTTGGCGTGAAAGGCGACCCCGTTTTCGTCCGTCGCAACGTCTGGCCACGCGCCATCCCGCAATACAATCTGGGCTACGAACGCTTCCTCGACGCCATGACCGCAGCCGAAGCCGCCCACCCCGGCCTGCTCATCGGCGGACACGTGCGCGACGGCATTGCGATGACCAACTGCATCGCCTCGGGCGAAAAGCTTGCGGCGCGCGCCCTCGCCACGCTTTAGTAGCGTGTCTGGTTTATGTCCGAACGACGCCCTGTCGCGTCTCCAATCCTACCCCGTCATGTTCAAATCCCTGCTGCCCTGCCTTGCTCTGTTATCGACCCTCGCAACCGGCGCCCTCTTCGCCGCCGAACCGCGCGAAACCATCCCGCTCGCCACCTGGGAATTTTCCGCTGAAGTCACCGCCCCCAGCGAACCGCTTCCTTCGCTTCCGGCACCACAGGCCGAGTGGCGGCCGGTCTCCGTTCCCCACATCTTCCGCCAATCCGGCCTGCCCGACAATGCCGCCGGCTGGTATCGGCAGACTTTCTCCGCCACCGCCTCCGACGGTGACCGCCGTTTTTTCCTGGTCCTTGAAGGCGCCGCCAGCGTGACCGATGTCTTCGTCAACGGTCAGCACATCGGCCGGCACAAAAGCGCCTACACCTCCGCGACCTTCGACCTCACGCCCGCCGTGAGTTTCGATGCTCCCAACCAACTCCTTGTTCGTGTGAGCAACCGCGACGACGAGACAAAAGGCATGCTCGCCCGCTCCACGCTTTACTACGTCAACGGCGGCATGTTCCGCGCCGCCCGGCTCGTCAAAACCGGCGCCGTCCACATTTTCCCCGACCTCGGCTCCTCCGGCGTCTATCTCACGCCTCGTATCGTCAGCGCCAC
>JANYJB010000028.1 GCA_025361935.1 Verrucomicrobiota bacterium
GTGAGCTTCTGCTTGCGCAGCTCCGCATCGAGGCTCGACAGGAAAACCAGCGTGGTGCCGGCTTCGTCGTCGATGGCTTGTGCGTAGATGTGCTTGCTGGTGAAGCGAACGGCAAAACGGGGGCGTGCGGCGGTGCCGAACACCTTCTTGCGGATGCGCCAACGACGCTTTTGAAGGAGGTCGGCTTTGCGAATGGTATTCATGAGTTATGCGGCCCGTAAGAGCGGATAAATAGTAATAAAATAGACGTTAAGCGACGGTCTTGCCTTCCTTGCGGCGGACGCGTTCACCCACGATGCGGACACCTTTGCCCTTGTAAGGCTCAGGCGGATAGTAGCTGCGGATCTCAGCGGTGACCTTGCCGACGAGCTGCTTGTCAGCGCCCTCAACCTTGACCTTGGTCTGATCGGTGACGGTGATTTTGATGCCTTCGGGAATGTCAAAAAGGATCGCGTGCGAATAACCGAGAGCGAGATCGAGGACCTTGCCCTTGAGGTTGGCCTTGAAGCCGACGCCTTGGATTTCGAGATCCTTAACGAAGCCCTCGGAGGCTCCCTTGATCATGCCGGCAATCACCGAACGGGCGGTGCCATACATGGCGCGGGAAAAACGGCTGTCATCAACCGGAGCGACGGTAACCTTTTTATCGGCCATCGTGAGGGTGACGACGTTTGCGAACGTTTTGGAGACTTTGCCCTTGGGGCCTTCGACAGAAACGGTCATGCCTTTGATGTCGACCTTGACCTTGTCGGGAATGGGAACGGGAACTTTACCGATGCGTGACATGATAGTGGTTCTCCGGGTTACCAGACTTTGCAGATGATTTCGCCGCCAACTTTTTGGCGACGGGCGTCCTGGTCCTTCAGCAGGCCCTTCGAGGTCGAAAGGATGCTGATGCCGAGGCCATTGAGCACGCGGGGGATTTCCGTGTAGCGGGAGTAGAGGCGGCGACCGGGGGTCGAAACGCTCGAGAGGTTCGTGATGGCGGGGGCGTTGTCGACATACTTCATCTTGACGACGAGTGTCTTGTGGCCCTGTGCATCGGCGCCGACGCTCACGTTGGAGACGTAGCCTTCGGTTTTAAGGATGGCCGCGAGGCTCTCCTTGAGTTTGGAGTGCGGCGAGACGCACTCGGCGAGACCGGCCTTGGACGCATTGCGCAGGCGGGTCAGGAAATCGCTGACGGGATCGTTCATGTGGATGTTGGTTTGAGTGGGGCTTGCGGGTCATATCCGACTCCCGCGGCCCAAAAGTTTTTTACCAGGAAGACTTGGTCACGCCCGGGATTTTGCCGGCAAGGGCAAGCTCGCGGAAGGTGATACGGGAAACACCGAACTTGCGGATGAAGGCGCGGGGGCGACCGCTGAGTGAGCAGCGGTTGCGGATGCGGATCTTCGAGGAGTTGCGGGGGAGCCTCTGGAGCTTCTTCTGGGCGGCGAAGAACTCTTCGTCGCTGATAGAAGGGGTGGAGAGGATGGCCTTGAGCTCGGCGCGCTGGACGGCGAACTTGGCGGTGAGCGTCTTGCGCTTCTCGTTACGGTTGATGGCGGATGTCTTCGGCATGGTCGGAAAAGGTTAGGCGGCGTTGGACTTGGCGGCGGCAGCGTCGGCGGCGACCTGAGCCTCAGTGCGACGGAAGGGCATTCCGAGGAGCTTCAGGAGCTCGCGGCCTTCTTCGTCGGTGTTCGCGGTGGTGACGATGGTGACGTCGAGACCCATGGTCTTCTTGACGTTTTCCACGGTGATTTCCGGGAAAATGGTGAAGTCGGAGATGCCGAGATTGTAGTTACCCTGGCCGTCGAGCTTGGAGCCGACGCCACGGAAGTCGCGGATGGTAGGAAGGGCGACCGCCAGCAGACGCTGGAGGAATTCCCACATGCGATCACCGCGAAGGGTGACGTGGGCGCCGACGACTTGGTTTTCGCGAAGTTTGAAGTTCGAGATGGCCTTCTTGGACTTGGAGAGAACGGGCTTCTGGCCGGCGATGGCAGCGAGATCACGGGCGACATCGGCGATCTGGTTCTTGTCAGCTTCGGCATCAATGCCGGTGTTCAACGAGATCTTGGTGATCTTCGGAACCTCGTGCGTGTTCTTGTAGCCGCGGCTCTTAACGAGCTCGGGGACGATTTGCTCAACGTAGAGCTTTTTAAGGGAGGGAGTGTATTTGCTGCTCATTATGGTAAGAGCCGACGGATTACCGACCCGGCGACAATTTGAGTGTTATGTAGAGAGGGAAAAGGGGCGAAGTTACACGAGGTAGCGTCGCCCCTGGCAAGTTCTATTTTGAAGCCGGAAGAATCAGACCTTCACGGCGCGTTTTTTGGACGCATCGTAGACGGCTTTCTTCTGAAGGTTGGAGACGTGCACGGAGCCCTCGCGCTCGACGATCGAGCCGTTGGGGTTTTCCTGCGACTTCTTCATGTGGCGCTTCATCATGGCGACGCCTTCGACGCGCACGCGCGACTTGGCAGGGAGGATCTCGAGGACCTTGCCCGATTTGCCCTTGTGGGAGCCGGCGATGACGACGACTTCGTCGCCGCGTTTGACGTGAAATTTAGTAGCCATGTTAGAGAACCTCCGGAGCGAGCGAGATGATCTTCATGAAGTTCTTCGCACGCAATTCGCGGGCGACGGGGCCGAAGATGCGGGTGCCCTTGGGATTGCCGTCGGTGCCGATGATGACGATGGCGTTGCTGTCAAAGCGGAGGTAGCTGCCGTCGGAACGGCGGACCGGAGCCTTCGTGCGTATGATGACGGCCTTGGCGACCTCACCCTTCTTCACGCTGGCATCGGTGGAGCTTTCCTTGATGTGGACAGTGATGACATCACCCACGCCGGCGGTGGTGGTGTTCTGGCCTTTTTTGCTGATGAACATGGCACGGCGCGCGCCGGTATTGTCGGCGACGTCCATCCAGGAGCGGAGTTGGAGCATGATGTTTTACTTGTTAAATGTTGATGCGATCAGGCCTTGGTCGTCTTGGTGGGGACGAGTTCGGCGACGTCTTTTTCGCTGATGGCGGCACCGTCGGCGAGGATGGCGGCCTCAAGGACCTTCACCACGCGCCAGCGCTTGAGGCGGCTGAGAGGGCGGGTTTCCATGATCTCGACCTTGTCGCCGACCTTGGTCTCGTTCTTCTCGTCGTGAACGTGCACAACGGTTTTACGATTGATGACCTTCTGGTAGAGGGGATGAGGAATCTTATAGGGAACGGTGACCTTGATGGACTTGTCACCGGAGCGGCTGGTGACGAAACCGATGAGGTCCTTGCGAGAATTGCGGGTCGTGGTTGACATATTCTTTTGCGGGTTGGAGACGGCGCGGGGCGCGGTTAGGCGGCGGCCTTCTTGTTCTTGGCGGTCTTCGCGGTCTCGAGGCGGGCGTTGTCCTTACGGAGGGAGCGCAACTCGTGGGTCTTCTCAACCTGGCCGGTCTGCTTGCGCAGGCGGAGCTGGAGGAGTTTTTCGCGGTTTTCGTTAAGTTTGGCGGTGATCTCGGCAGGGGCGAGTTCGCTGATTTCCTTGTATGTGCTCATGGCGGTGTTTGGTGGGTTGGCCGGGGCGGCTGATTATTCAGCGGCGCCTTCACGCACGATGAAGCGGCAGTGGAAAGGCAGTTTGGCGTCGGCGAGGCGGAATGCTTCCTTTGCGACGCTCACCGGGACACCGGCGAGTTCGAAGAGGACGGCACCGGGCTTGATCTGGGCGACGTAGTATTCGACCGGACCTTTACCTGAGCCCATTCGCGTTTCGGCGGGCTTCTTGGTGATTGGCTTGTGGGGGAAGATACGAATCCAGAGTTTTCCCTTGCGCTTGAGGTGGCGCGA
>JANYJB010000055.1 GCA_025361935.1 Verrucomicrobiota bacterium
AAGGTGAAGCCGACGGCGGGCTTGCCGAGGCGGCGTTGCGAATCGGTCATGCCGAGGACGTTGGAGAGCATCGCGCCGAGGTGGCTGACCATCGGGAGCGAGCGGTTTTTGACGTCGCCGTGGTGGACGTTGCCCTCGCGGGCGTGGGTGGGGCTGCCGGCGTTGGCGAAATACTGGTTGAGGTGATCGCAGAGGTGGTCGCTCCAGATCAGGTGTCCGCCGAAATCGCGGTGGGTCCAGGAGACGACGTCGATGGCTTTGTCGGCGAGGAGGGCGAGAGGGATGGTGAGGCCTTCGTTGCCTTGGCCACCGGTGACGGTGCCGCGGATGAGGCCCTGGCGGAAGAGGTCGAGGATGCGGTTGTCGCCGGTGCGGGCGTAGTGCATCCATGCGTAGAGGCGCAGGAGGGCGGCGGTCGGTTTTTTGTCGAGTTCGCCGGCGCGCAGGTCGCGTTCGGAAAGGATGGCGGGAGTTTTAGGGAAAACCATGTCCAGGCCCTGAAGGTGAGGCCGGCGCGGGGCGCGGGCAAGCGATAGATTTTAGGGCGAGCAGGAGTGCTTCGCTCAGTGGTGGCTAAAGGCGAGTCAAGAAGGCCTGCGCGGCGTCGAGGTCGGCGCGCGTCAGGCCGTGGCCGGCCTCGGTTGTTTGTAAAGTCACATCGGCTCCGCCTGCGCGGAAGAGGGCGGCGAGGCGGGCGGGATGGTCATTGGGAATGATGGGGTCTTGGGTGCCGTTGGCGAGGAGCACGCGTTTGCCGGTGAGCGAGCCGGGTGCGGCGGGTTCGTCGATCACCACCATCGCGCGAAATAGAACGGTGGCGGCGAGAGATTCCGGGCGAAGCTGGAGAAGTGAGGCGGCGATGTTGGCGCCGTTGGAAAATCCGACGGCGGTGAGGAGCGAGGCGTCGAAGCCGTAGTGCGCCGCCGCTGCGGCGATAAAGTCGGCAAGGGCATGGGTGCGTGCGCGCACGTCTTCGAGGTCGAACACACCTTCGGCGAAGCGCCGGAAGAAGCGCGGTGCGCCGCGTTCGGAAACATCGCCGCGCGGTCTGAGCAGCGCGGAGCCCGGCGAGAGCTGACCACCGAGGGCGAGCAGGTCGTTTTCGTCACCGCCGGTGCCGTGCAGAAGCAGCAAGGGTGGAGCCGACGGATCGGTGCCGGGCGCGAAAACGTGCTGGTAGGAAAGCTGCATGGCGGCGGGGCTGGAGGGTGTCAGCCGAGTTTGGGCAGGTTGGCTTCGATTTCGGCGCGCTGCGGTTCGTATTGCGGTGGCAGCATGAGTTTGCCGCCTAGCGACTCGACAGGCTCGTCGATGGTGAAGCCGGGTGTGTCGGTCGCGATTTCAAAAAGAATCCCTTCGGGTTCCCGGTAGTAGATCGAGTGGAAATAATTGCGGTCCATGACCGGGCTGGCGTGGAGGCCGAGGGCGCGGACTTCGTTGAGCGCGACGGCCTGCGCTGCGTCGTCGGACGTGCGGAAGGCGACGTGATGGACGGTGCCGCCGCCCTGGAGTCCGCGCGGCAGGGAGGGATCGACGAGAAGATCAATAAATGTCCCTGGCGCGCCATCGCCCACGGTAAAGCGGGTGCGCGTGCCTTCGGCCGCGATTTCGCGGTAGCCCATCGAGGCGGTGAGCAACGCCCGTGTGCGCGCCGCGTCGGTCAGAGCGAGCGTGACGCCGTGGAAGCCGCGAATGCCGTGCGCCTGGGAAATCTCGGGATGAGTCCACGGCGTGCGCGGATCGGGTGAAGCCGTGGCGACCAGTTCGAGGATGAGCCCGTCGGTGTCGGTGAAGGTCAGAACGCTTTCGCCGAAACGTGTTATGATTGGTTTCAGCGCGACGCCGTGGGAGCGCAGGCGTTGCTCCCAGAAGGGAAGTGCGTCGGCGCTGACCGAGAACGACGTGGCGTAGGCTTGTCCGGTGCCCGGGAGGCCGCGCCGCAATCCGGCCCAGGGGAAAAACGTTAGCACGGAGCCCGGCGTGCCGACGTGGTCGCCGTAGTAGAGGTGGTAGGTCGAGGGATCGTCGAAGTTGACGGTCTTCTTGATGAGGCGCAGCCCGAGGGCGCGGGTGTAAAACTCGACGTTGCGGCGGGCGTCGGAGGCGATGGCGGTGACGTGGTGGAGGCCGAGGAGTTGCATGACCAACACTAGCAGGCTCCTAGGAAAAAACAACCGGACTGGGGTTTTGCCTTCTGGCGGAGGTCAGGCGGCGGTGGCTTTGCGCGCCTTGCGTTTGACGTAGAGCACGCGCGCGACATAGCCGACGATCAGGAGATTGAGACCGAGGAGGCTGAACTTTAGCACCGTGGCGCGATGGAGGATGGCGGAGATTTCGAAGGGCAGGTAAACCATGCCTCCTAAAACCGCGAGCCACTCGGCCCAGGCGCGGTTTTTCCACAGTCCGTAGGCTTCGGCGAAGCGCGTGCCGGAATAGAGCACGGAAATGATCGCGGTGATCACAAGTTCTCGGTTGGTGATGCGGCCTGCGCGCTCCACCAGATAGTGAACCAAGTGTCCGTCCGGATTGAGCAGGAGATAGCGGACGAGTTTTTCGGCGATGAGGCTGGCGTCGCGGTTGAGCAGGCTGAGCGCGCCGACGCCGGCGGCAAGCACCAGCAGGCCCTTGGCGGCCTCAAAAATCGCGACGATGTGCAGGCCTCGGGTTAAGCGCGCAGGAAGTGCTGGCTGCTTCGGAGGGGAAGCGGCGGCGACCTGAGGTGCGAGAAAAGACTCAGACGGCATCGATTTTCTGGATGCGGGCGATGTGGCGGCCTCCTTCGAAGTCGGTGGCGAGCCAGGTGCGGGTGATCTTGATGGCCTCGGTCTCGGTCACGGTGCGCTGGCCGAGGGAGAGCACGTTGCCATCGTTGTGGGAGCGGTTCCAGATGGCGACCTGTTCGTTCCAGCAAAGCCCGCAGCGCACGCCTTTGACGCGGTTGGCGACGATGGCTTCGCCGTTGCCGGAGCCGCCGAGCACAATGCCGCGCTGGTATTCGCCGTTGGCGACGGCGACGGCGACGGGGCGGATGAAGTCGGGATAATCGCAGGAGGCGTCCGAATGGGTGCCCATGTCGCGCACGGTATGTCCGTCGGAGAGGAGAGCGGTCTTGATGGCCTCTTTATAGGCGAAGCCGGCGTGATCGGAGCCGATGGCGATAGAGAAGGTCTTCATGTGGGGAGTGAGCGCTGGCTTTGAAGAAGGGGAAGAAGCCGAGATATTCTCCTCTCTGTTCGCTGCCGCAAATCAAAATTGGAAGCCATCGGGTTTCGCGGAGCAGTTTTCAAAAGAGTGGGGCGCTTGCAATGAGGGCTTCCGGCTGTTTGCCTTCGAGAATCCTATGGCTGGTTGGATTGCGGAAAATCACGATTATTGCGTCTTCGTTATCATCGGCCTCGTGGTCTTTGGTCTGTTGGAATGTTGGCTGCGTCTTCGCAAGCCGCACGGTAAACTGCCCTTGGTGGCGTGGCCGATTTTATGCATTTTGCTGGGAGCGGGCTGGTTTCTGGTCGATGGCGCCGGTCGTGCCGAAAGTCGGCGCATCCGATCCCTGCTTGAGGGTCTCGCCCCCACTTACGCCCGGGAGATCGAATACATGGGGCACAGCCGGATAACTCCCGACACGCCGGCGAACGATCCGCGCTATCTTGAGATGATCGAGGCGATGAAGCGTTGGCAGAAGGCCAATCCTGCGGTAAGCGACGTCTATACCTTTCGCCGCATCGACGGGAAAGTGAGACTGATCGTGGACAGTGAAACCGACTATAACCACGACGGGAAATACGAAGGCGCGCGCGAGCAACGCACGCCGATCGGCCGCGAATACGACGAGGTGGACGATGGCATGCTCCAGGCGCTCGAAGGGAAAAGCACGTTTTCCGACATGCCCGTGCGCGACGAGTGGGGGGTGTGGGTAAGCGCCCAGGTTCCCCTCTATGACGCGCAGGGACGGGTGGAGGCTGCCCTTGGCGTGGACTATCCCGCTGAAAAATGGATCGAGGCTGTCTCGCTCGCGAGGCTGCGCATGCTGGGGTTTCTGGCGATACCCATGCTGATGCTTGGATTCGGAGCGGCGTTTGCCGGCGGGCTGAGGGTGGAAATGGCGGAGCGGGGGAAAATCGACGGGCAGTTGCGCGGCAGCGAGGCGCGTCTACGCACGGCGATAGACAACCTGCCGTTTGATTTCTGGGTGATGGACGAATCCGGCCGCTATGTGCTGCTCAATACCGTGGCTTGTCAGAACTGGGGGCAATGCCTCGGCAAGAGGCTCGCGGAGATCGAGCTGCCGCCCGAGACGAGAAAACTCTGGGAAACCAACAACCGGCGCGCGTTTGCCGGGGAGCTTTTGCGCGGTGAAGTCACTTTCGAGCACAACGGACGCGTCCGGCACAGCTACAATATCATCGCGCCCGTGCGGGTGGACGGACGAATCACGGGCATCCTGGGGATCAATCTGGACATGACGGAGCGGATCGGTGCTGAGGAGGCGTTGCGAAAGTCCGAACGCCGGCTCGCCCTGCACGTGCGCCAGACGCCGCTGGCGGTCATCGAGTGGGATTTGGAATTTCGAGTCACCGCCTGGAATCCTGCGGCCGAGCGGATTTTCGGCTACGCGGCTGCCGAAGCGCTGGGACGGGATGCCATCGGGCTGATCGTGCCGGACGAGGCGCGTGAAAAGGTAATAGAGGTGTGGCATTCCATCTTATCGCACCGCGGTGGCACGCGCAGCACGAACCGGAATCTGACCAAGGACGGCAAATCCATCCTTTGCGAATGGTATAACACGCCGCTCGTCGATGATAACGGCCAAGTCATCGGGGTCGCTTCCAACTGTCAGGACATCACCGATCGCGATGATTTGGAAAGGCAAGTCCGCCAGACGCAGAAGATAGAATCCCTGGGGCAATTGGCGGCGGGAGTGGCGCATGAGTTCAACAATCTGCTCACCCCGATGCTGCTGCGTTTGGAAATGCTGCGGATTGATCGGGCCGGCGACGCGGCGTTGCTTGCCGCGCTGCGTTCGATCGAGGATGCGATCGATCAGGCGGCCCAGCTTAACCAGCGGATTCTGTCAGTTGGGCAGCGTTCCAGCGGGAAACGCGAGCTGCTGCTGCTGAACCCGCTGGTTGACGATACAATCGGGCTTTTGCGGCACACGCTTGACCGGCGTATCGAGCTGGCGGTGCACCTTTCGCCGGGACTCGGGCCGCTTTCCCTGGATCGGGCGCATGTCGCTCAGATCGTCGTGAATCTTGTCATCAACGCCCGTGATGCTTTGATGCAAAAAATCGAGGAGGGTGCGCCTGTCGGCTGGACGCCGCGCATAGCGATCTCGACCATGCGCATGGAGTCGGCCCAGGGCGGCGCGGGTGTTTCGATGGCACCCTTTGCGCGTTCATGGCAGCGGCTCACCATAGCGGACAACGGCACCGGCATGAGTGCCGAGGTGCGGGCCAAAGCGTTTGAACCGTTTTACACGACCAAGTCTCCGGGGCGCGGAACGGGTCTTGGCCTGGCCGTGGTGTGGAATGTGGTGAAGAGCCTCGATGGCTGGATCGAACTCGAAAGCCAGCCCGGCAGCGGCACGATGTTTCATGTTCATTTCCCGGTTCCGACCACGCCCGAGGCTGGCATAAGCGAGCCTGGCAAGTCCGGAGGGCCGGGGGTTGCCCCGGTTGAAGGCTCGGCCGGGATGCGGATTCTTCTGGTTGAGGACAACGTGACGGTGGCGGAGACGATCAACGCCCTGCTCACCCGTAATGGCCACGCCGTCACCTATGCCCAAAACGGCGAAGAGGCGTGGGAACTTTTCCAGATGCGCGACAAGAACTTTGATCTCATCCTGACCGACGAAAACATGCCGGTGCTGAGCGGGACGGAGCTATTGCGTCGCCTCCGCGAAGCCGGGCACGACATCCGCGTGGTGGTTGTCAGCGGTCATCTGGGCGAAGAAAAAACGAATGAGCTCAAGCGCCTCGGAGTGCACGGCATCCTGCACAAGCCGTTTCTCCCCAAGGAACTTTTTACGATTCTGAAGTAGCCCGCCAAGCGGGGTGTTTCAGATCGCGTGGATCGCGCTCTTGCTAACGGCCATGCCTGCTTCCTTCACGGCTTCCGACATGGTCGGGTGCGCGTGGATGGTGCGGGCGAGGTCTTCGGCGCTGCCGCCGTATTCCATGTGCGTGACGATCTCGCTGATGAGTTCGCCGGCGTTTTTTCCGAGGATCTGGGCGCCGAGGATTTTGTCGGTTTTGGCGTCGGCGATGATCTTGACGTAGCCGTCGCCGGCGTCGTTGGCGAGGGCGCGGGCGTTGGCGGCGAAGTTGAACTTGCCGATGTTGACCGCGATGCCTTTGGCCTTGGCGGCGTCTTCGCCGAGACCGACGGAGGCGACCTCAGGTTCGGTGTAGATGATGGCGGGCATGAGGTCCCAGTTCACGTGTCCGTGTTTGCCGGCGATCCACTCGGCGACGGCGACGCCGTCTTCCTCGGCTTTGTGCGCGAGCATGGGGCCGTCGATGACGTCACCAATCGCCCAGACGCCGGGGGCGGTGGTCTTGAGGTGGGAGTCCACCTTGATGCGTTTCTTGTCGGTCAGTTCGACGCCGGCGGCGGCGAGGTTGAGGTTGTCGGCGTAGGGACGGCGGCCGACGGCGACGAGGACTTTGTCGGCGGGAAATTCGAGGACTTTGCCGTCGCGCTCGGCGGTGAGAACGCCTTTGGAGAAGCCGGTGACCTTGGCACCGCATTCGATTTTGAGGCCTTGTTTTTGAAGGATGCGGGTGAAGTTGCGGACGATGTCGTCGTCGTTGGCGGCGGCGATTTTTGGGAGGAATTCGACGATGGTGACGTCGGCGCCGAGGCGGGCCCAGACGGAGCCGAGTTCGAGGCCGATGGCGCCGCCGCCGACGACCACGAGTTTCTTCGGGACGGCGGGGAGCGAGATGGCGTGATCGGAGGAGATGACGGTCTCGCCGTCGAATTTCATGAACGGCAGCTCCACGGGGGCCGAGCCGGTGGCGATGACGATGTTTTTGGCGGTGAGCTCGGACGACTCGCTGGCGCTCGTCGCTACGCGGACGGTGTTGGCGGAGACGAAGGAGGCGGAACCGGTGACGACGGTGACCTTGCGGGCCTTGGCGAGGGCGGCGACGCCGCCGGTGAGCTTGGAGACGATGCCGTCCTTCTTTTTGAGCATGGAGGCGACGTCGATGGAGACGCCGTCGATCTTGATGCCGTGCTCGGAGGCGTGCTTCTGCGCAAAGAGAAAGTGCTCGGAGGAGGCGAGGAGGGCCTTGCTGGGGATGCAGCCGACGTTGAGGCAGGTGCCGCCGAGGGCGGCGCGCTTGTCGATGAGGGCGACCTTGAGGCCGAGTTGGGCGGCGCGGAAGGCGCACACGTAGCCGCCGGGGCCGGCGCCGATGACGATGAGGTCGAACAAGGAGGAGTTCATTTTTTAATATGAAGAGGGGAATAGCATTCTGCCACCAAGAGATGAAAGGGGCATTAAGCCTCGGAACGGGCGAAAGGGGAAAGGATTATTTTTCGCCGCTTCGGGTGGGGGCAGGCGGGAAGTCGGTCTGCACGAGTGATTTTATGGTTGCACGCAGGGTGTCCACTTCCGTGCCGGGAGGGAGTTGCCAGAAGGCGAGGGCCAACAGCCGGGTCGCGCCGGGACGCCGGCCGTTACTCACCGCCGTCCAGCGTTGCCGCCACCAGGTTTCTTGCGTGGAAGGGAAGGCGTCCGGTCCCTTTATGGGGTGCTGGCCGGCTTGGATGACGGTGAAGAAAACGGCGAATGTCTGCGTCCCGTCCGTGAAGCGGGTGAAATGAAACTGTTCGGTTTGGCCGGCGAGTTCGACGGCTTGCAGGCCTTCGTCCGAGAGCAGGCGTGCGCCGCTCGCGGGCAGGCAGATGAGCGGGTTATGGAGACGGGCGATTTCGGGGCCTCCGAGGCGGTTGCTCCAATCGACCACGTAGCCGGCCATGGAGATGCCTGCGGGAGTTTTCCAAGAGGCGCCGTTGACTTGATCGCTGGAGAGCATCGCGAGGGCGGCGGGCGTGAAGTCCATGGCTTTGAAGTCCGCGGCATCTTTGGGAAAGGCGATTTTCCATGAGGCCAGATGCCTGGAGGCGGCAACTTCCGGGCCACGGGAATACCATGCCTTCACGCTGGTTTCACCGATCAGGAGCGTGACGGCGAGCAGGCAAAGGGCGGGTTTTGCGGCGGTCCAAGGAGATGCTGGCGAGGGAACGGGGGCGGTGCGCGGCACCGGGGGCGGCGAGGATTTTTGTGCGCGTATCCACAGCCATGAGAGCAGGGCGAGGCCGACGGCGTTGAAGGCGAGCGCAGCATAGCCGGCGGTATCGTGCCAAGCTTGCACGGCATCCGGCCCGTGGAGGGCGGCCTGCCAGGTCAGCCAAAGGGTGCGCAGGAGATTGGAGATCAGGGCGAAGACCAGCGCGGCACCGGTGAGGGCAAGGCGGCGTCTCGTATCGAAGCGATGATATTCGCCGAGAAACAGGGCCATCATGATGCCGGCCTGAAGGGAGCGCAGGCCGCTGCAGGCTTCTTCGACCCCGACCCAGGCGCGGCTGATTTTGATGATATTGCCCGCAGCCACGGCCGGGATGCCTCCTTCATTGAGGACGAAGGTGGCTATCTTGGTGATCGTCGCCATCAGGGCCTGGCCAAGATTTTGGTGGAGAGTGGCCGGCCAGGGTAACGCCGTGAAGCTGAAGAGAAGCGGGAACGCGAAATAGAGCACCCATTTGCGCCCGCCTGCAAAGCCGAGGCAACCGAGCGTGAGGAGCACGGCGGCCACGGTTTGCAGCCAAAGAAAAAGCGTCCACAGGGGATACGCCTCCAGAAAAAGCAGGCTGGCGCACCAGCCAGTGCCGCCGGCCGCGATCAAGCCCCACCAGCCTGCAACGCCAGCCGCCGCCGCCACCGGGGCGGGGCGGTCGAGCCAGCGCTCGGAAAACAGAAAAATCACCAAGGCGGGAACCGCCCAGCCAAACATGAGTTCCGGGTCGCCAGACCATGCCCAATGCTGGCGCCACCATGTGTCCAGCCAGAGCGCGGCCAGCACGATGGCGGGAAGCGCCGCCCCTGAGCGGCGGCCGGTCATGACTTTGCCGGTGTGCTGCGCTCCAGAATCAGGCGGTCGGTTTTGGAGGAGGAGGCCGTTTCCAACAGGGCGGTTTCTTCCGGCAGCAGCTTGGCGGTTTTGGCCAAGGCGAGGTAGGGGGCCGCGTCGGCGCGCCGGTCGTTGGCCACCAGGAGGGCGCCGTAGTAAAGGGCCGCGCCCGGTCGGCGGAGTTCTTCGGTGGGCAGGGTTTCCAACAGGGCCAGGGCCGGTTGGGGCTGATGGGAGCGCCAGAGGGCCAGTGCCCGGGTGAGCGCGAAACGGGGAGGCGCGGGATCGGCGCTGGAGAGTTCTGCAATCCGTTGCTGGACTTCCGGGGACGGGACTCCGGGGTTGAGCAACAACGAGACGAGCGCCCAATCGTTGGCGATGGATTGGTTTTGCGGCTGCAGGTGGAGGGCGAGCGTCCAGATCTTGAGAAGGTCGGCGGTGTCTTTGCGCGCAAAGGCGGCGGCGGCGAGTTGCTGGACGGCCCAGTCGCTGTCGGGCGAATACTGGGCGATCGCCTCAAGGGTGATTTTTTTGTGTTCGGGGAGAGTCCACAGGACGGTGAGACGATGGAGGATTCGCAGGCCGGGCGGGTTGTTAAACTCACCTTGAAGCGCCTTTTTCCAGAGCGTGAGGCTTTCATCGGACTGGGAAAAATCGGCCATGCTTTTGGCGGTTTGGACCATGTTAATCGCGTCCGGGGAGATCGGCCCCCAGGCTCCGCGCCGGACGAGTTCGAGAAGCTCGGGCCATTGCCGGAGGGCGGCGGAAGCGTTGGCACGCACGGTGATCAAGGCGGGGGAGTCTTGGGCGGCGGGGTCAAGCGTGGCGATCCAGTCGAGGGCCTTGCGGGGTTGCCCGGTCAGCATCAGCCAGTCGGCAAGTTGCGCCTGGTCGGAGGTTTTTTGGGCATGGGAGAAGGCTTTTTGCAGGGATTCGGGAGTGATCCAGCCGCCATGAAGGGCGCGCTGGGCGTTCAGACGGCGGATTTGATCATCAAAGGTTGAGCGCGGGTCGTCGGCAATCTGATCGGCGAGAGTGGCGGCTTCGTCGAGATGACCGCGGTCGGAGGCGATGAGGAGGAGTTCGAGTCGTGCTTCCTGGTGGAGAGGCCCGGAGGCGGCCAGCGCCTGCATCTTTTGCTGTGCGGCGGAAAAGCCGGCGGGATTGGCTCCGCGCAGATCGAGGGAGGCGAGTTCGAAGGCGAGCCGGGAGTCGGACGGGTTTTTTTCGACGGCGGCGGCGAGGGCTGCGCGGGCGGCGGCGGGCTGGCGCTGAGCGAGGGCGAGGGCTACGAGCAGGCGGGCGACTTCCGGGGTGGTGCGCTGACCGGGGGTGAAGCGGTCGAGGGCGCGGCCGGCCGAGGCGAGGTCTTTGAAGCGCAAGGCGGCACGGGCCCAGGCGACGCGGTCGGGGACGGAGGCGGGGACGAGTTGGGAAACCTGTTCTCGTTGCTTGACGGAGGCGGGGGCACCGGCTTCTTCGAGGAGCGAGGCGGCCTCGCGCTGGGTGTCGATGCCGTTGGGGTTGGCGGTCGCGGCGGCACGGGTGGCGAGCATCGCGGACGTGAAATCTCCCTTGGCGGCGAACGCCTTGGCTTGGGCGAGGGACTTTTGTTCGCGATGGGCGGCCAACTGCCGTTCAAGCGGACCCCTTAAAAAAAAACAAAGCGCTCCGGTGACGACTCCGGTGGCGAGGATTATTTTCCATCGCCACTTGCGCCAGCGGGACTGATTTCGGCGGGACTTGAGCTGCATCCGATGGGGGAAACGGGGACGCGGAGCCGAGGCAGCTTTAGAGGGAAGGAGCGGTAGCGACCTGCCTGGCTGCGAGGTGGCGCTGGCGGAGGCGGCGGACGGCAAGAGCGGCGAGGCCGAGGGTGCAGAGGGCGGCGTAAGTGGAGGGCTCGGGCACGGGGCTCAGGCTGATGGGGGTGAGGAGGAAGGCATTGGAGAAGCCACCGGAGGTTATACCGTAGCCGACAATCTGACCGGAGTTGTTGATGGATAGGGCATTCGTGAGGGTGGTGAAATTGCTGCCGCTAAAATCGGTGACGCTGTTTAGATCGACCAGGGTGGAGCCTTCATAAATAAATGCCTTCGTGGCAAAGCTGCTGGTGTAGCCAAAACCGACGATTTGCCCGGCGTTGTTGATGTCGTTGGCGAAGGAATTGTTTCCGCCTCCCAACGTCCCAAGGTTGGTTACGCTGGCACCATCGTAGAGAAAGGCCCGCGTTCCCGTCATGGTGGTAGAATAGCCGACGACCATCCCTGAATCATTGATGCCGAAGGCATAGCTGTTGCCGCTCATCAATGCGCCAATATCGATGAGGGTGGAGCCGCTGTATACAAAAGCATGGATGCCGCCACCAGCATTCATCTGGCCGGCGATCGCTCCCGAGTCGTTAATGGCGTAGCCATCCGAGCTGGATCCGAGGACCGAAGTGAGGTCGGTCATGGTGGTGCCGTCGCTAATAAAAGGGGCGTTTCCACTATTTCCGACAATCTGGCCGGAGTTATTGATGGCATAAGCATAGGTGTCTGTAGCGGAGCCTATAATCCCTAGATCGGTCAGTGCACCACCGTTGTAAACAAAGCCGTGTCTGTTAGTAGTGCTTACGAGATTCGAGAAACCAACGATTTGACCGGAATCGTTGATGCCGGCACCTCTGCTGAAGTTGCCTCCCAAGGTGCCGAGATCTGTCATGATGCCTCCACTGTAACTGAAAGCGTGGTTCTGGCCGCCGATCGTGCTAAAACCGGTGATTTGGCCGGAGTCGTTGATTCCGGTGGCAATGGTGTAAGCGTTGCCGCCGAACGTGCCGATGTTGGTGGCGGTGTAGGAGAACTGGGCGCGAGCGCTGGCGGCGAGGGCGAACGCGATTAAAACTATGGAAGCGACGCGGACTTTGTATGTTTTCATCCTTTGTGCGACGGAGGCAGGATTTTCAGGGAATTGCACTACGTAAATAGGTATTTCTACCTATATTTTATTGAGGGAGGTGCTAATAAATAAGTGTCGGGTTAAGAGGGCGTCAGTTTTTTTGGGGGGAATTCGTGGCGGTCGCCAGCGGTTCCGTTCTCTCTGCAAAACGAAGAAACCGTCGCTCGCGCGTGGGCGCGTGGCGACGGTTTCGTGGGGACGAGGTTGGATGCGTGCGGTTAAACGCTGAGGAGGAGGCGGGAGGGGTCTTCGATGGCCTGCTTCACCTTTACGAGGAAGGTGACGGCTTCCTTTCCATCGACGAGGCGGTGGTCGTAGCTGAGGGCGAGATACATCATCGGGCGGATGACGACCTGGCCGTTGACCGCGACGGGGCGGTCGTTGATGGAGTGGAGACCGAGGATGGCGCTCTGCGGGGCGTTGAGAATCGGCGTCGAGAGCATCGAGCCGAAGATGCCGCCGTTGGTGATCGTGAAGACGCCGCCTTCGAGGTCGGCGAGGGTGATCTTGCCGTCGCGGGCTTTCTTGGCGACATCACCGATGCTCTTCTCGATCTCGGCCATGCCGAGCTGGTCAGCATTGCGGATGACGGGAACCATGAGGCCCTTCTCGGTGGAGACGGCCACGCCGATGTCGTAATAATGGTTCTGGATGATCTCGTCGCCGGCGAACTGGGCGTTGATGGCGGGGACTTCCTTGAGGGCGTTGACGACGGCCTTCGTGAAGAAGGACATGAAGCCGAGCTTGAGGCCGTGTTTCTTGACGAAGTCGTCCTGATACTTGGCGCGGAGGGCCATGACGGCGGACATGTCCACCTCGTTGAAGGTCGTGAGCATGGCGGCTTCGTGCTGTGCTTGGACGAGGCGCTCGGCGATG